>CAYORQ010000017.1:0-6408 GCA_964406425.1 uncultured Candidatus Saccharibacteria bacterium | reverse complement strand
CGAATAATTGTGTAATCCAGGCCCGAGCTAGCTACGATTTTTTCCATTTTGTCTTTATCTTTAGACATCGGCCCTAGCAAAGTTTTGTGAACTAGCTTGTAATAAAAAGGCAAGCTCTGCCAAGAATCAGCCGCACCAAAAGCCGACTGGGTGATGAGCCGTTTGATTTTGTGTTTTTGCATGGCCGAGACGATATTTTTATTGCCCTCTGAGAGCACCGGCTCAGAACTGCCAATCTTAACCCCGAGCTCACTAATAACAGCGTCGGCGCCTTTTATGGCTGCACTGACGGCTTTAGGATCTAGTACGCTAAGTTCGATAAATTCTAAATTCTTGAGGCCTTCAAGCTTGGGGTTTTTGTATATATCGCAGGCCGTAATACTATAGCCGGCTTGTGAGGCAAGTATTGCCAGCTCTACGCCGGTTTTACCACTGGCTCCAAAAATAGATAGTTTCATATAAGCTATTTTAGCACGACAGTGCGCTTCATACCTCAGGCCGACTCGTCGGCACTATTGGACGGCGCCAGGTACTGCCCAAGCGGCAGCTTGGTATTGAGAGGTAGTACAAAGCCGAAGGTCGAGCCCTTGCCGACTTCACTATGGAAGATGATTTTGCCACCCTGGTCTTCAACAACGCGCTTAACTAGGTATAGCCCTAGGCCCGTGCCGGTTGGTAGGGTCTCTTTGGCATTGTCGGCACGATAAAACTTTTTAAATAACTTCGACTTTTGTTCGTCTGGCACGCCGATGCCGTTATCGACCACGGTGTACTGGGCATTGGTACTATCGTAGCGCAAAAAGACATCGACCTTGCCTCCCTTGGTGTAATTGATAGCGTTGGTGATGAGGTTCATGATGGCCTGGCGGGTTTTGTGCTCGTCGAGGTTAATTAGTGGTGGGGCTTGCTCTGGGGCGTGGTAGGCTAGCTCGACCTTGGCTTCGTCAGCCGAAGCTTTTAGGGCGCCAACCTCCTCGGCGATGATTTTATTAAAATCAGTTGGCTCGATATCGAGGTAAAACTTATTGGCCGTCATGCGGCTGACATCCAAAAAGTCCATTAGTAGGCCTTTCATAACTTGGGTTCGGCCAATTGCCTTATTGACTGTCGTAGCCAGCTTTTCGTTGAGAGGACCGTAGTAACCTTGGCTGACCATACTCAGATAGCCCTCGATGGTCGCCAGCGGAGTGCCCAGCTGGTGCGAGGCCATCGATATAAACTCGTCTTTGGTGGTATCGGCTTGCTGAAGCTTGTCGTTGGCCTCACTGAGCTGGTCGGTGGCTTTGTCGAGGTCGGCGTTTTTGATTTTCAGATCGCCAACGAGCTTATTGATATTTTGCGACATACTATTGAAGGTTTCGGCCAAATATCGCAGCTCGTCGTTAGATTTAACTTTAACGGTATAGCTATAGTCGCCCTCACTGATCTTTTTGGTGCCTATTAGCAGCTGCTTGATGGGGCCGAGTAGCTGTTTGCGGAATATCAAACTTAGGACGATTGCAAATAGCGCCGAGGATACAATAATAATCACCGATAACTCAATAAACGAGTTGATACCCGAATAAACACTCGAAACTGGCTCCTGAACTATTACTGCCCAGCTGTTACTGGAGAGCTTTCTGGGCGTACTAACAACACTAACGCCCTTTTCAGAGGTGGTGGGCTTGGTTCTGACATCATCGTTAATATAGTTTTTGACGGCTTCGACATTGGGTATTTTTTGGTTGTTTGCCAAAAAGTTTGAATCTGGGTGGGCCACGAGATTACCAAGACTATCGACCACATAGGCGTAGCCATCTTTGCCGATAGTTGTCGTGAGCACATCTCGCCACAAATCGCCGATGTTGTATTTGACGACGATAACACCAAGAAATTGATCAGAAGTAATTCTGGGGCTAGATGCCGAGCGAGTGCCTCCATCTAGGGTCTGGCTGAGCTCGCTGGGCAGTATCGGAACGGCAATCGTAATTGATGTCTCGTTGTCTTGGCCGTAGCTAACGGAGCTTACAAAATACCTACCCTCTAGCAATCCAACGGCCTTAAATGCATCGGACGACGAGCGGTCCGATGGGGTAAAATCCGAGCCTTTGGCATCGACTTTTACTTGCTGAACACCTTTTGGGTCCAAAAGTATAATTTCCTGAATGCTTTTATCTTGCTGGATGAGTGCTGCGAAATCTTTGCTAGTTAGCGCGGGATTGGAGTTTGCTAGGGCCATTAATCTTGACTCCAAAACTACCGCCCTGATGCGATCTTCGAGGAAAACATTGAACTTACCGGCAATACTGTCAGCTACCACCTCTTGCTTCTTTATGGCAGCATCTAGTAGCAAGGCCCGTCCTCGTCCCACCAGAACAATACTCACTACAAGTAGTGGCACCAGCGAAACTAGCATGAAAGATATCAGTACCTTTGAGGATATTTTGAGCCTGGGTAATAATCGAATCGCCATTATGTGGCGCTACGGATTAATCGGTTCGTTGTCGGGCCGGCATAAATACAAGGCAACAATAGCACCCAACGCAGCTGCCCCAACAGAGTGTATTGGCTATTTTGATTATAGTTGTTGACAATGGTAAACATACACTACTATAATAAAGCTTATGGATAATAATAACAACAACAACAACATCGACAGCGTCGGTGCAGGCCCTATAGGCTCCGGTCCCGTACATCAGGCCCCACAAACTAACAAAACTGGTATCAAGGCCGCCTTGATTTTCGTACTTATTATTGCACTGCTCGCGGGTTCGTCTTTCGGCGCATTTTTATATGGTAAACAGAATGGCAAACAGACTGCCGATAAAGCCAACGATAAGAAAAATGCCGAGGCAGCAGCCCCTAAGCGCATCGACCTGCCCAAAGAAACCATTGTACTCAATGAGTGCGTAGTTGGCCGTGGCAAGCAGTACATTGAAACCAAAAACATCCCCGTCGGTCCGATCTACGATGTGCGAAACAGCGAAGTAATCGCTATTGAGTACTCTCTAGGTGTGAACGGACTCTTAAAAAATCCAGATCAGTTTTCGAAAACACTATTAGCACTTACTACAGACAACCCAGTTGATCACTTCGATATTGTCTTGCAAAAACCGAAAGCTGGTGATACCGACCAGATGATAAGCTTAATAATGTTCGTCGTCTCAACAGAAGAAGCCGCCAAGATTACTTGTGGTCTTCCACCAACCCCAGCTCCAGCTCAATAACTAACAACAATTACTAACAACGATAAGCAGCGGATAATTACATTCGCTGCTTTTGTTTGTTATAGTGAGGCAATGTATTGACCTTGGCAGTGGCTTTTGGTATATTGGATATATCACCAAACCAGGCAGGCCAAAGGTTTCGACCGAAAGCTACTCCTGGTTATTTTTTTGCTTAAATTAAACTAATTTATCTAGGCGTATTCTGAATATTATCTTGGGGTTTAGATTGGTTATTAGGCTTGAAAGGCTGCTTTGGCTGGCCTTGCGGCGTAGCAGTGCTTGTCGGATTCGGAGTCGGATTCGGAGACGGAGTAATCGCGGGCGACGGCTTGCGCTTTCGTGCCCGCAGCTCGAGCTTACTGCGTAGCTCGCTCATTTTGACGATTTTTTTGGTATGGCTACTGAGTAATTTCGAGAACCTGTCGCTCGGAACCAAAAGATTGAGCAATTTGCCTTTTTGACTGAGGTATTGGATGAGGCAATTAAAATCGCCGTCGCCGGTGATGATGACCGCTTTGTCGTAATTGCTGTACTCAATAGCGGCGGCGTGTAAAACTAGCTCGGCATCGACATTGCCCTTGACGACCTCTTTGCCGTTTTCCATATAACCGACAGTTGGCTTGAATACCAGTATAAAGCCGGCCTGCTCGAGCTCATCATAGAGGCTTTGGTTGTCGGTGACATGACCGATAAATATAAAAGCCTTGTCGATGTTGTACTTGTTTTTGAGGTACAAGCGCAGTTTGCGGTGGTCGAGCTTCCAGCCCTGCGAGCGGATGCCGAGGTTGAGGTTTTGGCTATCGATAAAAGCGTAGTTAGGGATGTTGTGGTTCATCTTATAGCTACTATACTACATTTGGTGAAGTTATTATAAACTGCGGGCAAATAAAATAAGCTGGTCGTTATAACCAGCTTATTAATAATTGGATGGCATTTCGGCAATCCAGATTTTGAGTAGTTCCCAGCGCTCGGCTGGCTTGCCATCGATATGCCTGTCTGGAAGCTCCAGCAATCCAGCATCGATAGCGATAGACTCGATGTCGTAATTGCGTCTAATTGACTCCAGATCGAGCGTATCGGCAATTAGAAAGCAGACTTGCTTGGGCGTTAGTGCACCGCTGTCGCTGAGCTTAATGAGCGCCTGGTAGTACTCGACCACCAGACTTGGGCTCTTACTTAGCTTTTCACGGCTGTAGGTCGCCCTGATGGCCTCAGAGGCCTGCAGGGCTTTATTATAATCACCAGACATATCGCCTCCTTTGGCTCGGGTGCTTGTGATTTGTTTTGTGTGAGGTGCTGTGGGTTTAACCAGTTATATTATATACTTTTATTCTAGTTTGTAAATAAAAACCACCCATATTTCAGGGTGGTTTACGGCAATCTAGCAAAAAGCCAGAAAGCAGTTAAATTTTATTCCGATACGGGCCGGACTCTGTTGCCAAGAGTGAAGAGCTGAGACAAGAACTGACCGATACAATCGGTAAATCCACCATCAGCGTCTTCCTCTTCAAGATGGTCACAACCCTCGTGGGGCTGATACGACATGGCATAGACCTTGTGCGGATCGATACCATGCTTGGCATCGAGCTCGGTCTTTAAAAGCCTGACAGGGTCGGCGTACAGCTCATGCTCGACAAATCCCTCTTCCCAGAGTACTTTCTGAAAAACAGTCAGCTCAAAATGGTCGAACAGGGCGCGATAGATGTCGTGGTGACCATACTCGTCCTGCTCATCGATACCTGGGATATCCGATGCCGGAATCATCACAAATTTCGGCGGAATGCTCCTAGACTGGAGCGCCTCTACCTCGTTTGCAGATGATTCCCAATCAACTCTCTCGTCTACAAAGACGATGAAGTTGCGAACCACTTGCGGTAGTCCAATGGCTTCATAGATGTCTATCATTAGTTCCCTTTCTTTTTGCAGGTCAGTGTAAACTCATCACCTTCTGTGATCTTCTCACCGCTAGTGAGCTTACAACTGAAGGAGTTTTGTCTCTCCCTTTGTTCCTGTACCCTACCTATCGGGCCGTAGTTCAATATAGCAACCGTAAAGGCCACAAAGAGAACTACTGCTGATAAGAAACTCAACGCTGACAGAATTAGATACCGATTCCGAATGCTGGAACCGAAATCGGCCTCGTCATGGGCACGTTCCCAATGGTTAGACGCTTTGTACGCTATGACGGTCCCTAGGGCTAGCGAAATAACTATAAGCCAGAACATCTTTCACCTCTTAAATTAGAAAGAACATCCAAAGATTTTTTGGAAGCTATATAATAGCACAAATAGCCATAAGTGTCAATGCTTATTGCTTTGCGGTTTAATCTCGTTGGCTACTGCTGATTGTTGGTTCTGTCTTTTTTGGACTGCTCGGTTTCATAGGCAGCTTCTTTGGCTAGTTCAGCTTCTTTGTCATTGCTAGCCTTATCGATATTTTGTTCGGCCCTGACCTTTTGGCCAGATATGCGGTTCTTATTATAAAAAATTCGTAATCGTTCTAACATTGGTGCTCCTAAAGGATTAATAGTATAGCTTAATTATAACACCTTGAGTTGTTGTTTATTTTTGAACCGAGACTCTATTTTGAAGAGCCTAGAATTTACAGCAAGCCTAACCGCAAAGGCTTTAGCTAGTGGCGCTCAGGGTGCCAAGAACTAGTATCCAGGCCAACGACGACTTGGCGATAAGGCTCAACCAAATGTAGGCCCGCTCGCCATAGGCGTAGTCCTTCCATTTGCCAATCTTTTTGTACTGCAGCCACATATTGATAGCAAAAGTATTAAATAGCAAAAATGTTAAAACAAAACCTAGCTGGGCGTACCATGGAATAGAATCGGCGACATTGTTAGTGCTGACCCAGAAGTAAATACCGCCGATGATCCACGGCACAATACCGGCGATAATGCCGATATTAAAAGGAAACCACGAGGTTTTATTGGTTAGCTGATTATACCGCTCCATCTCTAGGCCCCAGATGTTCATCAAAAAATTCAGTGTAAAAACAAACACAACGCTTGGCAGCTCAATCAGCCCACCCATCATTAGTAACGCTGTAATCATTAGCGATGAACTTATGGAGTACTCTAGCCAGCGCATCGGGTTGATACCCTTTTTGATGTTCGACTCGTAGCGTCGAACGTACAATGGTGAGGCAACAAAAAAGTGAAAAAACGCCGCCACCAGTAAAAATAGTGGGCCGA
>CAYORQ010000016.1:1733-11962 GCA_964406425.1 uncultured Candidatus Saccharibacteria bacterium | reverse complement strand
CAGCCTATATCCGGTATTGTAGCGCCTCAGCGATGTGCTTCGGTTCGATGTCTGGTGCCGATTCCAGATCGGCAATGGTGCGGCTAACTTTTAGCACCCGCATGTAGGCTCTGGCCGATAGTTTGAGGTTGGTCAGGGCTTGCTCGAGCAATTGCCTGGCATCAGACTGCAGCACGCAGAATTTTTGGATTTGTTTGTTGTTCATCTCGTTATTGGTTTTGATTGACGCATCCGCGAACCTACTTGCCTGGATCGCTCGAGCTTTGGCGACTCTTTTGCGCACATCTTTGCTAGATTCCGAAGCCTCGCCGTTAATCAGTTGCGACCTCTTAACTCTACCGACATTGACGACAAGATCGAGCCTATCAAGCAAGGGGCCAGATATTTTGTTGCTATAGCGCTGTATCTGCGAGGGCGAACAGCTGCAGATAGATTCTTGGTCGCCGGCATAGCCACAAGGGCAGGGGTTTTGGGCGGCCACCAGCAAAAACCTTGCTGGGTAGCTCTGAGACGATGTTGCACGAGCAATTGTTACACAACCTTCCTCGAGTGGCTGACGCAGCACCTCTAGTACATTGCGCGCAAACTCTGGTATCTCGTCTAGAAACAGCACGCCACGATGAGCCAAACTAATTTCGCCTGGCTTAGGCCACTGCCCGCCACCAATCAGGGCAATGTTGCTGGCGGTGTGGTGCGGGTTGCGGTACGGCCTAGAAGCTATAATGCCTTGGCTGTTTTGCCCGGCAAGGCTATGGATTTTGGTAATCTCTAGCGACTCTTCATAGCTTGGCGCAGGCAACAGCCCCACTAGCGATTTGGCTAGCATCGATTTGCCAGATCCGGGTGGGCCACTAAGCAAGATGTTGTGGTTGCCACTGGCGGCTATCTCGATGGCGCGCTTAGCTTGATCTTGACCATAGACCTCACTCATATCGACCTCAGCTCGAGCTTGCTTGGCTTTGATTGGCGTTGGTGGGAGTGGGGCAATCAGAGCTTCGGCAATAAGGTGCTTATAAAGGCCGATAAGTGATTCCACAGGATAGACATTGATACCAACTATTAGCGCAGCCTGGCTGGCCACAGCTGCCGATACGAAGAGATCAGTGATGCCATTTTCTTTGCAAGCCTGAGCGGCCGACAGAGCTCCGTTAACTGGTCGCATGCTGCCATCTAGACCCAGCTCACCCAAAAAGGCCGAAGACGCCGGTATTGGCCCGACCTGCTTGCTGGCGACCAACAAACTAACTGCCATCGCCAAATCAAAGCCCGAGCCGTTCTTGGGCAAATCAGCCGGCGCTAGATTTAGGGTAATTCTGCGCGGAGGTAGATTAAGACTAGAGTTTTTGATAGCCGATCGGACGCGCTCTTTGGCTTCATCGACGGCCTTATTGGCCAGCCCGACCACAATAAAGCCAGGCAAGCCATTGCTCATGTCGGCCTCAACTTCAATCAATTGACAGTCGAGTCCGATATTAGTAATAGTGTTTACCTTAGCTAGCATTTATAACAACCCCCTTGTTCTACATCATATTATACAAACAAAAAGCGAAAAGCAAGCATAAGCATTATGATTTTAGTTTTACTTGGAGGAGCGGTACCAGGCAGCAGCCGATTCGGGAGGCACGGTATTGATGACCATTCCGGTTGATACTTCGAATCCACCCCAAATGTTGCTCCTACCGTATAGCTTAATGATGCAGCGATGGTGGGGGCTGACACCATTTTCGATAAAAAAGTTATAACTAATTTGGGCCCCAGTTAGCTTTTGAGTTAGGTGCTTAAGCTGGTGGGCACAGGATTCAATTTGAGCAGCGTTGAATTTATCGAAACGCTGAATCTGTTGCTTGGGTATTAGCCAGGCCTCAAAAGGGTACTGCGAAGCATAAGGGCAGATCACAAAAAAATGTTCATCCTCTGCAACGATGCGCTGTTTTTGATTGCGCTCGAAAGATATAATATCATCAATCGGCTCTTTCTTTTTATCTATAAAGTACTGCTCGATATGGTCAGAATGGTCCTGAAATCGCTTCGGAATAATCGGCAGCGCAAATATCTGGCTGTGAGCGTGTGCTAAGCTAGCCCCAGCCTCGAAGCCGTCATTTCTGAAAATCAGAACATAGGCAATGCCTTCTTTGTTTAACAAATTTGCAGTCCGCATCTGGTAGGCCTTCAGGACGCGTTCGATTTGAGCTAAGCGTAGCCTCGCGAAGGGCACATTAGCAAGCGGAGTATCAATTACCAGCTCTTGGATGCCATGGGATTTGGGGTTATCCATCGTTAGCGCTGGGAATCTGTTTTTGACGACCTTCACCAGCCAGTCGCCGCCCTGTTTGATACTGTAAACCCCTTTTTCTTTATCAAGATTTGGACTATCGGCAGTTTCGATTAGAGGATGGCGATTTTTACTAGTGTCGTAGGGTCTTTTGCCGCGACCAGGGGATACTATGACATACTCATCGAACAAGTAGTCGCGCCGTATTTCGGTCTCGACACCCTCGATGTCTAGTATGATGGGCTTACATTGCCAGGCGTCGTCAGGGTTCAGTGCCTCGGTATCAATTTCGCAGGTTACAAAATTTTCAAACGAATCATCAAGGCTAACCTTGGCGGGCTTGGTAGCGTGCCTGGCTCGGTGATGAAAATTATCAGATGATTGAGATTTGTTTTCGGACGAACTCATACCTCTTATGTTACCAAGCTTTTGGGGCTAAAGCTACTTAATTGAGAGCCTTACTAAGCGATATCAGAGTAGATCTTGAGTAGTTTTTTGGCTTGCTTGTCGATTGTGATGGTCATCGCAATGCTTTTTGCCTTTTTGCCATAATCAGCAGCGAGGTCTTTGTCGTCAATTAGCCGATTACAAGCAGCTGCAAAGCTTGTAACGCTGTTTTTTGCTAGTATTCCGGTTACTTTGTCTTCGGCCAGCGGCGATATCTCGGGATCTAGAAACACAATCGGCTTAGATACTATGGCGGCCTCATTGAGTACTAGGCCTTGAGTGTCGGTCAGAGATGCAAAACAAAATATATCGCTCGTCTTAAAGCAAGCTAATGTCTTGACTCTATCAAGCATTCCAGCGAACACAATATTTTGCCTAACGCCCGTCGTCTCAGCTAATTCTTTGAGCTCTTCGCTGTATGGGCCATCGCCCACAATCAGTAGCTTGACATCGGGATGGTGCTCCAAAATCTTTGGCATACTACGAATTATGAGCTGAATGTTCTTCTCCTTGCCAAGCCTACCGACAAATAGCAAAAGGGGGCTATCGGAATCTATTTGGTAGCTGCGTCTCGGTTCAAAATCGGTTTTCATCTCTAGCTCCTGGAGGTCAATGCCAGTTGGCAAAACATGAACGTTGTCAAAATTACCATAATCTTTTAGTGACTCTACCATTTTTAGAGATGGCGCAATCACAGCGTCGCAATTTTGATAAAATATGCCAATACTTTCCAAAATGAGCTTGCGATTCCATGTCTTAATCGACCGATTAGGCTTCAAGTAGGGAAGTATTTCTTTATACTTGTCGGTAGCTTTCATCAGTGCTGGCGCCACCAAGATACCTAGCAAAATACCAATCATCATTTTTTTATAAACCCGCACATACTGGTCGATGTCGGTATGGTGGGTCGATACGACCGGTATATTGTCCTCCTTGGCGATGCGCATCCCTAGCAGCCCTATTTGCGCTGGAGTATGGCTATGAACAATATCAAGGCCATGCGAGCGCACTTGTTTGATGGTGGCCGTGGTAAATGGCATAGTATCTCGGTGGTGCTCGTACCAAATACTCGGGAACGACCTAAAGCGCACTACATAGGCTGGGTCGATCTGCTTTTTGTCGGCCGATTGGGGAGCAAATATCACCACTTCGTGCCCAAGCGCGATGAGCGCTTTGGCAAACAGTTCAACCGATAAAGCCACGCCATCGACTTGAGGGTAGTAGCGGTCTGTAAAAAAGCCAATTTTCATCTTGATATCTCCCTCAGGATAGCCTCGTAGCGATCGAAAGTAATCTGGGTGGTGTGTTTTTTCATAATAATATCTAGGCTCTTTTGGCCGAACTCTTTGAGTTTTGCGGCACTACCAATTAATAAAATTATCTTTTGAGCTAACATTTTATAGTTATCTTCATCAAAAAGATAGCCGTTTTTGTTGTTTTGTACAAGCTCGTGGAGGGCTGCGACATCGACCGCTATGACAGGCTTGGCGCTGGCCATCGCCTCAAGAGTTACGATGCTTTGTAGCTCGGCTGGCGAGCTAATAATAAATATCTTTGAGAGGTTGTAGAGCTTTGGCTTGTCGGCTTCGTCTATAAATCCGGTAAACACCACATTCTGCGCCACGCCTTCTTGCGCACAAAGCCGCTTTAGGTCGTCCATAGCATTACCAAAACCAGCTATCACCAGCTGACAATCGCTATGCTTGAGGACCTCTGGCAGAGCCTTAATGATTAGGTCTAGCCTTTTTTCGCCATCAACTCTACCTAGGTATAGCAGCGTCGGCTTATTGGCCAATCCGTACTTTCTGGCAATCGCCTTGTCGCCCGGCAAGGGCTTAAAAACATCAGTGTCGACACCGTTGGTGACAGCCTCCGAGCGAGATTTGAGCCCGTATTTTTTGAGAAACGCCAGCGCCGTTGGAGTGGGGGTCGTTACAAATTGGGCACGATTACAAAACCCGACCAAATAATTCCAGAAGCGTTTATAAAACCAGCCATAGTACCAGCTACTGCCTTTGATATTGAGCAGCACATTTTCGGGCATCAGATGGTTGGTGGTTAGTACCGGTATGCCGTGCCGATTAGCATAGCGCATGGCCGTTCTACCCAGCAAGGCGGGGTTATGAATATGAATTACATCTGGCTTAACCAGCTTAAATATTTTTTTGGTGTGCACCCACGGAAAGAGAGTAACCTTGTACTTTTTATTAAACGGCAGCGTCACGGCTCGCTCACGGTAGATAGTGTAGCTGGCGTCTTGCTCTAGGTAGTTCGAAAAGTCCTTAGCTGGCGCCCAGACGCTCACCGTATGGCCTTTGCCAATCATTCCTTGCACTAAGCGTCTTTCAAAGAGGGCCCCTCCGTCGGCGTTCGGCCAGTAACTCTCCGTGACTAGTAATATCTTCATAAGCTCTATTATGCCTTAGCATTCAAAATTATTGAAGTTTTTATATAGAACTTAAAAATCAAGCTGCTAAAATTTGATGGCTTCGTGCACCTTTTTCCGCTCGAAGAGCCCCAAAAAACTGCCGATGTCATCTTACGAATTATCAATCAGCCCAAGATTCGTGCTAATATAGGTTCAAAATAAGCATGTACAAAAGTCTTCTAACCAACCGCAACTTCCTCAAAATCTGGCTGGCCCAGCTGTTTTCGCAATTAGCCGCCAACCTGCTTAACTTTGCCCTGATTATAAGGGTTTTTGAGCTCTCAGCTAATACCAAATACGCCAACATCGCAGTGAGTCTGCTGATATTAGCATTTGGTGTGCCGTCTATCATCTTCGCCGTTCTGGCCGGCGCTTATGTCGACCACATGGACCGCAAAAAGGTCTTGGTTATCACAAACATCGCCAGGGCCGTACTGGTGCTGTGTTTTTTGTTGTTCGAAACCAATCTGATGTTTGTTTATCTGATGGTCTTTGTGATCTCGATTTTTTCGCAGTTCTTTACACCGGCTGAGGCCGCCGCCATGCCAAGACTGGTCAAAAAACGTGACCTAACTATAGCCAACTCATTCTTTTTATTTACCCTCTATGGCTCATTCGCGGTCGGATATGCACTGGCTGGGCCTGTCATATCCTCTTTTGGCCAAAATGCCGTGTATTGGCTGACCTCTGGAGCCTTCATGGTCTCCGCATTGCTTTGTCTAACGCTTCCTAGGATCAATGCCGAACTCAAGGGAATAAATATTGCTCAAATCAATAGTCAAGTAATGTCGATGATCGGCCAAACTACCAAAAAAATCCTATCGACGCCAAAGCTGTCCTTTCCAATTTTAAATCTGTCTATAATCCAAATGATGATAGGTGTGATAGCAGTCATAGCACCAGCGCTATCAATCTCGCTTTTCAATCAGAGTTTAGCAGTCGCGAGTACCAAAATAATCATACCTATCTCTATTGGAATGTTATTTGGCGCGTTTATATCAGGCTATATTTTGCGCAAATCAAAAAAGATCATAACCATTGATTTGGGCATCGGCGTGGCTGTGCTCATTCTTGTGAGCTCATATTTTCTGCCAAGGCTAGAATCACTAGCCTTGTACATCCCAGTCATAGTTACAGGAGTGTTTATACTTGGTATGGCCGTGTCTATGATAAGTGTGACGGCTCAGACTTTGTTACAGGTTAATTCTAGTGACGAAGAAAGGGGCAAGATATTTGGCATGCTCAATATGATGATGAATATTGCAGCCACCATCCCTGTATTAATTGCAGGAGTAGTGGCCGATATCGTCAGCCCACTTGCAGCAATTTCGATAGCTGGGATGGCGATAGGAATATTCGGGATTTACCAGTTCTTAACTATTCGAAAACACGAAGCAATTTATAATAAATGATTTATTAGGCTTCGATTGAATCTATGAAAGTAGCAATCTTTTCGGCAGAATTACCCTTCGATACTTCTGTAATTCTGCGCTGATATTGCGGGTAGTTTTTGATAATTGAGCGACAAGCTTTTATTATTTTTTTAGGCTTTGTTTCTACCAACCCCATCTGATGCTTGATGATAAGCCGGGCATTGCCTTGTTCTTGACCCGGAACAATTTTGTTAATAACCATCGGCTTTTTCATAGCTATACATTCCTGGGTGGTGGAGCCGCCTGGTTTGGTTATAACAATATGTGCTTCATCTAGCTTTTGAGCAATTTGATCAGTCCAGCCTGTGACTTTCGTATTGCTAGCAGAAATCTTTGATTGAATATACTCAGTAGCGGTTTTATCACGCCCCATAACTACTTCTATATTGAATTCTTTATTTTTCTCAAACGGCTTGAGAGTCTCTAAAATTGCTTTAGTATTGCTGGAAGAAGGCAAGAACAGAATATTATAAGGAGGGTTAGGGGATTTTTTTAGAGGCAATGTTTTTTGGCCTTTTTCTGCCACATCTTGTCTTACCGGTATGCCAAGAACTTTTATTTTTGAGGCTTTTTTGCCTCGCTGCACATAGAGTTGCCTAGTATCATCATCTGCGACAATATTGTAGTCAGCATCTGCAATTAGCCATGCAAAGTGAGGATAAGATGAATCGGTGTTGAGATTTATGTATGGCACATCTGGGTAATTTTGCTTTAGGGTTTTATAAAAAGCATAATCCCAGCCTGGGTAATTGGATAAAACTAGATCCGGCTTGATTTTGTTATATAACTCAACAATATCCTTATGGTTGAGCCTGAAATAAATATTATTAATCGCTTTCATAAAAGGCCTATTATCAGAAACTTTGTAAATATTTAATACCCACGGCGCGTGTTTAAAAATAAATAGGTGAAATGCATGCAAAAAGTCTTCCAAGAAAAAATTACTCTCATCTCCCATGTTCACCACGGTCACATGGTGCTTGTGTGGATAAAGCTTGTGTAGAGCCTGTGTGATGGCGGTTGCAGTCATAATATGACCTTTGCCACCCCTAGACTCGGTTAGTATTAGTACTCTCTTTTGTGCGGGCATAATGGATTAATTATAACATTAGCTTGATATAATAGCTTAAGTTATGGAAAAAACCATCAAAATCAAAGGCAAAACTACCAATTATTACGAAATGGGCAGTACGAAAGCCCGGCCCATTATTATTTTGCATGGGCTGAGGGGCGATCATAAGGCTCTAATAAATTTCGGTAAGCTATTTCATGGCTTCAGGGTAATAATCCCAGACCTACCTGGGCATGGCAAAAGCGAGGAAATCTCTGTACATACAATGGATAGCTACAGTCAGTGGCTTTTAGAGCTAATTGACCATCTGAAACTTAAAAATGTCATAATTGTTGGTCACTCGTTAGGTGCCAATATTGGCATGATGGCTGTAAAAAAAGACAAAGGTAAGCATATTACCCAGCTGGTATCTTATTTGTTATATCCAAAATATCACGATTCAGGTGTCAACAGGGTCGTAAAATCTCTCTATAAAATAGGCAAGAATATGCCCCAGGGATTATCGAAAAAGATTCTGCAGAGCTGGCCCATATCCTATATCACAATCAGGCCTATGGTTAGTTCAGGCAAAAAAAGCGAAGTAAGCTGGTTGGTTAAAGAGAATCACCGCACCTCACGCCTGGTTTCCCCAAGAGTGGTGATAGATATTTTGGAAGATTTAGGAACCGAAGACATGATTCGTCACGTTGAGACAAGCGTAGGGCAGATTTTTGTGATATCTTCCGAAGACAAATTTTCACAAAATGAAGAAATCAAGAACATCAGCCTTAAGGCAGGTGCAGAACTTATAGAGATTCAAAACCTAGGACACCTCGCACCCCTAGAAGACCCTGAGCTATTAGCAAATGAAATATTAGACTTTATTAGCTTAGATTAAGCAGGTATTTGGCAATTTTCCTGGCTGCATCTGGGCTATAAACCTCGTTTAGTCGCAAGTCATAGTCGGGGTAATTTTTAATGATATTATCTAGCGAAGTGATAATTTCTTGATTTGTAAGCGCGACTAATCCTAAACGATGCTTTTCAACATACAAGGCGTTGCCTTGCTCTTGGCCAGGTACGATTTGATTTAATATCATCGGTTTTTTGGCTGCTATACATTCCTGTACGGTCGAGCCTCCGGCCTTGGTTATGATTACATCGCTTGCGAGCATATATTCAGACATTTTGTCGGTCCAGCCCTGCAGATGAAAATTCTTGACCTCTTCGTGGTCGGACAATTTTTTATGGAGTTCCTGGTCGCGACCACAAATCACTGCCAGGTTGTATTGATTTTGATCTAGGATTAATTCGATTAAATCCAGCGTTTTTTGCTTGTTTAAAAGAGTAGGTATAAATAAAACCGTTTTTTTGGATGGGTCAAAGTTTAGATTTTTTAAGAATTCTTTTCTATCGAACTTTTTGTCAAATAGGACGGGGTTAACTGGATAGCCCAAAGCATGTACGATTTTTGCATCAATGCCACTTTCAATAATAATTTCTGCCGTGTCTTTGTCTGCAACTATTATTTCATCGACATCTCCTAGTGTCCAGGTGCGGTGGATAGAAATAGAATCGGTTGTGAGACTCACTACCTTTAGCTTGGGATTGTATTTTTTAGCGATTTTGCTGGCACTGTACACCCAGCCAGAAAATGTAATCACGATTAAATCCGGCTTTTCTTTTTTGAATAGATCAAGCCCACCTTTCATGGTCATCTTTAGCTGAATCTCGCCTAGCCGCCGGATTGTTTTGTCATCGTTGGTCAAATCAAAAAATATCTGCCAGGCTTTTGGGGCGTGCTTGGTGGCGGTGTCATATGACTTATGCGAGTGTGCGAATGGGCCCTTGGCATAATGCCCAAAATCAATTACCTTAGCTTCACATTGACCAGCCTCATTTAGGGCAGTCTGTAAGTGTTTCGCCACGCTCATATGGCCTCTGCCAAACTCTGAAGTCAGTATTAGGATTTTTTTCATTACACTTATATTATAAGATTAAAATGTACATAATACCAATAGTAAATCACAATTTACAATAAGCTATATTTATGTTATAATTTGTTCTTATGGGGCTGACAAGCTTCGACGTTGAATCTTGAAATATGATTGCGAGTCGGTTTGAGAATACACGTTAGCTGTTCTCAAAAAACTACAAATGCAAAATCTTTTGTATCGCGTTTGGTGAATGCAGTTTCTGCACCATCTCTCGCACCAGCTTTTGCTTAATTGTCATTAGCCGTCGATCCTCTGACACCTGATAGCAGGTCATCGACGTCATTTATCAGGTTGCAGCAACATTTTTTGCTAGATGTTGAATAAGACTACAATTAGCAAACAAGTGCCTTAGCCGTTTGGGTTGGTTTTTATGGCCAGGGAGCTTGTTAAACAAATTTAGGCCAACTACACTCGTAGATATCATGTTATAAAAGTTTAGCGGACGTGGGTGCGATTCCCACCAGCTCCACCAAAAAAAGACCAACTGCTCGCAAAGGGCCGGATGGTCTTTTTTTGATACCTACTAATGCCTAGGTGGGCACGATAGCCCTGAATGCTTTGCTAGGCTGTTTTTGGTTTGGCCAGATGTGCCACAGATTTA
>CAYORQ010000016.1:0-1633 GCA_964406425.1 uncultured Candidatus Saccharibacteria bacterium | reverse complement strand
CTCAATCACAATACGACTCAAGTACATTCCCAAGCCCGCACCCTGGTAGTCAAAATGCTTGGCATCTAGGGCGTGCTTAAAGGGCTTCATAAGCATAGCTACATTGCTTTTGGTAATTCCACTGCCTGTGTCGCTAATCACGAACTGAGTGCCCGCAATGGTGTTCTGAGCACTAATGTCGATACTGCCGCCGCTATCACTAAGCTTAATGGCGTTATTAATTGCGGTAGATAGCAGTAGCACTAGCCCAGCATGGTCTATCCCCATATTCATTTCATTGCTCAGGCTTTGATTGACAGCTAGGCGCTTGGCTTTAATGGGAGCCTTCTGCCTATCTAGGATAGTCTTAATTATAGCCTCAGTGTCGTTAGCGCCGACGCTTTCAAAAGGGGTCACCACCGAGAACTTCTGTAGGAGCAATAGTGAGCTTTCGATGCCAGTCAGCAGCCCCAGCGCTTGCACGAAGTCTTTGGCCTGATTTTTGTGTGCAAATCCCGCCGAGAGGCGTGTGATTTCGGATAGTTCTTTTTGAATCTCAGCCGAGGCCAGACTAACCGCATTCATCTTTTGATCCATAAGCTGTTGCTCGGCTTGCATCAGCTTGTTCTGGTGTTTTTTGATAATACTTATCTTGGTCAGACCCCGCCAGCTAAATAGTACGAAGCCAGCGCAGATTGCAAATAAAACGAACTGAATCACAATAAAGACTGGCCTAATGCCATAGGTATTAGCGCTAGCTAGTACCAGATCGATTGCTATTAGCAGCAGACCCAGACTTGCCACCGGTAGCCACAGGGCGGGGCTAAAGCTCGCCGAGCGCACGCTATTTTTAAGTGCGTAGCGGTCGATCTCTGCTAGTTTTGTATCCGTTGAGGCAGCATAGCTCTCAGCAAGGTTCGCGAATTGCTTTCTGATACTAGCCATTGCCTTCCTGATGCCTTCAGCCTTGGATTGGGCAGCTATTTTATCAGATACCATTAGCCCCACAGCGGCGCTAATTATTTTGGCGGGTTTTGCTAGGTAAAAGCCAGCTAGGGCTATGAAGTTCTTCCCGCCAAATTGAAGATTTTGGTAGCGTTCGGTCAGCTCGATGTAGCGTAGCGTGGTGCGGTAATGCTTGTAGGCTCGCAGTTCATAGACCAAACCGATGCAGAGCAGTAGCAATATTAGCAAGTAGGGGAGCGCTATAACGAGCAGGCGAGGTAGGCTTGCCAGCCAGGCCAAAAGCCTTTGGAGCCAGCCGCTTGGGCCGGCTGGCTGGACTAAACCACCACCAGATACCGATAGCGACCCACCAGCTGGCCCAAGGTTGCTACCACCGGCAGTACCGTTGCAGTTGGCGGTGCGGAAGGGTTGGTCGCCACCATAGTAGGTACCATTCAGGTTGGTAGCCAGTGCTCGATAGTGGTATGTGGTGCTGCAGCTCAACTCAGCAATCGGCAGGCTATAAGCGCCAGTAGTGAAATATTTTTTTTGACTTAACTTCTGCACTCGGTTGTTATCACTATCCGTCACATAAATATTGCCACTGGCATCGAGCGCGATGCCGTATGGGTAGTCAAACTGCCCGTCGCCCGTGCCGTAGCTACCAAACTGGCTCAGGTAAGCCCCAGAGCTATCGAACTTCTGCACC
>CAYORQ010000015.1:6431-12053 GCA_964406425.1 uncultured Candidatus Saccharibacteria bacterium | reverse complement strand
GGCGGTATTGTTTAATGACGGCCAGACTTCTCTAGCCTCACGGAGCTTCCCCGTGATATTGCGGGCGGTTGTTTTACAAGAGTGCCATACTCTTGCCGTTCGAGAGAAGCTTGGGTTGTCGGTCGGGCAGTACCGACTCTGTGGCACTAGGCTAGCACCCCACACCCTCAATTCTCTCTTCGGAGTCGATGCAAACCATACGCATAAGCGATTGTAATGGTACCCGCAATTGCTGCTACCGCGAACTTAGTCTTGTATGGTGCATTGACCAGCAAGACGTATCCCATGATGATTATGCAGATCCAAGTCGCCACCTCTAGCAGTCGGAGCTTCATTTTTTTCTCCTTTGACAGACGGTATATTTGCCTCAAAATTATAACACAACCTCAAAATGGTACTTAACAAGTGCGCCTCAATCGTGGCAAATACCCTTTACAGATGAGGCATTATCAGGTATACTTATCCCTATCACTATTTATTAAGTAATTTACCCTTTAAAAAGAAAGATTAACCGTTATATGCCAGTAATCAAATCAGCTATCAAGAGAGTCCGCCAAGAAAAAAAGCGCAAAGCTTATAACATTGGTGTAAAGACTTCTGTAAAAGCCAAGTTTAAGGCTGTTCGCGACGAAGTTGCCACGGGCAAAGTCAAGAGCAACGAAGATCTAGTTGCTGCTATTAAAGCTATCGACCAAGCTGTACGCAAGGGCGTTATCAACAAACACAGCGCCGGTCGCAAAAAGAGCCGCCTAACACTCGCCTACAACTCAGTAGCCGAAAAGGCTTTTGGTACCGAACCAGCCAGCAAGCCTAAGGCCAAAAAAGCTCCCATCACCAAGAAACCAGCTGCAAAAAAAGCTGCTACCATCAAAAAGACAGCCACAAAAAAGCCCGCTACCAAAAAAGCAGCTACAAAAAAATAACCAGACTACCAAGCGCTGTATAATAAGGCAGAGCTAGTCCTAAAACCTCCAAAACGGAGGTTTTTTAGTTTTACGAGCTGGGCTCTCGCTTACAAAGGCTATAAAACAGGCCGTTCATGGCTTCTTCAGACGACAGCGCACCAGTTTTGGTAGCAATGTCGGCCTCGGCGATGAGCTGATAGGCCCCTGAGATGTCATCGATATCTAGGCCCTTGACCAACGGCAAGGCTTTTTGGGTTGAGTACGGCGATATTTTGTAGGCCTGATTGAGCTGGGGGTTATTGATAATAACCAGCATCAATACCCGAAATTGATATATAATAGCCCCTAGTATCATCTGGTCGGCGTAGCCCTGTAGCTTAAGGCTTTTGTATAATTTTATTACTCGCGGTAAATCCTTACGCACCAAGGCTTCGGCCAAGATGAAGGCGTTGTTTTCAAGACTCGGCGTAGCCAGCTCGTCGACCGAAGCCCGAGAAATATCGCTGTTGTAGCTGGCCAGCTTGGCGATTTCGTTATGCAGGCTCCACTGGCTCTCGCCCACTAGGTCGATGAGATAGCCAGCCAGCTGGCTATCGAGCGTAGCACCAGCTCGGTGAGCCTCGACCAGTGCCCATTTTGTTAGCTCGACTCGGCTCGGCCGCCTAAACTCCGTAGCGCCCTTAAGCTTACTAAGGCTCTTATAAAGAGTGGTACGCTTATCTGGATTGGGGTCGATAATGACTAAATTGGTACTCTCGCTGGTGTTTTGTAATATCGCGTCGATCTGTGCTGGGCTCGGTTTGGATTTGGGCAAGTTAGTCAGGATAATCAGCCGGCTACTAACGAACATCGGCATCGCCGACAAATTGGCAAGCAGGCCATCGGTTCCCTGCTCGAGGGCATCGATAGATTGCATATCTCCCTCGGAGCCAGTTTTTTTGATATATTGAGATTTTATTAGACTCAGCTGGCGACTGATTGCATAACTATTTTCGCCATATAAATACAAGATCATTTTTAAAACCTCTGCTTTCGAGCTTAATTATACTTCATATCAGTGCAGGTGTGGCTAAAAGGGCTGGCTAGCCTGCAAGTTTTGGCACTTTTTGACAGTGCGGACAGATGTGGGTACCCCTGCCTGCGGCGCGGATTTTGATAATCGCCTGGCCGCAATTAGGGCAATCACTACCCTCTTTGCGAAAAACTTGAGCAAATTTTAGGTAGCTGCCTTTGTTGCCCTTGGCATCGACGTAATTTCGGTCGCTGCTGCCACCAAGACTAATACTGAGGCTCATGACCTCTCTGACTGCGTTAAAAAGCCTTTTGAGCTTAATAGCGCTAACATCACCAACTTTGGTAAGAGGGTGGATTCTGGCCATAAAGAGCGACTCGTCGGCATATATGTTGCCAACCCCGGCCAGTACCGTCTGGTCTAGCAGAGCGGCTTTGATGCTAGTTTTGGAGCGTTTTTTAAGAGCTGAGCCAAATTGCTCAAAAGTATAGCTATCTTCGAGTGGTTCGGGGCCGAGCTTTTTCAAAAAAGCATTGTTTTGATACAAGCCATCGCTTGGCTCGAGCTTGACCCAGCCAAATTTACGCTGGTCGTTAAAAAACAGCGTGCCGCGGGTAAGCTCCATGATGACCCTGGTAGATTTGTCAGGAAGTTTATCGACCAAGCTGGCGTTAGGGTGCCCGCCACCGAAGCCACGGCCAGATTTTGGCCGATACACCAATTGCCCAGTCATCTTGAGATGTATCAAAATACTATAACCACTGCTGAGTGGCATAATTATAAGCTTACCGCGGCGCTGAACTGATTGGACTGTGGCACCAATCAGCTTACCGGCCATCAATGGCTCAGTTATGGCCAAGCTCTTTGGCCAGTCACAAGTAGCGGATATTACCTTTTGTGTAGGCAGAAACTCTTGTAAGCCGACTCGAACTGTCTCGACTTCAGGCAGCTCAGGCATTTGGTGATTTCTGGTTTGAATTGTTCATTAGTCCATTATACCTGATAATTAAGCTTTACTTTTATACAATTTTGTTATATTATGTTTTATTGAAATCCGTACCTACTACCGAAAGGCATTTGTTGTCCAGAGCGAATATTCCAGAGAGAATAAAAACTTTAGCAGCCGTCACGTCCATCTGCATTGCCGCCACGGCATGCCTAATTGTCTTAATTAGGCTCCCCTGAACCGAAAGGATCTATGGTGTCGTACATCAACAGAGACAAGCTTGAAGGCCACGGCCTTGTCGCTAAGCTCATAAGAATGACAAAGCGCCTCGACCTCTATAGCTACAGCGAACAGCAGGTTGTTAATAAAAAGTCGTCACAAAAGATGATTGTTCGTTTCATGCACAAATACGAAGTGATGTTTTTTGAGTTTGAAGGCTTTGGCGACCTGCTTGGGCAGGAAACCACTCTCTACTCTAAAAAAGTTGCTATCGCGAGCGGCTTTATTGGTATCAATAACGATGTCGCACTCTACTATCAGTGCCCCCTGCCAGAGGGTGGGATGGCGATTACCATTACCAACCCCAACGAGTCTAGCTTTTATTAGCTAGGCTCGTTTTATTTATCGGGCTATTTGAGATCTCCCCAATTAGGGCCCTGACGCACTTCGGCTATGATAGGAACCTCAAACTGATGCACGCCCTCCATAGCCTGCTTGATAATTTTGGCTATTTGCTCGGCGTCGGTCTTGGGACATTCGGCTATTAATTCGTCGTGAATTTGCAGTAGTAAATTTGCTTGCTCTGGGGCTTCTTTGCCCTTATTAAACTGCTCGAAGCTGTTGGCTATGTCGACCATTGCTAGCTTCATCATATCGGCCGCTGTACCCTGGAGGGGCAGATTGACTGCCGCTCGCTCGGCGGCGGCTCGCACTATAAAATTGCTTGATCTGACATCTGGGCAGGGGCGGCGGCGTCCAAAGAATGTTTCGGTATAGCCCTCGTCGTGAGCAAACTTTTTGATACTAGCGATGTATGCAGCAACTCCCTTGCGCAAACCAAAGTAGCTGTCGATAAACTCGCGGGCTTTATCGTAATCAAAACCTGTAGCAACCGATAGGCCGTGGGGGTTCATACCATACAGCACTCCAAAATTGATGGTCTTGGCGGCGTAGCGCATTTCTTTGGTTACTTTTGCTGGTGCAACGCCGAACATTTCGGCAGCGGTTAGGGTATGGATGTCAGCCCCGCTCTTAAAATCGTTGATCATTGGCTGGTCTTTAGCTAGCTCGGCAGCTAGGCGCAGCTCTATTTGACTATAATCGGCCGAAACTAGCACCTTACCTGGACTGGCCACAAAAGCCTTGCGTATTTCTCGACCCATCTCGCTGCGAATCGGTATATTCTGAAGGTTCGGATTGGTGCTACTAAGGCGCCCCGTCTGGGCGATAGTTTGGTTGTAGCTGGTGTGGATGCGGTCGTCTGGCTTAACTAGCTTTGGAAGCGCGTCGACATAGGTACTGGCGAGTTTTGTAAGCTCTCGATACTCAAACATCATATCGACCAGCTCATGCTTGCCACGAAGTTTTTCGAGCTCACTAGCAGCAGTACTAATGCCAGTCTTGGTTTTTTTAAGGCCTGCCGTTGGTATCTTGAGCTTTTCAAATAGCACGACCTGAAGCTGGGCTGGTGAGCTAATGTTGAACTCACCCCCAGCAAGCTTCCAGATATCTTTTTGCAGCTGGCTGATTTTTGAAGCGTATCCAGCGGAGAGTTTATTCAAGAAATTCGAGTCTAGCTCGACTCCGCAATACTCCATATCGCCAAGCACCGCAATTAGCGGCCACTCCATTTGCTCGGCAAGTTCGGAAAGTCGCCCAATGGCCTTCAGGTCTTTTTGCAACTTCAGATACAATCGCCAGCTAATATCGGCGTCCTCGGCGGCATACTGGCTGGCCTCTTTAATGGGAACTGAATCGAAAGTTTGTTGTTTTTTGCCTTTTGGTCCAATCAGCTCCTCGATACCGATCATCGATATTCCGAGCTCATTATAGGCCAGCTGGCTGAGGCTCTGGGCCCGGCCGATGGGGTTTATCAGATAAGCTGCGACCATCGTATCGAAAACAATCGGCCCGAGTCGCAGATCGCTAAACGGACGCATCATAACATAATCGTATTTGATATTGTGCCCGACCTTGCCAATTTTATCGTCTTCTAAGATAGGGCCAATCAGCTCAAAAAACTTGCCGTAGTCGATTTCGGTTTTTTCGGCGTGGGCGAGCGGCACATAGTAGGCCTCGCCGGCCTTGAAGCTAAAAGATGCGCCGACTAACTCGGCGTCGATTTGGTCGGTACTAGTGGTCTCGGTATCAAAAGCAAAGGCTTTTTGCTGAGACAGCAGCTTGGCTAAGTCCTGGAGCTCGGAAACTTTTGTGATGAGCTGGTACTTGGCATCTTTGAGGTGTTGGCGGTTAAACTCTGTGGCGTCATTTTTGTGTTCATCGAAGGCTTCGGTTTGGTCGTCCGTGACTTTTTTATTCGGCAGTTTGGCCAGCAGGCTCTTGAACTCGAGCTGATGAAAAAGGTCGTAGACACTTTTCTTGTCGTACTCGTGTATAACTGCGTCCTTGAGTTCAAAATCGAGCTTCAAATCGAGCTTGATGGTCGATAAATCTTGGCTCATATAGGCACTATCTTTACCGAGCGTCAGCTTTTTGGCTACTGCAGGCTTTATATTATTCAGGTTTTCATAAATGGTGTC
>CAYORQ010000015.1:3665-6331 GCA_964406425.1 uncultured Candidatus Saccharibacteria bacterium | reverse complement strand
GAGCCAATGATATCGTCGGCTTCAAAGCCAGGCATCTCCAAGAGCGGAATATTGAAGGCCGCAATCACAGCCTTGGTGGTTGGGAACTGATCGTAGAGTTCTTGATCGGATTTTTTGCGAGTCGCCTTGTACTGGTCGTACTGGTCGTGCCGGAAAGTTTTGCCTGGCGCGTCCCAGGCCACAGCGACGTAATCTGGCTTGAGCTCACGCAACGCCAAGAGCATCATCATCGTAAAGCCATAGACCGCATTGGTCGGTGTGCCATCTTTGGTCGTCAGGTGCGGGATTGCATGGTAGCCCCTATGGACTAAGGCATGGCCATCGAATACAACTAGTTTTTTGCGGCTGTTCATACTTAAAATTATACACCTTATCTTATCAGCAAATTAGCAAAATAGTATGCCAATGTGTTTTAATGTAGCTATGAATTATGAAACACCATCGCTATTTGATGATGAAAATGGCAATGAAAATAATAGCCCAGCCACGCCGCAGCGAACTAGTGAGAAACGAATTGCGGACCTCAAGCAAATCATTGAGCAGAAAAAGCAAGAACAAAAAAGATCTGCTGACTATCTAGACGAAAGGGCTCAACAAGACGAAGCGCGCAAAGAACGCGCTGCCGAGCAAGGAGTAGACCTCACATCTCATCAAGAGATCGATCGTAAAAACGCTGGGCGTCATATCGCCGAGATACGTAAAAACCTAGACAATATAAACCCAGACAAACCATTGTAATCTAGCTAATGTAGTCTTTGAGTCGCTTGCTGTCTTTGTGCTTGCGTAGCTTAGTGAGGGCTTTGGCTTCGATTTGTCGGATTCGCTCGCGGGTTACACCAAACTCCTGCCCGACTTCCTCGAGTGTGTGGCTTCGGCCGTCTTCAAGACCAAAGCGCATGCGCAGTATCTTTTGTTCGCGTGGCGTGAGGAGCTCGAGGGTATCGTCGATGTGCTCTTTGAGCAGCTCGTAGGTAGCGGCCTCTTCGGGGCTGATGGTATCGACGTCCTGGATGAAGTCACCCAAACTAGAATCTTCGTCTTCACCAACTGCGGCATCGAGGCTGGTGGTGTCTTGGGATATTTTAAGAATATGATTAACTTTATCGACATCGATTTCCATTTCTGCAGCTAGCTCTTCTGGTAGTGGCTCACGACCGAGCTCTTGGGTAAGACGACGCTGGGTGCGGATCAGTTTGTTGATTGTCTCAACCATATGGACAGGTATTCTAATAACCCTGGCTTGGTCGGCGATAGCGCGGGTGATGGCTTGGCGAATCCACCAAGTAGCGTAGGTACTAAATTTGAAACCCTTGTGATAATCAAATTTTTCGACGGCTCGGAGCAGGCCAGTGTTGCCCTCTTGGATGAGGTCGAGTAGGTCTAGCCCTCGGCCAATGTATTTTTTGGCGATACTAACCACCAGGCGCATATTGGCTTCAGCCAGAGCGTCCTTGGCGGCTTTATCGCCCTTTTCGATTCTTTTGGCGAGCGATACTTCTTCGTCGGCAGTGATAAGCGATATTTTACCAATTTCGCGCAAATACAAACGCACTGAATCGTCGGCGATATCTTTAATGTTGGCTTCGCTGGTAGCATTTTCGACATCTTCCTCTGGCTCGGTCTCCCAAAGCTTATCTTTTTGGTCGGTAACTTCAATGCCTTTATCGATGAGCTGCGAGTACAAGTCGTCGAGCAAATCGACGCTGTCTTCGGCCTCGGGAATTGTGGCCTGGATTTCTTGCTGGGTCACAAAGCCCTGCTGTCGTCCTTTGACAATTAGTTTTTCGATGGCTTCACTAAAATCATTTGTTAATTTTGGCTCTGGAGTCGATTTGGCTTTTCTAGGCATGTATTTATTAGTCCTCGTTTAATAATGCTTGGTAATCTCTAAGTAGCTGTTTTGTTTTTTTGGTGTCTCCAGAGGCCTCGGCTTCTGATAGCTGTCGGGCCAAGTGGTGTTTGGCGTTTTGTCTGTTGATTTCTTGGATCCTAGCGACCTGGGTGAAGGCTTCGAGCCTAATGTCGTGCGCCGTCAAATCGGCGTAATTTTGTTCACCTCTTAATGAAAGGATTTTAACATAATTTTCTTCTTTAGGCAATGCCTTTAGGATGGTCGCAAACTTTGCTTTGGGAGATTTTTTGAGAACTCCGAATATACTACGGTGCAGCTCCGAGGACCGATCCAAATCTAGGTCGTCGAGCGATGAGATGTTTTCAGGAAAAGCCAAGCAGAGCTCTAGCAGTATTTGCTCGAGCTTCTCTTGTCTGGTAAGCTTTCGTTTTTCGGATGGGCTGCTGGTTGGGTCGGCTTGCGAGTCGCTATCAGGCTGGAGCTCTGGGTTGGGCTGTGAGTAGGCCGGAGGTGTAGCCTGAGCCTTGGCTAAAACCAATTTGCCGATGCTCTCCTCGGTGCTATCTAGCAACTGAGCGACTACTTTAGTGTAATGTTGGTTTTCGATATCATCGTGCAAGCTCAAGAGCATCGGGGTGATAAATTTAATAAACTGCTTCTTGCCGGGCGCCGTGGTGGTGCCATATCTATCCTTGGCGATTGCTATTAGGTAGTCCGGGGCGTACTTGGCGCCCTCGACCGCCTTCTGCCATTCGGCCTTACCTTTTTTGAGAAGCTCATCGGGATCTTTTGCGCCCTTGAGGCTGATGATATC
>CAYORQ010000015.1:0-3565 GCA_964406425.1 uncultured Candidatus Saccharibacteria bacterium | reverse complement strand
TTGTAAATGGGTGTTTGCGGGGTATTGATATATTTGGCAGTTTTTTCGCTGCCGAGTATTCTGGCGCTAAACCCCACCACCCGAGCTTGGGCAT
Organism: uncultured Candidatus Saccharibacteria bacterium; assembly: GCA_964406425.1. GTDB lineage: Bacteria > Patescibacteriota > Saccharimonadia > CAILAD01 > BJGX01 > SICB01. The sequence continues at coordinate 3,471 of CAYORQ010000015.1, read as the reverse complement.
CGAAAACCGGAAACATCACGCGGGCCCTAAAAAGATCGTAGGCCCCCTTGCCCTGCTTGCCCTCGACGCATAAACCCGCAGCGATCAGGTCTTCAACCTTGAAACCTTTTTTGGTCAGGTAGTTGGTGAGCGATTCCCAGCTGTCTGGAGAATATCCTAATTTATAATTTTTAATTGTTGCTGAGCTTAGACCTCGGGTTTTAATAAAATAGTCCTTGGCGGGCTCGTTTTTAGATAAGCACAAATGAAAGTATGCCATTGCCGACTGGCAGGCATCGTAGAGCTTGGTCTTATGGCTGGCGTTGGTTTGGCTTGATCCAGATCTGGGTGTCAGCTTGACACCAGCTCGCTTGGCGAGCATCTCGAGGGCTTCAGGAAAGGTCAAGGCCTCCATCTCCATGACAAAACTAATAACATCGCCGCCCTTGCCCGAGCTAAAGTCGTGCCAGATATTTTTGTCGGGGCTAACAATAAAGGATGGGGTTTTTTCGGTCTTAAAGGGGCTAAGACCCTTAAAGCTCTTGCCGGTTTGCTTTAATGGCACGTATCCACTGATGACATCGACTATGTCGAGTCGCGATTTGACTTCATCTACATCGTTCATATATCTATTATAGTCTTACAGCGCCGATATAAAAGCAAACTTAAATAAAAAGTTCAGCTCAATGATTGAGCCGAACTTATAGTAAAACTTTAGTGCTAGAGCTGGCCAATAGAGTACGGTAGGGCCATTAAGCCAAACTGGCTTCTGGCCTTACGAATGTTTTGATCTCTATGATCAGCGTGAGCTTCAACGCCTCGCCGGTGTCTTATAGAATCAACGAAAGCCAAGCTGTCTCTTAGGTCATTCTTGGTAAAAGCTAGTTGGGTGTTGTGGGTTCTGGTGTAATTATCAGCAACCTTGCTGTAAAGCTTGGTTCTGATTAGTGCGATTTCGTCGCGGTTGAAACTATTGGCCATATCCCACTGCGAAAGCCAGAGGTTCACAAAATCCAAACACTGACTATTGAGACCAAGACTCTGCTTGGGCTTTTTAACTTTTTTATTGTCCAATGTAATGAGGTAATTAGTAGCCGAAGCTAGCTCGGCCTTAGTAAAAACAATCTGTCCGGTCGAGAGGTAGTTGCTTGCGACCTTCTTTGTAATAAAACTCTTAATTACTGCCATCTCCAATGGGCTGTAGTTGGATGCCTCGGGCCAATTAGCTTCCCAGTTATCAAGGAAGCTATCGATGAGTCCTTCGGCATCGTTTGGTAGGTTAGGTCTTTTTTTCAAGGCTAGCCTTTCTGGTACGGCGCTACACTGCGCGTTTTACAAGATTACTCCCATACTATGAATTTATCAAGTACTGCTCTTGTTACTGCCAGCGCCAGGTATCGAGTACGTTTTTTGTAACTGTCTTGTCGAATTCGTCTTGGTAGCTCGTGGTTATGGCAACAACCGTGACGGTTTTGCCATCTTGCTGGTATTTTTTACCCACCAATAGTAACGCTGCTATGGAGTAGGTTTTACCATCAGGGGCTTTGTATATAATCTGCGTAGTATCGAGACCATCAAGCTTGATGACATCTGTCGATATGACCGTCACCGATGCGATAAAAGTTGCGAGGTATTCATCGATCTTTTGGTAAGATTCTGTCTTAGTATCAACCGCAATTGTACTGATTGCTTTTTGGCCAAATGTAGAAGCAGCAAAAGTGCAGGTATCGTCTTTGGGTACAGTATTGGGTACATAGAGGGCAAAGCTGTAGCACTGCTTAGTGATAGTGGCATAGCCTTCGGGAGGAGTGGCTGGGCCAGAGATTGGTGTAGGTGTAGGCGTCGGTGTAGGTGCTGGCGTTGGGGTTGGCGTGGGTGTTGGGACTGGAGATGGTTTTTTGGCGACTACTGCGAAGTAATAAACTCCGCCGCCGACTAAGGCGAGCCCCAAAACTACGCCAATGATAATAAATATAAGTTTTTTGCTCTTTTTGGGAGGTGGTCCGTAGCTACCCATGGTATCTAGCCCGGCTGCCATAGGTGCAAGCTGATCGGCGCCTGGTAATGTATCAGACTGAGCGTAGCTTGGTGGCATTGCTGATGGAGAAGTTACTGGTTGATTGTAGCTGACTGGCATCGAATCTGGAGGCATTGCAGGTTGCGGCTCCATTGGCATACCAGGTGGGAGTGAGCCACCAGGTACATCCTCGCCAAACGGAGGGCTAGCGACTGGTGAGCTGGGCATAACTGGCTGGGGTTCTGCTATGGGCTGCGGTTGAAGTTGCTCAGCGGGCATTATGACAGCTGTCGGTGCCGTGGCAGCTTCTGGCATCGGCATATCTAGGGGGTCGGGTTGCACAGGAGCAGACGGCTCGATGGTTTCAGCAATTGGTGGCACATATGATGGCTGAGAGGGTGGTGTAACTATTTCTGGAACAGCGACAGGAGCTACTGGCAGAGGCTGGTCAGAAGCTTGGGCGCCTAACATACTAGCATCAGCTTGGGCGTCTTGCTGCCAAGCCGGAGCTGGCTGGGTTGGGCTGGCTTGGGGCTGGAAAGTCGTACCACCCATTAGTGAGCCTGTGTCATCGGTGGGCTGGCTGGCTGCACCAGCAGCACCAGCAGCTAGAGGGTCGGTCTTGATTTGATCTATCGGAAAGTCGTTGTCTTGTGGTTGCATAATTAGCTTTATTATAGCTAAAAAATTTATAAAGTTCTAGTGCTTAGTAGTTTAATAACACCCTTACCTCCTATATTTATCGGCAGCTATCAGCAACTAGTATTAGTATAGTCGGCACAACCAGCCTATATCTATTATCAGAGCGAATAGCCCAATGCAATAAACTTTTTTTGAGCTATAATGTAAGTATGAAAAAAACGCTCAAAAAGATTGTTCAGCCAATAATTCCAAAATCATTCATAAATTTTTTGCACTACAACGAATCGCTGACGGCGGCCCAGAAGTACAAGAACCCAAGCAACAAGATGGTTGTGATTGGGCTGGTCGGCAGTAAGGGCAAAACCACAACCGCCAATATGCTGTGGTCGATACTCTCAGCCGGTGGATCTAAAGTTGGACTTATTGGTACCGCCAATATCCGCTTTGGACAAAAGGAAGAACTCAATCACTACCATATGACTATGCCGGGCGCTTTTGTGCTGCAGCGGCTACTCGCAAAAATGTCGGCTATTAATTGTCAGTATGTAATTATGGAGGTTCCTTCGGAGGGTCAAACCCAATACCGACATATTGGTATTAATTTTGATGTATTGATATTTACTAATGTCACCAATGAGCTGATGGCGGCCCACGACTTTAGCCTCGAAACCCTGCACAAACACAACAAACGCGTCTTCAAAAAGCTATCTGGTTCTAAACGCAAAAGTATAAATGGCAAAACAATACCCAAAACCATCGTGGCCAACATCGACAATAAATATGCCAAGGACTACATGGCCTTCAAGGCTGACAACAAAATCACCTTTGGCACC
>CAYORQ010000014.1:0-12232 GCA_964406425.1 uncultured Candidatus Saccharibacteria bacterium | reverse complement strand
CATAGAGTGAATTCGCGGAAAGCCAAATACTTGCCACGAGTACATTTGCCTGATGCCGGTAATCGAATTAGGCAAGCCATAAAGATTGCCTAAATACTGGAATAATCCAAACAAGCAAACCCCCACAGCAGACAAGAACAGGCTATATATTATTGGCTTGATGTATTTTTTATTAAACAGCAACGACACTGATAGCGCCAAGACAATAGTGAAGGAGTTAAATAAAAGCACACTAACCCCTCTATTGATATTGATCGACTCTGGCACCAATAGTGCCAGCCAGGCCATAAATGCAATTAGCAGCTTTTCTGGAAAACCAAAACTAAAACGGGCTTTTTTGGTAGCCAGCAAATAGGCAACTCTAATAATGAGCACAAGCCCAATTATTACGCTAGGTCTAATAGTTGCGTCGAATACCTCGAACGATGGAATACGCTCGAAGGGCAAAGCAAAAGTTAGCAGTATGAGTAGAGATCTGTCGATATCTGCGGTGATGTACTGGTAGCCTTTTTTGACTATATTTGTAATTGTCTTTGTGCGGGGTTGGCTCATAGCTTTTTTACTGCCTTGAGGGGGTTTTGTTTACTAAGCAAGCGTTCGAATTGTACCGAAGATATTTTCTTGCTGGATTGTATGTGGCGCCTTTTTATAATGATAGAGGGGAAATTAACCAGCGCCGTGAGCTGGGCTCTGATGGCCGCGAGTGGGTGGCCCTTGGTGAGCGCCGCGCCTGTCATTCTGATGTTAGAATATAAAAATCGAGGCAAGACTTTTAGTATCAGCGGAAATGGAAGGTTCTTCCAAAAAAGGTAAATGCTATTTTTTATGGCCATTTCCCTGCTAAAGCCCGGCAGCTTGTTGGCGGTGTAGTTCATTTTGTGATGCACAATGGCTTTTGATGATAAATAGATAGTTTTGCTCATTAGCTGGGCTCGCATACTAATATCGACATCTTCATAATAAGCAAAAAAGCTACCGTCAAAATACCCGACCTCATCAAATAATGACTTTTTATATAAGCTAGCCCCTCCGCTGGCCGAAAAAATTACCTTATCGGCATCGGGCAGCTGGCTGGCTGGCTGGTTGCGCATGCCAGGGTATGGAAGCCCCCAAGTGCTATACTCGTCGCCTACGGAATCTATCAGCTTGCCGTTGGCCGTCAAGATTACTGCCTGTGTTATATCTGATTTCTCTCTTACGGCCGTCTTAACGAGCTCGCTGAGGCAGTCTTTGGCGCACTCGGCGTCGTTATTGAATAAAAACACATATTGGGCCTTGGCGGCTCTAATGCCGATATTAACCCCTTCGGCGAAGCCGAGGTTTTTTTTATTTCTAATAATCACAACACCGGGGTAGTTGTTTTGAATTAGTTCTATAGAGTTATCTACGCTGCCGTTATCGACCACGATGATCTCCGTTGGTTTGAGGCTCTGGCTGGTGATAGACTTTAGGCAGTCTAGTATTACATCTGCCCCATTCCAGTTGGGAATTACAACAGATACAGTTATATTGCTTTTACTAATTCTTACCATCATCATATTATAGCCTGTTTATCTAGTATTTTATTAGCCAAGCTGAACTATTTGTGGGTTTATAAATAAGCATTTGCGGCGCAAATAACATCACACTTGCAACAAATAGGCTTAATGCTAGTGTTTTTTAAAAAACTTTTTGACATGTTTCAGCCGTACGATGTTTTGGCTAGAATATACTTTAATTGCCGCAGATTTACTGGAGACGATAATTGCTTTTGCCTTTTTAGCCTTATCGATTGCATTATCTTTATATTCCACGGCCACCTCCTTTATGTGGTCGCTAAGTTTAGTACGATAAATTAAGTCCGTTGGTATAAACTTATCAAAAGTATCGTAATAGGCGCTACTAAATCCCGTCTTGGTCATATCTTGAAATTTCGACTCCAGCACGGCAAGCTTGTCGCTGTCATAAGAGACTTGCCCATTTCTAAAAAACTGTATGGTTTCGCCTGTTCGCAGTAATTCCATTGGTAAATCATCAATTTCATCAGTGAGAGCTTTAAAATTTTTATGCTTTTTAAAGTTAAATGTTTTGGCTTTATTTTTGAAATTAAGTAGGTCTATAACCAGCATGGTCCTTGCACATTTTTCGCATTCAGAGCAGTTGTGCCTACCGGTAGTCCTATCGCCCAAGCAAACCCGCACAATGTTTGGCGCAATATTCATGCTATCGCTATAGACTTTATGTATTTTTTCGGCTCTAGACTTAGCGGCTCCCTCATGTACTATCTGCAATGAGCCGCTCGACCACAGTGGATCAAGAATTGGGTGGCTACCCCATGGCAGGAGTGAGCTATATGTAAATGTTGAAGGTATATATACCTTTCCGATATCAGCCGGAAGCAAGTGAGCTACTGTTGCCAAGGCCGCACCATGGTACTGATCGCCCCATCGAATATGAGTGTCTAATTCTAAATGTAGGTTGGTAGTAATAAAAATGACTTCTTTTTTATATAATTTTGCAGCTTCTCGTATTTTTTGCCTCATGAATTTTAAATAGCTTTTTTCGTGCGGCCATACATCGTACCCCTCAACATAAACCAGATAGTCTATTTCATCAAAATGGCTCAAAAGAGTATCGAGCGAATCTATGCCACAACTAAAGAAGCTAGCGACCTTGCTGCCTCTTTTTGCTGCATTATGTTGTTTAAGGTCTGTATCGACAGCAGCCATGTCATTGAACCATGTTGAGTAAATGCTCTGAATAGTTTGCGAGTTCATGGCCAGCTGCTTAGAGACTGGCCTATCGATACTTAAGCTCAAACCTTTCTTCATTGCGATAGGCAAAAACGCACAAAAGGCAGCATCCCCTAAGCTAGCAGTGTTCAGACGGGTTCCCTTGAAATATAATCCCTGGGAATTACCCAAATAATCTATACTAAATAATACTTTCTGCGCTGTTTTGTTCGTATTTACTTTCAACATAAGAATCCTTATTTATTAGCATTGTAGCTTATTCTGAGCAGCATTTATATAATCGATTCAAGAAAATTTATTATTATCAAGTAATGTCTGATATGATTCAAAACATAATGAATAAAGATACAATAAGCGCTGCCAAAAAACCAATCCCTAAAATAGGGATACTGTATGACTCTTACTATAACAACACCGGAGACAAATCTATGGGTATTGTGATGGCTGATTTTTTGAATACAAATAATATACCGTTTACCGATGTCAGTCCTTTTGCAAAAAACAAGGGCGATTATGACCTTTTGATAATAGGGGGCGGGCAGATTGTACGTGAACCGGCCGATAGCTACTATAATAATTTTCGAATTTGGGGCAGGCACATACTAAACACTGCAGACATCACAAACGCCAAAAGCCTGCAGTTTTTAAAAGTCTACGAATATGTGTCTGTGCGTTCATCTGTGGCGGCAAATAAATTGCGCAAGCATAAAATTGATGCCGTATATGTCCCGGACATATGCATTGCTATGCAAAATAAAAACACAGCAGTAAAAATACCGAAAGATTCTGTCGGTATACATTTTATGCCTGGTCGTAGTGATATGGATATAAAAAAACATATTGATTTTGTTAAAAATATGGTAAAAACTAATACCGTAGTATTGATGCCCTTCACTCACTACGCTGGCGACTACAAGTATCTAAAAAAGGTCCATACTGCCGTGCCTAAAACAATACTGCTTGGCGAGCTCGTCCCTCAAGTGCTATTCGATACTATTGGTGAGCTAAAAATGCTCATATCGATGTCTCTTCATGCATCTATATTTGCATACAGCCAAAATATTAATTTTATCGTGGCCGAAGAGCCGCGTTATAAAAAAGTTAGTGCTTTTTTAAAAGACAGAGGGCTCGAGCACCGAATCTATACTGACTATTTGAGCCTTAAGAATAAGTCTAAGTACTACATCGAGAAGCAGAATACTAACTACAACAAAGAGCTTAGTGTCGATAAAGTACTTTTAAAAAAGCATTTTGCTAAAATCTTGTCAATTATCAAGAATGTACAACCAGATCCCAAGCTACATGCTCTATACTCGGAGATTACTACAGTCGAAGATGCTAAAAATAGTCTTGTACAAGATCTGCAAGAAGCACAAAATAAATTAAAAGATGCCAATTTATCACGCAAAGTTATGGCCAAAGAACTACGTCAAATTAAATCTACAAAATCATGGAAGTTAGTTGGCTTCATTAATAGACATTTGCGGCGCAAATAATATTATTTTTGCAGAGACCAGGCTTAGTGTTATCGCCTTCCTAAAAGTTTTTTGATGCGTTTTAACCTGATTACGTCTTGGCTAGAATACAGAGCAATGAGCCGATTTAGGTTTTGTCTCGGCCTTAGGTATTTTTTGATAGCTTTTTTTGATAGCGTCAACCTATTGCCGTAGATGCCGGTCAAATAAAAGATTGTTTGATTGGTATTTGGCTTAATTTCAGGTGCCCTACCATCCCAATATGCAATCATATTCTCGATTGGCTTAACACATTCCTGCCAATAGTAGCGCTTTTGTATTGCACGAATGTTGCCTTTAATTTGTTGGCGCAGAGCATTATCTGATGCTAGAGTTTGTATTGCTTGGGCTATAGAACCGGAATCGTTATATCTTACTACCTCGCCTAGTTTATGTTCCTCAATTACTTCAGCAAACGAATCGCCTTGTGTTGCTATTATAGGCAAGCCGGCCCATATATAATCCAAGATTCTTGTGCGGAACGAAAATCGCGTCTCAAGGTGATCATAATGCATAGATACACCAGCGTCGGCGTCCAGCAAATAGCCTTGGCGTTCTTCATATGGGACCCAGCCTTCATTAAAAAAAACTGACTTATCTAGCAGGCCGAGCTTATTGGCCTTTTGTATCGCCTTTTCGACCATAGGCATTCTTGGGATGTTAACATTGGGGTGGTCTATGCCCATAAAAACTAGTTTTACAGGTACTTTGCCCTGTAATTTAGCGACGGCTTCGATGAGGGTTAGAGGGTCGAACCAGTTCCATATGCCACCCCCCCATAAAAGCACGAAGTCCTCTTCCGATAGCCCAAACTTCTTTCTCAAGACGAGGGGCGTAGAGATTGTAGCAGGCTTGCTAGATAGCCCAAACGGCACTACATCTATCAACTCCCTGAGTGAGTTATCGCTATCATATACTTCTGGAGTTATTCTGTTGACGCTAGATAGTACACCAATCCAAAAATCTCGCTGCTTTTCGCTGGCACAGATAATACTATCGGCCAGCATAAAAGCAGAACTTTGCTCTGTCAGTAGGATGGAATTAACTAGCTTTCGAAGCTTGATAGGTTCGTGGCTATTAGCCTCCAGAGCTTCTATGGTAATGGGGTCATACGCATCTAGGATCATTCTAGTATTGAATGCCTTAGCAGAATTTGCAATTTTCGGTGTTATTTTTTGCGTAATTACTATGTCGGCTTTTTTTATTTCTTCTTTAAGGACTTTATTATTACAAATCTTTAAGACAAAGAGTTTAGATTTAATTTCTGGCTTGATGGGTGAAACCACCACTACATTGTGGTTTTTAGACAGTTGGGTTGCGAATTCCCAGCTCCGAATGGCAGGGCCGGCCATTGTTTTGCCGATGTAGTCTTGGCAAATAATTAGTATGTTTTTTTTCATTTCTTTAATGCCCCCTTTATTTTATGTTGAGCCCTCCTGGCAAGCTTGAAAATTTTACTATCAGGTAGCCTTTGGCGTGTGGTTAGCGCGCCTCTGGCTATCTTGAGCTCATTGCTCAGATAGCCAATAGTATCGTGCAGCTTATTGACCTCTGCAATATGTAATGTAGCTATCTCCAGTGGTTTTTTTGGCAGCCGAGGTATAGTTCTGTTTTTACCAGGCATCGCAACAAACTTATACTGGAAAGCCGTGGCATCTGGCCTAGCTATGAACTTGTAGAATTTTTCGGTGGGTATTAGCCCCAACGAACCTAGTATAGACTCGGTTGTCTTCCTTGGCTGGGCCATCACAGACTGATCAAAATCAACCACTTTATAGCCCGACTGATTGAGTAGCCTATAAAAAGACTTAAAGGTATAGTACTTTAAGTGGGTGTTATCTAGTATACCTAGCTTTTCATATTCGAAGTTGCCCTGTAGTAGCTCCATTCGGATAGACGAGTGGGCTATATTGGGCACAGAAACAATAATAACGCCCTTGGGTTTGAGTAGTTTTGAAAATCTACCCAGCACTTCACCGGGATGCCTCAGGTGCTCAAGTACATCGCCAAACAATATGACGTCGTATTTTGCTTTAGTTAACGATACGGGCCACTTGTCGCTTTCTAGATCAAAAGAATACACTTCTCTTAGTACTTTTGCTGCCTTAGTGGCATCCTCACTATTGAGTTCGATGCCATCTACAAGAGCTTTTTTATCAGATATCAAAAGACCGCCAAAGTAGCCCGAGCTGCACCCAACATCTAATATTTCAGATCCCTGTGGAATATAATCATATATTTTTTTGCCCAGACTGTCTTTTAGGCTATTATTTTCGTTTTCGTTGAGCTCGGTATACTTCGACATACTAAGCCTTGGTCCGTTTTACGTTAGCTAGCATCGCCGCTCTTATCGTTAATGCTATTGATGTCACTGACTTTATTGATGTTATTTAGCTTCAAATACTTTTTAGCAATCAAGTCTGGCTTGCCCTGCATTATCATCTTAGAATCATTAATGAGTATCGCTTTATCGCAAAATTTTACCACCGCTTTCATATCGTGAGAAACAAACACAACTGTCTTCTTTTTGCGCTTTAACTCTTCGAAGTAGTTTAGGCATTTTAGCTGAAAAGAAGCATCGCCGACGGCCAAAACCTCATCGATTAGAAGTATATCTGCATCGGCCCGTACGGCTATCGAAAAAGCCAACCGCACCATCATTCCGCTAGAGTAGTTTTTTAGTTACTGGTCCATAAATTCTTCCATTTCAGAAAACTTCACAATATCGTCGTATAAAAACTCAATTTTCTTTTTAGTTAGGCCCAAGATTGTGCCGCTCAAAAAAACGTTTTCTCTGCCAGTCAGCTCAGGGTTAAAGCCAACTCCCAGCTCAATAAAAGGCGATAAGGTGCCCTGAATGCTAATGCTGCCACTGTTGGGTTGGTAAATGTTAGCTATTATTTTTAGTAGTGTGCTCTTGCCACTACCATTTTTGCCAACGATCCCAAAAAACTCGCCTTTTTTGATCTCGACATCAATATCTTCTAGCGCCTGATACTTGGTAAAGTTTTTTGAGCCAAAAAAATGTATTGCCCTGTCTTTAAGGCTATTGTGTTTTTCGTGCGGCAGCTTAAACGACTTACTTATGTGGCTTATTTTTATTGCTACATCATCGTCCATGTCTTAGGCCTCCTCCGCAAAATTCTTAGCGGCCTTCTCAAAATAAAAGTAGCCGGCTACTAATAATACAAATGGTATTAAGTAGGGTATCAACTCCAGCGGAGCGGGTAAAATTTGTTTGGCTGTGATCGTTTCTTTACTTACCAACAAAAACCTAGCATCTTGAACAATTTGAGTAATTGGGTTTAATAAAATAATCTTCTGAAACCTCACCGGTACGATATTTAATGGGTAAATAATGGCACTAGCATAAAATAGCAGTTGCAAAGCTACTTCCCAGATGTGCCCGATGTCGCGGTATTTTATAAACAAAGCCGATAGTATAAAGGCCAAGGCAATACAAAGTACAAATAGCTCGAGCAGTAGGGGTATAAACCACAGTGCGTTCCAGCCGGGCGCAACTCTGGCGACCACAATAAATACAAATACTACGACCAGGTTTAGTAGTAGCGTAATGACGGAGCTAATGCTGGCAGATATAACGATGGCAATTCGCGGGAAATACACCTTGCGCATCATATCGCCCTTGTCTGCAACTGAGCGCATCGAGGTCGCAGTGGCATCGGCGAAGTATGTCCAGAGTACAACTCCTAGCAGCAGGTACAGGGCGTAGTTTTGAGTACTAGAGCCAATTTTAACAAACACCGTAAATACCAAATACAGCACCCCAAACATGGCTAGTGGCTTAACGAACGACCATGCATAGCCTATGATGGAGCCTTGGTATTTAATTTTGAAATCGGTGAGGGCCAACTGGCGGATGAGGTCAAATAAGTTGGCTTTGTTTGGTTTCATAGTGTCCTATTTTATCAGATTGTGAGTACCGACTCAAGAACGCCGAGGAGAGTTATAGAAGTGGCGGCATGTCATTATTAAAGGATTGCTATTGGCCAACGGTGTTGGTGTGCCAGGTCGGTGCGCCCGAAGCAGAATAAACAACTAGGTTACCGTCATCTTGCATCACTAGCCTAGAAGCGCCTTTACCCCAAGTTGAGGTGTGCCATAGCGGTTTTTTATTTTGATCGTACAAGACCAAATTTCCATCAGGTTGCATATCTAGGCGCTTCACGGCTGTACCCCATGTGCGGCTATTCCAGATTGCTTTGGTTGGTGAATACACAACCAAGTTTCCGTCGGTTTGTAGCACCATTTTGTATTTTTTGTTAGGACTTTCAAGCTTCTGCTCGGCGTATAGGGTTCCTGTTGGTAATTTAGAGTAAACTTGATTCTTTTGAGCCTGGGTGAGGTCTGTACGGGTGTTCCATAGTGCGCTGCCTGAGCTGCTATAAATCACTAGATTGCCATCTGCCTGCATCTTTAGCGTAGCATTAATATTTCCGACTGTAGAACTCGACCAAGTAGCTGTGTAGTCAGAATAAACCACTAGGTTGCCGTCAGCTTGCATCTCAGCGTATACTGCGGGCCGTCCGGCAGTACCCGAAGCCCATACTGCAGCGCCGCTCCTGTATAATACCAAGTTGCCATCGGCCTGAAGTGTCAAGACATTGTTGCCTCCGGGGGAAAGCAAGTAATCCCCGACAACTAATCTGCTGCCTGATGCTAAATTCGGGCCTTTATTTATTAGGGCTATATTGTTGTATGTCGAAGTTGTGCTCCCAAACCAGCCGGTAAAGTCGCGCCAAAAGTTGCGGTTGCCGTAGGCGCTGCATGCATCCCCGGTGCCATAGAGGTTATTAAGGGCGGCGGCATTGGGCTGGTACGGCGTGTACGAGTAGAGAGCCGCAGCGGCACGAGTAGTAATATTGACGCTACTGCCTCCGCAGGCCGAATTAGGGTTATAGCTAATTGTATTTACCCCCGGTAAGCGTGGTGTCCAGAACCCGCCGCTCCTAACGCCATCAAAAAAGCTACGGAAGTGCCTAGTGCCCTGCGCAACTTGATTTGCAAAACCAAACCACTGCGCATCGCATGGTGCGCCGTCAGGGCAACCAAAGCCCATGGCAGTACGATACTGCCAGCTGGCAGCCCAGTCGTCGGTAATTAGGCCAGTTTCTTTTTGCAGGGTAACCAATATAACCTGAGGGTTTATAGAGTAAGTTTGGGCGGCATTCCATATAATCTGTGCTGCACTTAACCCGCCAGGCACCACAACCGGGCTGCCGTTGGGGTTGAATTGGCCAATGTTATTTTGTTTGGTTGTGGGGTTTTCGTTGTACTCCTTGAGGCAAGTCCATGGTGGGCTATACACTGTACCGCTAGAGCCAGTAAAGCCTGCGTGCCATCTGTTGCAGGTTGGCACCTTAGAATTCAGGAAGTTTTGAATATCGGCAACCGACATAGAGTTTTTATTAACAAAGATACTATCGTCAATAATACGGCCGGCCTCAAAACTAGCAGCTTTGGCTGGAGTTGGTAAAAACAACCATAGGCTAAATAGCGCAAAAAATAACAAAAATATAGCTTTTGACTTTGGTGATTTAGTTATGTTACTGGGTTTTAAAATATTAGCCTTGATCATTGTATATTTACCTTCTTAGTTTCTGATTTGACTGACCCCGAAGCCGTGACGAGCTCAACTAATACATTCCACTCGCCCTTTTGGGCAAACTCGCTAGTTGGTACATCAAAGCCCTGACAAATATAATAAGACACTAGGTAGCCAACTGGTGCGGTTTTAGTAACAACGGCACTGCCTTTTGTGGCGGTTAGGTTGCAGGTACCGTTGGTGGCGCCACTAACTTGCGCACTGACGGACAAGTTTGTGCCGTTTTGGCCAGCGTAGGTAATTGTAACTTTGGCGCTGCCGGCAGTCGATGTTGATTGCTGCTGTTGGCTGGCAGCTTGGTCAGATTTTTTACCACTATCATCTACCGCTTTATCGACCACCACGGCCTGCGCATCGGACTGCTGCTTGGTGGGCTCATTGGCTGGCTTAGGCGCAGGCTTGGGCTTTAAAAACATCTGATAACTCGCAAAGCCAATTGCACCGATTACTAACACCATCAGGGTGATAGTACTCCCTTTTTTGATTTTACTTTTGGTTTTATTGCTTATACTCATAGCTACTACATATTGTAACATATTAGGCAACGTTTTTATGGTTGGTGGTGTGACAGCCCAACCATTGTCGTACAGACCTGTGCTCTGCCTTTTAGCGGTGCTGAGTTAAGTCATTATTTCGTAAATTGCCACAGAATAAGCTATTAGGTTTATGGTATAGTATTACTCATAATGACAAGCCGCCGTATATACGCAAAGCGCTGGAACAATAAAATCAATACTGTCACGGTATTTTTACAAAGAATACAGCCCCAAAATTTTTTCCTTACTGTTGCACTTTTTTTTGGCACGGTGCTTATTTTAATAACACCCGTATTTATGGGTCCAGATGAGCCAGCACACTTTTATACTATCGCCAGATACTCAAACGGCTACGTAGCTCCGACACAGGAGGGTGGCAAGACAGGCATTAGGCTACAATCTGGAGCTGTTGAGCTCAGGAGGTTCGAAAAAAAACCAGCTTCTTTCCGTACTTATGAATACCATAAAGAGGTGCCTAAGCTGCTTAGCTTAAAGCTTGATGGCTTCAGGAGTAGCTTTTATACCCAAGCGAACTTTACTGCCTACAGCCCTATAGCCTATGCCCACTATATTATTACCTACACGGCTGGAGCTTTGCTCAATATAAACCCCTTTATACTATTTATGCTTATGAGGCTTGTGGGGTTATTGGTGTATATTGGCTTGGTATTTTTGGCTATCAAAACCATACCCAGAGGCAAGTGGCTCTATGTTACTTTAGCTCTGCTGCCGATGAGCCTTTTTATAGCTGGGGTTTTGGGTGCCGATGGGCTAGTAATTGGTTCGACGATGTTACTTGTAGCCATGATTTTTAATGGCATTATTAACCCAAAAGTTCTAAATAAAAAGTACTTACTCTGCCTTCTGGGTGTCGTTCTGGTGCTTGGCCTATCAAAACAAACTTACTTTTTGACTGCGCTGCTGCTATTTGCTTTGCCAGCCCCAAAGGCTTACCGCAAATTTAAGTGGTACCTGGCGCTTAGTGCGATATTTTTGATAGTAGCGAGCGGTATGATTGGGTGGTATTTGTACGCCAGCAAGTTCACTTCTCTAAGCCCTGGAGGGCTAATTGACTCCAGCAAACAATTGCAGGTGGTGTTGTACAATCCATTCTTCTTCGTTAGGGCTGTTCTGAGGTCGTATATCACAACCAATGCAACACCCATTTATCTTGGTTTCATTGGCGTACTTGGTTGGCTGACTATTTCGCTGCCCATTTGGATTACTGGAGGGTGGCTACTGGTTCTGTTTAAGTCTGCCCACGGTGGCAAAAAGGTGGCGAAGGTCTTATCGAGTTTGCTGCAGTGGTTTATTTTTATTATAGTGCCGCTGATGCTTACCATGATGCTTACATTGGGGCTCTATTTGACCTGGACGCCCGTAGGTTCTGCTCTAGTAGATGGCTTACAGGGTAGATATTTTTTACCTATAGCTGCAATACTTTTGCCTCTACTGGTGCTAAATAAGTCCGAGCCCAATGATAAAAGCAGGATTTTTATTCTGCTGTCTGTTATGTTTTTACAGATATCAACGCTGGTAGTATACGCATTCTATTACATTAAGTTTAGATAGTCCTATTGGCCAGCAGTGCCCCCATACAGATGGTTGGCCGTATTCAATGAATTTTAGAATACAGGCATTATGCTTTTGGTGGTATGGTTTATAAAGTGAATTGATGCGATAATCAAGGGTATCCTGGAGTTACAATAGTGTCAACGGTAATTGATTTGACGTATTCATCCAGTTAAGCCCAGCTCATTCATCTTTTTACTTTTTAACATAATAGCAAGCCTAGCTTGCAGGAAATTACAAGCTATGATGTTC
>CAYORQ010000013.1:0-12515 GCA_964406425.1 uncultured Candidatus Saccharibacteria bacterium | reverse complement strand
TGATAAGGCCTCTCTTTTATAATTATATAGTTAGTACTAATATAGCACTAAAATAGTAAATACAATAGGCGTAAGGGCTTTACTTTATTTATCTGTAGTTTGAATCGAGAATAGTCTTAATCGATACGCGGGAACAGAACTTGCGGGCTTGGTGCTATTTTGCCGTTATCAAAAACTGCTGAGATTTTTTGAGAAGTCTCGGGCAAAAACGGCGCCAGAGCACTGGCCACTTGCGTTAGCTCCCCCGCCATAGCAGACAAAAACTCCACTGCCTTAGGAGGGCTAGTCTTGGCGAGCTCCCAGGGCTTGGCATTGTCAATCGCTACATTAAGGCTATCGAGCCTAGCAAATATTTGCTCCAGGCATTTGTCAAATCTAAATTCGGCCACCAAGCCAGATATATCGATCTCGGTCTTGGGCGATACAATATCGTATTTGCCGTCATTGTATTTTACGAGCATTGCCGCAACTCTCGATACCAAATTGCCAAGATTGTTGGCTAGGTCGGCATTATAGACTTCTTCAAATCTGTCGAGCGAAAAGTCGCCGTCGTTGTAGCTAGGTATGAATCTTAGTAGATAATAACGCAAGGCATCGACGCCGTAAGAATTGGCGTAGTCGACTGGGTCTATGACATTGCCCAGGCTCTTGCTCATTTTTTGGCCGTCACTAGCGATAAAGCTGTGCACAAATACTGCCTTAGGTGTCTCGAGCCCAGCGCTTAGCAGCATCGCTGGCCACACCAAGCAGTGAAAGCGAACGATGTCTTTGCCCACGACATGTACATTGGCCGGCCAGAATCTATCAAATTTCTGGGGCTCGCTTTCATAGCCAATAGCTGAAATATAATTACTCAAAGCGTCGAACCACACATACATCACATGGTCTGGGTCGTTTGGCACCTCAACTCCCCACTCGAGCTGGCTTTTGGGCCTAGAAATACTAATGTCCTCTAGCCCAGAGCGCAAAAACCCGAGCATTTCATTACGGCGTTTTTCAGGAACGATCTTAAGCTCGCCAGACTCTATTATAGCTTCGAGCTGGTTGGCGTACTTAGATAAGGCAAAAAAGTAGCTCTCTAGCTCGAGCTCTTGGGGTTTGGTTTTATGATCTGGGCAGACGCCACCTTCGAGCTCGGACTCTTTTATAAAAGCTTCGTGGCCAACGCAATATAGACCCTTGTACTGGCCTTTGTAGATATCTTTGCTGCAGGCCAGCCAGAGCTTTTGAGCCGCAAGCTTATGGCCAGCGTCTGTAGTACGAACAAACTTGTCGTTACTCAAACCCAAAAGCTTGGCCAGGCTCATGAAATCTTGGCTCAGCTCGTCGACATACTCTTGGGTTGTGCTGCCATGCTTGGCGGCGGCTTCTTTGAGTTTTTGGCCGTGTTCGTCGGTACCTGTTACAAAGTAAGTGTCTTGGCCGGCCTGGCGATAATACCTAGCCAGCGTGTCGGCCTGAAAAAGCTCCATGGCGTAGCCAACATGAGGCTTGGCATTGGCATAAGCTATTGAGGTGGTTACATAAAAGCTTGGGTTGGTTTGATTGCTTGGTTTATTATTAGGCTGATTATTGGATTGGGTTTGTTTCATCTTTTGGATCCTTCGGAGCTTCTGGCTCGGGTTTTTTTGTATTTCGTAATTTTATCACTCTCCAGATAATAATACCAAGTAGCAGGGCTGTAATTGCCCCTAGCGGCAGGTAATTATTGCTTCCCTTGCTACTAGCTATAGGACTGGCCGAGCTGGCACTAGCTAGGCCGAGCTTATAACTAAGCGCAAAGCCAAGACCCAAATCGAGCAGCACCCCGGATATTTTTTGGGCTGGAGCTTTAGAGCCCAGATCAGAGCTAGTCTTTTTGGCGCCCTGGGTTAGCTCTAATTTCAAATCGAAAGTCGATGAATTGGACGAGGTCGTGCCGTTGTAGCTAATGACTGATAAAAACGGCAAAATAACCCATTTGGTAGAGCTGAGCTTGGCATCGTTTGATACCTTGGGCTGAATAGAAGTGTATTCGAGCTTAACATTTTCGTACTGGTAATTGGCATCTTTGCCATTGACTGTTATGGCCGATGGGGCCGAATCGTTCTCGCCCCAAATAGCAAAGGCCAAATGGTCGATATCGCTGATACCGAAGTTATTGAACTTTTCGCCCCAGGTTGGATCTAAATTAACCCAGCCGAGGTTTGGCACATAGGCATCGACCCAAGAATGAAGCGAATCGCTAACGGCGGTCGATTGCTTGAGGTTGCCAGAATAGCCATACCCCACAGGCATTCGAGCCGGTATGCCGGCGGCTCTTAGTAAGGCAATCATCAAATCGGAGTACTCCAGGCAAACCACATTGCTAGGGTTTTTGTAGGCTTCAAGTGAGCCCTGCCTGATGTTGTACTTGATTTTTTCGTTGTTGTAGTCGAGTGTCGCGATGACGTATTTGTTGATGGCTTCGATTTTGTCGGCAACGGTGCTTTTGTCGCTGGTGAGCTCTTTGGCTTTTTTAATTATTTCGGGGTTATCACTATTCCAGTACCTAGTGGCCTTGGTATATTTGGCAACGAGATTGCCAGGAATATCGTTCATCGTGCCGCTTTTTGCAAGGTCGTAATTGATAAAATTAACATCAGCCAGGACATCGACCGCTACATTGAGCTTACTCTTGGGTGCTAGCGTGTAGGAGGCGATGATGTTGCCGTCGGCATCGACACGAGTTGAGCTGGGCTTGGGGTTGATGTTTTGAATAAAAACTGTCTGGGAGGCGGTGCTTGGCGGGAGCGCAATGTCAATATTCTGTGGCAAGCTCGAGGTATTTTGTAATGGATAGACAAAATTGACCTTGTAGGTCGTGGAGTCGCCAAATAGCAGCTGGACCGAATTGTTGACAAGATCCTTTTGGTCAAAAGAGTAGGTCTTGGTGCCGTTGCTGTTGGTGGACTGCTTGGGGTTTACACCAAATCCATGAACGCTGCCGTAGTCGCCCGGAACGGTCAAGCTTACCTGATAGTTTTCGGTGCTACCTGACGATATGCCGGGGATATAAACGATATTGGCGCGGCCCTTGTTTTCGACCAAATCCGACACCGAATACTCCACCACAAAGCCCCATTTGAGGTTGCTGCCATAGTTGGCTCTATTGAAATTTATCTGAATCTGGGTGTAGCTGTACTTGAAGCCAGCCGCATCTTGGCTAATGCGTTGGGTGGTAAAAGGAATGCTACCGCCGTCGGTATAATAGACCTTGATGTTGGCGGTGGTTTCGGATGGCGTCGAGAGCTTGATGCTATCGAGGTATTGCGTCGAGGTGTTATTGACGATGTTGTAGGTTTCTTTCACGAAGGTCGGGCCGACAGGTGCTACATAATAATTGACATCGATATTATACGAAAAGTTATTATTAGCCCGCGACGATTGCGGATAAAATGCTACGGCGATTAGAATAATGCCTACTAGCACCAAAAACAGTGATCTGATTGGCCGTTTTATTTTTTGCATGAAACGCATATCTTATATTTTAGCATAAGAGCTAAATTATTAAGTATTTTAGATAAGCTCTAGTGCAATTGCCGACTCAAGCAGTTTGCTCCAATCACTCATGGCGAGCTCTTGGGCGCGGGCCGTAGAAGAAATACCAGCTGCCAACAAAAGCCGGTCGGCTTGGTCGGCCGTGATATTGAGCCCTCCTGAGAGACTATTGCGAAGCATTTTGCGCTTTTCGCCAAAGCCGGCCTTGACCAGCCTAAAAAGTTTTTTGCCATCGGCTTCAAAAAGCGGCTGGGGCAAAAGCACAATTCTAATAACAGCCGAGTCGACCTTTGGTACTGGCTCAAAAAGCTCACGCGAGACGGCCATAACGACTTCGGCGCGGGCATAGTACTGCACCGAAAACGATAACACCGACATCGCACCGGGCTCGGCGACAATGCGCTCGGCGACTTCCTTTTGGACCATTAGGACCATTTCGCTGGGGGGGTTATCGGACTCCAAGAAAGTCCTTATGAGCTTAGATGTAAGGTAGTACGGGATGTTGGCAACTATTTTGTATCCGCCTGGCAACAGACTGTGGTTGTACTTGAGGATATCGGCTTGCTCGAGTTGAAAGTTGCTCGAATCTTGAAACATCCTCTGCAAGCGCGGTATTAGCTCGGTATCGGCTTCGACCGCCACAATCTTGGCCTTGGTTTTAATTAGTTGGCGGGTAAGCGCGCCTAAGCCCGGGCCAACTTCAAGGATGGTGTCTTGGTCGCTGATATTGGCAACTTCAACAATTTTTTCGATTGTGGTATCGTCCTTAAGCCAGTTTTGACCAAAACTTTTCTTGGCTTTCATAAAAACTTTTCCTGATAAAGTAGTGCTCTTTTGATGATTTCGTCTTCTTTTTTAGGCTGCAGTGAAGTCTTTTTGATCGCTTCTGCTGGTGTCAGCCAATCTACCCTATCGTGCTCGTTATCCATTGTATTGGTGTCTAGAATCAGCCTAGCAATAAAATAATGAATGGTCTTAATAACCAGCTCGCCGTCGGTCGGGCTATCGTACCCTCTGTTAATAGCCCCCAGGTAACCAACAATTTCGATATCTAGGCCGGCTTCCTCTCGAACTTCGCGGATGGCAGTTTGCTCGATGGATTCGCCGTTTTCGATGGTGCCCTTGGGCAGATGCCAGCCCTCTGATTCGAGTTTATCGGTTCCCCGATACAGTACCGCCAGCTTGGAGCTATCGGCGCTAAATACCACCGCACCTGCCGAAACATGGTAGGGCCAGTCTTTTTTGTGTGTAAATAATTCTTTCACTTCGGTCTATTGTAGATGTAATCTGGCGTGATTGGTAGCCCCGGGCTATTCTCGGCTGTTAGACTAAAAAATTATCTGCTACCACCAGCGTTTAGACTGCCACGCCGCCCAAGCATTTGCCCATGATCCATATCGCCCTAGTGCATAACTATTGCACCACTTTAGTTGCGTTACGGGGTTAGTGCGCCAATCTGCTCCAGCCGTTGCCATTTTGGCAGCTGGTGTAGCCTGACACATACCATAGCCTGTATTAGCATTTGTTTCGGCTCCAGCATACAAAGGCTGATAAGAAGATGGGCAGTTTTTCTGCCCTTGCCAGCGCGTCGGGCACCACAGACCATTCTCGTTGTTGATAATATACTGCACGTAGGAGTAATCCTCTTGAGCTATTCCGGCGGCGGCCAATAGTGCCGATCTATCGGCCGAAACATTAGTTGCAATCCCCCGGGCTATTATCTGGCTAACTGGTTCGGTTATCACGGTCTGATTGACCAGCTTTCTGCTAACTTCTATTCCTTTTTGAAATTCTATTTGATAAGTAGATATTTTTTTGCCAGCTAGGCCCTTCTGTCTAACGACCTTAGTGCCAAAACTCAAGCTTGGATCGTCGACATATTGAGTTTCTGGATTAATAACTTCTTCCTGAATTAGATTCCGATTGTCTAGGCCAATAGTGATATTCATATTTTTATAAATAGCCGACTTTAAATCTACATTCAAGCTATCGTTTGACGCCAAGGTTAGGCCTTTTTCGGTCAAAAACTCACCGACGGTTGTTTTCCAGGTGCGCATCTGAAAAGTCTTAGTACCGATTGTGACCTCCACCGGCGTGGCTCGGTCAATAATAATGCGCTGGCCGATAACACCATCGGCCACAAAGTTATCACTTCTGTCGATGGCTACTTTGTCTTCACTGTGGAGCTTGACATCGGACGACTCCACAACCTGCCTGGCACTGCGGTAGCCGCTCATAACTGTGGTCTTAGTGGCCCCGTCGATAATTAGCGACGGATAAGCGCGGTAGATATTGGCATTATAAAAAGGTTGGTTGATGGCAGTATCTGCCGAAGGCTCGACAACATCGCCATTATCGAGCTTGATGCCGTTTTGCGCTAGAGCCTCGCCGATTGTTTTGGCATCGGTAGCAACGGTCTTCTTTTGGCCATCAGAATATATCGTGAGCAGAGTCTTGCCCTCTGCAAAGGCTACATTTCGGATTGAAACTGAAGACTGCCCGAATAGTATCGAAAAAACTACAAACACAAAGAGCGCCGACATAATGGTTACACTCATTATGGGACGGTGTTTTGTGTTGTTTGCGCCAGCGATGTTACGGTATCTGCGCTTGACGGGAATGGGTCTAAATTGAGGTAAAATAATAAAAGCCCTTTGTTTAATTATTTATAGAAATCTATAAAAAGGCTTTTGTTTTTGTTTGTGTCTGTGAAGCTATTTTAGCTTTATTTATTGCTCTTTGTCAAACCTCTTATGAACAACAAAGTTGTTCGCATTTCAGCTTCAGGGTAGGTTAAATTTTTCTTAGGGGGGCATATTGTAGGTGGAGATTCTTGATTCCTACAGTTGCGAATTTTACTACCACCTCTGGGCCAGAAACCTCTTGCACTACGCCCTTACCAAACTTCGCGTGCATTACCCTGTCGCCCTCAACGACGCTAGCTTTATCGACTTCATCAGGAAAGTCGTCGTCGAAAGTCTGCCTGGCAATGTCGGTAAAGGTACTGCTGGCCGAGCCAATCGGCTGATCCACCATCTCGCTGGGGATATCCGAAATAAAGCGTGATGGTACATTGTGCTGGGTATTGCCATAGAGCATTCGAGAGCTGGCGTGCAATAAATAAAGCTGTTGCTTGGCTCGCGTCATACCAACGTAGCATAGTCGGCGTTCTTCCTCGAGCTCTTCGGGCTCAAAGAATGTTCTGGAATGCGGAAATATGGCCTCTTCCATGCCCACCATAAAGACCACCTCAAACTCTAGGCCCTTAGAGGCATGCAGGGTCATCATGCTGACGCTGTCCTTGAGCGAATCAAGTGAGTCAATATCTGATACCAGCGCGACTTCCGTCAAGAAAGTTTCGAGATCCATATCTTGATAAACCTTAGCTACGCCCAGCAGCTCCTGGACATTCTCAACCCTATCTTCTGCTGAGATAGTGCCATCATTGAGGTAGTCGATGTAGTCGATGCGCTTTATAAGACCCTCCATTAATTCGTAAATGCTGAGATTTTGATAATCTTTTAGACCATCCAGGACATCCCCAAGTTTTTTGATTTCTACTAGAGCCTTGCCTTTGAGACCGGGTATTTTGCTAGGTTCAGCCAGAGTCGAAATTGTATCGGCCTCGTATTTGTCGAGGTAGTCAATAATCGCAGCGGCGCTTTTGGCACCGACACCGCGGGTCGGAACATTGAGTATTCTCGTTAGGCTTACTAGGTCGTTGGGCTGAAATATAACTCTCATATAGGCCAAAATATCCTTGACCTCGCGACGATCATAAAAACGCGTACCCCCAACTACTTGGTAGGGGATGTTGTATTGTAAAAAACTTTCCTCGAGGCTTCTGGACTGGGCATTGGTTCGATACAACAGCGCAAAATCGCTCAGCCTGAGCTTGGGGTTGAGGTTGCGCAATCGGTCGATAGTCTGGACAATTGTCCGCCCTTCGGCCAGCTCGTCGCTAACGCTCATGACATGCACTCTCTCGCCAAGACCTAGATCAGTCCAGAGCTTTTTGCTGCTACGGCTGATGTTCTTGGTAATAACACTATGGGCGGCATCTAAAATAGTCTGGGTCGAGCGGTAGTTTTGCTCGAGTTTAATAACTTTTGCATCTGGGTAGTCTGCTTCAAAATTTAGTATATTTTGGTAGTTGGCGCCGCGCCAGGAGTAAATACTCTGCCAGTCATCGCCGACCACGCAGAGGTTTTGATGCTTGGCGGCTAGCATTTTAATGAGTTGGTACTGAGCGTGGTTGGTATCTTGGTACTCATCGACCAAAATATACCTAAACTGTCGTTGGTACTTTGCTAGTACATCGGGTTGGTTTTTAAAAAGCTTTACGAGCTCCATAATAAGATCGTCGAAATCTAGAGCCCTAGATTTGATCATCTCACGTTGGTAAATAGGGTAAACATCGGCCGCGATGAGTTGCAGTTTGCTAGTAGCCATGGATCGGTATTGGTCTGGCTCTATAAGTTCGTTCTTGGCCGATGAAATAGCCCAAGCAATAGCCGATGGCGTAACGGCCTTGTCGTCGTTATGCATCGATTTTAAAATCTTTTTTATCAGCGATTGGCTATCTGATGAATCATAAATAAGAAAGTTGCTGGTCAGACCGATATTGTCGGCTTCGCGTCTGAGGATTCGGTTGGCAATAGAATGAAAGGTACCCAAAAAAGGTATTGGGTTGGCGTTGGGATCATCAAAACCCAGCAGCCGAGCAACTCTGGAGCGCATTTCGCCGGCCGCTTTATTGGTAAAGGTAACCGCCAAAATATCTGATGGAGGAGTTTTTTTGTCACCAACCAAATAAGCGATGCGGTGGGTTAGGGTTTTGGTTTTTCCGCTACCTGCACCGGCTAGCATCAAAATTGGACCGTCGATGGTCCTAACGGCTTCGCCTTGAGCATCATTTAAGCCCTCAAAAAAGTTTTTCATTTATTTTTTTACCTTACTTTAGATTTAAATTGCAGCTTTAAAAAACTGAGTTATTTGTTTTTGGCGAGCTCAATGCTCTGGGTTATTACTTGCTTAGCGGCAGCCGCATCGCCCCAGCCATTAAACTTCATCTCGACACCCTTCCAGCCGTTTTTCCAATCCTTGTAGTGACTGTAAAAATGCTCGATGACCTTCTGGAAGTTTTCGCCAAGATCAGCCAAATCTTTGATGTGGTCTTTGCTGACATCATCGGCTGGCACGCAAATTAGCTTTTCGTCGGCCTCGCCGTCGTCTATCAGGTAGAGCACTCCGATGGGTCTGGATGGCACCACAGTGCCGTGCGGTACAGACTCATCTATAACAAGCAGTCCGTCGAGCGGGTCGCCGTCGCCACACAGCGTATTTGGTACATAGCCGTAGTCGGTCGGGTAACCCATGGCGGTGCCATTGACGCGGTCCAGAAATAAGCGCCCGGTATCCTTATCGAATTCATACTTGTTGCGTTCACCTTGGCGGATTTCGATTACTAGATTAATTGTTTCTGGCGCCTTGTCGCCATAGTTCAGTTCGGTCATTTGATACTCCTTTTATATATGATTACTATTATAGACCATTTTGCCAGGTTATGACCAGGTTATAGCTGGCAAATACTGCTAAAGACCTTGTAGTTGAGGCTGGCTCCGCCGACCAGTAGGCCACCAATTTTATTGACTGCCAAGTAGCTAGCGGCATTATCGCCGTTGGTGCTGCCGCCATAGAGCAAGGGTATTTTGTCGGCTGTTTCGGCGCCGTATTTGTTTACCAAGTAGTGGTATATCGCCAGCGCCATTTCCTCGACATCATAAGGCTCGGCATTAACTCCGGTACCAATAGCCCAGACAGGCTCGTAGGCAATGACTAGTTTGCTAGCTTCGGACGGTATTATTTCAGATAAGTTCTGCTCGAGCTGGTCAAGAACGGTGCGCTTGGCTAGCCCTTCCTGGCGCTCGTTGGTATTTTCACCGACGCATAGTATCGGGGTGAGCTTATTGCGAATACAGGCCGCCACCTTGCGGGCGATCAGCTCATTGCTTTCCATAAACACAATTCTCCTCTCGGAGTGCCCGACTATTGCGTAGCTCACCAGCCCCTTAAGCATCGGGCCACTCACCTCGCCGGTAAAAGCCCCTTCGTCGTGGTCGCTGATGTTTTGGGCACCGAGCTCGAGTAGCGTCTCCTGCGATGAAATTATTTCGTTGGCTCTAGCAAGGCTCACAAAACTCGGACAAACCACAACCCTGGCGGTTGGGTTAGTTATTTGAGTTCTGAGCCTAGTAATTAGTGTGGCCGTCTGCTTTAAATCCATATTCATTTTCCAATTGCCTACAATGATTCGTTTCATGATACCTCCAATAGTCGTACTGTGTCGGTTCCGCCAGCAACACCGCGGTTTTGCCCAAAAGCCTCCACGACCCAGTCGCCTTTTTTAATGCTGCCTCGATCCTTGAGCTTTTTTAGTATCGCTGCGGTATTGCTGCGGCTTTTGCTCACCAAAAATGTCTTACCTCCCCAGACAATCGAGCACTGATTACAAACTTTATTATCTGGGCTGGCAATAATAATCGGCGCACTGGGTCGCAAGCTGGCAATACTAAGCGCTGTCGAGCCAGTCAGTGTCTCGGCCAAAATAAACTTGGCACTGAGCTGCTCGGCCAGTGTCAGGGCCGCAAAACTAACACTAGTTTGGGCTTCGAGTGATAAGATTTTGGATTGCTCCATAGGTTGTCTAGAAAAAACCAACCGAGTTTTTTGGCCCAACCGCCCCAGCAAGCTGTCGTCTTGACTAATATCGGTCGCAACTGCACCCTCCGACTCTTCGGTCATTGCTACTGCCATCGTGGTCGATACAAAGTACTGCTCGGCGGTCAATATAATGAGCTTCATCATCTTGACGGTTTCAACCGGGAATTGGCCAATCGCAGTCTCGCCCGAGAGCATCAGGCAATCGACGCCCAGGCTGACGGCCGTAGCGACATCGTTGGCCTCGGCTCGGCTTGGTGTGGTACTGGTCATCATGCTCTCCAACATCTGAGTCGCCATAATTACCGGCTTCTTGTGTTTGCGGCTTAGTAAGATTATTTCTCTACCCACAATCGGGACTTTTTCGGGCCCTATCTCGACAGCCAAGTCGCCCCTGGCTATCATCACGGCATCGCTGGCTCTAATGATGCTCTCGAGGTTTTCGACGGCCGATTTGGTTTCGATTTTAGCAATAACTTTTGCTTTTGCCTTGTGCTTGGCTAGCTCATTGCGAACAGCAAAAATATCGTTGGCCTTGTGGGCAAAGCTAACTGCCACATAATCGGCATCTAATTTGCTGGTTAGCTCGAGGTCTTTTTTGTCTTTGATGCTCAAGACACCTTCAACAAAATCAGTGTCGGGCAGGTTGATACCGTGATCACTCATAATTTTGCCACTGTTTTTGGCCTTTGTCGAAATGACGCCATTGGTGACTGCTATAATATCGGTTTGGATTTGCCCATCACGCAAGAATAGCCGGTGGCCTTTTTTGACTTCTTTTGAAAAGTCATATTGAATCGGCAGTATTCCGACAGCGCTAGCGTCAGGCTGGTACTGGAGTTTAATAATTTGCCCGGCTTTGATTTCGATTCCCCCTGACGATAGCTTGCCAAGACGAATCTTTGGGCCAGCCAAATCCTGAATAATTGCTACCGACCTATCGAGCAGTTTGGCTTGCTTGCGGACCTCTTGGGCCGTCGCGAGGTGCGAACTATGGGTACCATGGCTAAAATTAAGGCGTATGCCATTGACCCCAGCACCAAGCAGGTCGGCTATCTTCTCCTGGCTAGCAGGCCCAACAGTAGCAATTATCTTGGTTTTCTTGTATTTGGTGGCGTCAATTTTATGATGATTCATCTTTATAATTGTAATGCTTTTGAGCGATAAATAATACTTTACAAACTGCTTAATATATGGTATTATTGTTTTCCGTTTCAACCGTACCTAATAAATACCCCTAGAGGAAGGCACTACCTATGGATAGGCTTTTGAAGGCAATGGGTTTTGCAAGTCTAATACTGATGCTACTGGGAGGACTACTGTTCGCTGCTGGCTGGCGGGCCGATATCAATCGGCCCCAATACTGCACTGGCGTCAAGACCATTCAGGTCGTCTCAGCCAGCACTTTCTGGGAAATCGCCAACAGGGACTTTCCAGATTCCGACCCCCGGGCCGTCGTCGATGAGCTAACCAAGCTCAATGGCGATATCTTGTACGGTGGCGGTAGCATTAAAGCTCCCAAATCATGCAGATAGCATTCCAGCAATCAGCAAGCACCCAGTAACAATCAAACAGTAAGGCTCACCGGCCTACAAGCCGGTGAGCCTTTTTACTTTGTTATTTATTAGCTATTTTTTACCAAATAATTTTCCAAAAAAGCCGGGCTTTTTTGTTGGCTGTTCAGCTACTGGGGCGGTCTGAGGCGCTGCCGCAGTATCGGTAGGGCTTAAGCCTAGGGCACCCGAGTTCGATACAGCTTCGGGCAATTCATCTGCGGCTGGGGTCGATGGTTCATGAGGCAGAGCGAATAATGGGTTTTTTGATTCGTCAGAAGATTTGGTAGCCTCGGCACCAACCTGCATCGTGGGGCTGGCTGGGCCAGATGTAACGCCGTCCATTCCTGCAGGGCTACCTACTGAAGTATTAGCTTGCTTGTCTAGCAGAGAGGCCTTGTTGGCGGCCACGGCGGCTTTGTCGGCTTCCCATCCTGGGGGTCTCAAATCTATTTCTTTGGGGCTCTTGGGTGTTGCTGTATAAATACCTTCCACGGTTGGTTGTGTCATTAGGGTTTCCTCACTGTTTAATTTATTAGTATGTTTATTGTATACACGCTTTTGCTTATAATGTCCAATCAACAGATTGAAAAATAATCACAAATATGTTAGGATTGTATGGTTATTTTACATTAAAAAATAACTAATGGTCCCATCGTCTAGCGGTTAGGACACCGGGTTTTCATTCCGGCAACCGGAGTTCGATTCTCCGTGGGATCACCA
>CAYORQ010000012.1:7093-13491 GCA_964406425.1 uncultured Candidatus Saccharibacteria bacterium | reverse complement strand
CGGGTAGCAGCTGGCTATGGACATCTTCTATGCCGAGTTGGTCGGCAATATGCTCGCCGACCTGCCTTCGGTCGCCTGTTAGCATAATAAACTTATCCACACCCATTTCTTTTAGGCTTTTGATGGTGGCTTTGGCTTCCGCTCGGAGCGGGTCGATAAATGTAATCGTACCAATGTACTGATTGTCACGGGCTGCGAAGAGCGCAGTATTTTGGAGCCCACTATGCCCAACGCAGATAGGTTTGCTGGTGTCTACCCCACTAGATTTTAAAAATTCAAAGCTACCGACCAAAACTTTTTGGCCCTTAATGACTGCCGATATTCCCTTACCTGGGACTTCGCTGGAGTGAGTTACTTTATATAGTGCTATTTTGCGTTGTTTGGCTGCAGTGACCACCACTTGAGCTAGTGAGTGTGTCGAAAGGCTCTCGACGCTGGCGACTATTTTCAGTAGCTCTTCTTGGGTGATCTCACAAGGCTCGATATCTTGCACGGTTGGCTTACCCTGAGTGAGGGTGCCAGTCTTATCGAAAGCGACTGCCTTAAGGCGACTCAGCTGCTCGAGTACGCCACCACTTTTGATAATCACACCCCGGCTTGCCGCTCGGCTCATTCCAGACACAATAGCTACTGGTGTGGCAATTAGTAGCGGGCAAGGTGTAGCTACTACCAGCACCGATAGTGCTCGGACGGGGTCGCCACTAATTGCCCAAGCTAGGCCCGCCAGCACAAAAGTAACAACCGTAAAAGGCAAACTGTAGGCATCGGCCAGGCGCACCAAAGGTGACTTTTTGGTAGAGGCCTCACTAACTAGCCTAATGATCTGCTCATACTGACTATCTTTACTGATGTGGGTGGCGTGAATTTCAACTACACCGTCGAGGTTGATAGAGCCAGCTAGGACTGCCTCACCCGATTTTTTATTTTCTGGCAGGCTCTCACCGGTAATTGCCGATTCATCAACCGATGTAAAACCTTTATATATCTTGCCATCAACTGGAATCATGTCGCCGGGTTTTAATAAAATTGCATCGCCCACCCGAACTTTTGAGACTGCAACATCTTCTGTGCCAGAACTGGTAATCAGGTGAGCGGTGGTGGGCTTGCGTTTGAGCAGGCTATCGAGCTCGCGACGAGCACGGTTCTTGGCAAAAGCCTCGAGTGCCTCGCCACCTGTCAACATAATGACTATTACGGCGGCAGCGAGATATTGGCCAAGTAGTAGAGAGGATATTATAGCAGCAAGAGCAATGACATCGATTCCGACCTGACCTGAGCGTAAGGTTTTTATCATATCTCGCGCGCTTGGTATAATTGCAATAACCGAAACCACCACAACACCAACTTGCGCTAGGTTGGGCTGGCCAGCAATAGCCGGCACTAAACAACCCAATAGTGCAAAGAGCACAAATACGAGATTATAATATGGAAAGTTTAAGCTAAAATTTTTAGGCATTAACTCTATAATACAGGTTATGTGCCACTAATAATATCTTTGGTGTGACATAAAATAAGCTTGACTGCCATAGCTATATCTGTTAAGATATTTGGTCTGTCCTGTCCATCGGAAAGTACCTATATAAGGAGAAGGTTTGAATAGCAAGCCGCTATGGAAATTTTGGTACCACCTCTCTATCAAGCGTACGATAGAGAATATCGAACGCGATATGCTAAAAAAAGAAGTCGCACTGGCTAGGGCCGACATTCTGGAGGCCAGTCTCGAGCTCAAAAATAGCTCGAGCCAGCACCATCAGTTTTTGAAATCAGCCCGCCACAAGCTAGATATTGGGGCAATTGAGCCCCGTCACATCAATAAATTGATGATCTTGGCCAAGCAAGGACAAGAAGCGGGCGAGCTGACGCAGGCTCTATTTCAGCTCAGCAGTGCTGGGAACCGTACGGCCTAACACCAGACCAGACCCCATATCCCCTTCTGTGTATATCGCAGGAGGGGTTTTTTATGTACAATGGTTTTGAGAGTATATGGAAGTAATCAAACGACATACTAGACGCGCGTTAGTGACTCTACTGGGATTAGTAATTATCCTAGGTGGGATGATTATGCTAGTTGCGCCTGGGCCGGGGCTGCTCACAATTATTATAGGCCTGACTGTTTTGGCCACTGAATACCTTTGGGCCCGCGATTTGCTACAAAAAGCCAAAGACCGTTATGAGGCTGGTAAGCAAAAAGTTCTAGATAAGCTGAAGGCGAAATCTGATAAAAAATAGTTTCTGGAAGCAAAAATTACTAATAATAAGTAGTGTTGTAAGCTTTGAGTTTTAAGTGGTGCTGGTGCTTGTCGTATTCATAAATTGTAACGCCGCAATTAAGGGGCTTTTGTTGAGTTGTAAATTTTAGGGCCTGCTCGTAATTCCATTGTTCTAAAATAAACCTAAAGCTGCGGATTGCACCGGCATGAGTAACCACCAGCACCTTTTGGCCAGCTCGATCTCTAAAGACGGTGTCCAAAAACAAATAAACTCGCTGGGTTACCTGGGCTAGGCTCTCGCCACCGGGTGGAACGGCAAAATAGCCGCCAAATGTTTTCCAGTATTCCTCCATCCAGGGGAAATTCAGTTTGGCCTCTGCTTCGGTCATATCATAGGCATAGCCAGCATCTCGCTCGCGAACAAAGGTGCTGGTTCGGACTTTCATTCGCTCAATTTCTAGGCTAGTGTAGTTTTTGAGTATCTCATCGACGGTCTGGATTGTTCTCTGGTAACCCGAATGGTAAATGTAGTCGAAGCTGCCAAAGCTCTGCTTAAGAATATGCCCGGTGATCCTGGCCTGGGCTTTGCCGGCTTCAGTCAGCGGAACTTCTTCGTCGGCTATCCCGCGAACCTTATTGCGTGCAAACTCATCAGCAAAAAAGCTTTCATCTTTTTTTACTTTATTACGAGTCGATTCGGCATGGCGCACCAAAACAAGCTCTAGCGGGCGATCTATTTTTTGATCCATAGCTGTTATTTTAACATAAAAAAAATAGCCCAGCATTTACAGCTGAGCCATTAAATAAAGCTTGAGAGATAAAATTAATTCATCCGCGGATCAGATGAATAGTTATAGCAACCTTCCTCGAGCGATTCGGCGACGGCAAATACTACCTGCTCGGCTTGCTGGTGGTTCATACGCACCAAGCCTGTCATGATGCTTAATACAAAATCATGCATTTCGACTTCGCCGGCGATTACTACCTGCTGCCAGCCACCTTCGTGCAAAAAAGCGCTACCCTTGGATACAACCATGTGAATACGTGATTTGAGATTACTCATTAGGGCTACTATTGGGTAGCTCTCTTGATGAACAACACTGCCGTAGCATTCTATATATATTTGGCACTCGTAGTCGAGTGCTGTTTCGTAGGAACTAACCCATCCGATAGAGAACACATCTTTTGATGATATACTCAATTTCTTTCCCCCTTGTTGGTCTGCAGAAAGGATGTGATATATTCTATACCATCAAAAAAAAATCATCAAGTAAAAAATGGCCCTAGTTGTTACTGGGGCCTTTAAAAGGTGTTAATAATCGCGCGAGTCTCGCTTAGCAAGAGGTACCTGGCGAATTTTTTTAACAATCCTGAGCTTCTCGGCAAGCTTTAGGATGTAATAGGTTGGGTCCCACTCCCACCAGAAAAAACCTTGTCGAGCCGAGGCCGCAAAATGGTGGTGGTTATTGTGCCAGCCCTCCCCCATTGTAAAAATGGCAATGAAGAGGTTGTTTTTGCTCGTATCAGGCGTGTTGTAGCGCCTGGTTCCCCAAACATGGGCCAGCGAATTGACCATAAATGTAGAGTGCCATAGCAGCACTGTAGAGCCAAAAAAGCCAATCAGTAGGCCAGGCCAGCCGGCTAGCAGTAGCGATGCCACTCCTAATGTCCAGGGGCCAATCCAATTGTGCTTATCAATAAACTTTAGCTCTGGGTATACTGCAAAGTCGTTGATACGCTCAAATCTTGTGTTGTTGTACTTATCGCACAAAATCCATCCGACATGACTCCACCAAAAGCCCTTAAGGGGTGAGTGGACATCTTCTGCAGTGTCGGTGTACTGGTGGTGGTTACGATGATGTGCGGCCCACCAAAGTGGGCCTTTTTGGGCGGCTGTTGTGCCGCCAAATGCCATCACGAATTGCCAAAAACGATTAAGTTTATACGATTTATGTGCAAAATACCGATGGTATCCGGCAGTAATAAAAAACATTCTGCTCCAATAAAGTACAAGCCCCAGTACAATTGCTTTCCATGTAACCCCCGTATAGATTGCCAATAGTGGCAACAGGTGCAACAGGATAAAAGGTATCGAGGTTTTTTTATTGATTTTTTCATCCGGTGTTCTTGGTATTTTGTCGGACAGTAGCAAGCGGCCTTGGGCCGCTCTGGTCGCGGTAGCCATGTTAGTCTCCCAACTATTTTGAAGGTGCTAATATCTATTATAGATTATGTTTTGGGTTAAAAGAACCTCCTAAGCTAATTTAACGATGTATCTGCGCAATTACTCTTTTTAGTTGCGCTACTATGGCGGCCTCTGGCTGGATAACCATTGCTCTATCGCCCGCAATGGTGCCTATGGAGTCCTGAATCCAGTGGTAGTGCGTACAGGCCAGAACTATGACATCGGCACCCTTTTGACAAACCGATTCGATTCGATTTGCTATTTTGTGGTGATTAATCTCGTTATCCTCTATCATACTGGACCAATCGCTACAGTCTGGCTCTAAAACCTTGATATCTGCTGCGAACTCTTCCTTCAATTGTTTGTACCGTGCGCTAGCCAGTGTAGTTGGCGTGGCACAAACGGCAATTACACCAGACTTTGTATGCTGGGCTGCTGGCTTAATCATAGGCTCAATACCAACCAATGGCACCGACACTTTTTGGCGCAACTTACCAATAATGGTAGTTGTGACTGTATTGCAAGCAATAACAATAACTTCACAACCTTCATCTGCCATAGATTGTAATATTGGTAATACTAGACCTAGTAGTTCGTCGGCGGTTTTTGTACCGTATGGCAAATGCTGATGGTCCTCGCGATAAACTACCTGTTCGCTTGGAAGGGCCGCTGTGATTGCATTAGCCACCGAGAGCCCACCCAAGCCAGAGTCGAATACGCCAATCTTCATGCATTCAATTATAACAGTACTTATAAAATGAGTGCCGATATTTATACCACATCGATATGCCCTAGCCACCCAAATGGATTTTAACACTAGTTTTTTAAAATTTATGAGAGTACGATAACGCTATAGCTTGCTAAAAAAAGCTTTAGCTCGAACATTCAAAATCCTGCAAAAAAAAGGGGGGTACAAATGCCTACCAAAACAGCAAATCCACTACAAAATACAACTGTAGTAATTCTGATGGGTACTTTTGTGCCCCAGAAGTTACAATTTGTTTATAACCCTCTAGCCAATATCTTCTCGGCTCGTGGCTACGAAGTTAAGATAGTTGGTTTGCCGTTGTGGGGCTTAAGATTGCTCGATGACGCAGCCAATACTCTAGACGAGTTGATTTTTACCAGCGACGATGACGCTCGCTATATTTTAGTTGGTCATAGCCAAGGTGGTGTGCACGCACTTGATTTGGCATCCAGACACTCCGACAAGGTGCTAGCGGTCTTTAATTTTGCTACCCCACATCATGGAACTCGACTTGCAAGCATCAGCCGCTGGATACCAGCTACTCGAGATATGAAATCTCATTCGCTACATCTGCATAATCTGCGAGCTCTCAACTACGACCAAGAGCGAATCCATTCGCTTTTCACAGTTTTTGATCAGTTCGTGGTTCCCTGGTTCGCTTCCTCGATTCATGGCGCCCGCAATGTAGTGCTTGCTCCGAGTATCATACACGGCCTACTGGGCCGAGTTGGATTCAAACGGAGCCCAGAAGTGCAGCTAGTTCATGGCTACGCCGGGCATTTGCTGGTAATTTGGCATAGCCAATTCCATCAATACATCGAACGTACCCTGGACGAACTTGAAGCCCAGGATACTGGTTACTAATAAGCTTCTGCGCGGGGTCAAACCCTCGCGCGGAAGCTTATTTTATTTTTATGGCTGGTGGCTGGCAGTGGGCGATACCAGCTATATCTGGAAATATCGGTCATAATTTGCTAAAATACACTGGTCTTTGGTAATTAGTTTATAAAATTGAAGCTTTGTTACCAAATTATGTAGCTATTAATTAGTTTCTTTACGACAAAAAAATCCGAAGGAGCGTATGCGACTGTTTATTTTGTCGGGAGGAACAGCAAAGCGAAAATATCAAAACTAATCTTAACTCAGATTAGTTTAAAAAATTGAAGCTTTGCTGTGACGATGGGGAGTGGCCAAGCGGTAAGGCGCCTGCCTCTGGAGCAGGAGATCGAAGGTTCGAATCCTTCCTCCCCAGCCA
>CAYORQ010000012.1:0-6993 GCA_964406425.1 uncultured Candidatus Saccharibacteria bacterium | reverse complement strand
AGGCGCCTGCCTCTGGAGCAGGAGATCGAAGGTTCGAATCCTTCCTCCCCAGCCATTCAAAGGACCGGTACAAAGTGCCGGTTTTTTGAATAGTCTTAAGAGTAGGATGAGAAGTCTACCCGCCTCTGGCGGGAATCCTTCCTCCCCAGCCAATAAAAAATACCTGAGCTTGTCTCGGGTATTTTTTATTTGTTTGCTAGCTAGGGTTTTGGGTAAGTCGAGTATATACTTAGGTGTATATGAAAAAGCCAAGTTGGCCATCGGCCGTGTCGCTAAAGAGCATCAACGCCGTACTGCTAGTGGTGATACTTTTGACAAATAGTTATGTATTGCTGGCTCCCCTACTGCCAAGGCTCGACTACGAGGTCAAACAACGGATTACCAAACCAGTGCAAGTCGACCCAAGTAACAGCAAGAGCGTAAATAATATAGACCGTTCGCGTAATCACCTGATTTTGCCCAGCTTGCAGCTGGATGAACCGGTTTATGACGGAACCAGCCCTTCAATGATAGATAAAGGCATATGGAGACGCCCAAACACCAGTACACCAGAAAGGGGGGGTAATACAGTGTTAGTGGGCCATAGATTTATCTATGCCGGCACAGCTGTGTTTTATAACTTAGACAAACTACAAATCAGCGACGATGTATACCTGGTATACGGCCAAAAAATATACCACTACAAAATTACCAGCTCTAGCGTGGTGCCACCGACTGCGGTGGAGGTAGAAGCGCCCAGTAGCGAAACCAAGCTAACACTCTACACCTGCACGCCACTGCTTACCGCGAAAGACAGACTAGTTATCGTAGCTGAGCTCAAGGAGGTATTATGAACGAACGCCAGCGCTTTATTATTTTGCTAGTTTTGGCAATAGCTAGCCTAGCCCTGCTGCTGTATGCGCAAGGCAGTGTAGGCTCTAACTTTACGAACCAGTTTTAGTTTTTGTTGGCTTTACGCATAACCATGTAGTAGTAACCGCCACCGGCTATTGCGAGTAGAAAAAGTATCACGCCAGCAGTGTATCCCCAGCCTTGGCTATTGGATTTTTGGTTATCTTCATTTTTGTTATCATTATCTTTGTTTAAATCAGCAGACAGATCGTTGGCTGGTATATCTTTAGGAGCTACTGTGCTGGTAAGCTGATTACCTGCAGTGCTGGTGGTAGCGACGGTATTTACGATTGTTACAATAGGTTGTGGGGCATCTGTAATTTGGACGGTTCGAGTTTCAGTTTTTTCTTCTGTGCCGTTTAAGGCAGTAGTTTTGTAGGTGTAGCTACCACTAGCTGGGATGTTTATGATGAACACTCCAGAATCGCCGTAATCAGTCGTCACATTTTGGGTGGCTAGCTCCAGGTCGTTTTGGTAAAGCTTGATGGTAAAGGTGTCGTCTTTATTTATAGAGAGCACTTTGTATTCGATATTGAGTGTTGTTTGTGTTGTTGTAGTAGGTTCGAACATCTGGAACTTCCATTGTTCAAAGGCCGATGCTGAGCTAGTGTTTAGTAGTATCCCAAGTGCAAAAACTAATGAAATTATTAGGCGCTTCATTTTGCACCTCCCTGCGCAGTCGGACGGCGGCGGGCAGTAGCAACTGCAGTCGTCATTAATATCATGGCAATTAGGGCATAGCCCCAGGCAAGTGGCGAACCAGTTTTGACCAATATGTTTTCGGGCAATACTTTTGTAGAACCGACAGTTACTTTAGTATTTACAAATGGTGTATTGACTCCGGCTTGGTGTATATTGCTATACACAACCATACCGTCTTCATCGCAGTTTTGAGATTCTTCTCCGCAGGCGTCTCCTTGCGCAAATGCTGTATCGGGGTAAGTACCGTCGCTGACGCTATTGGCGATTTTTGCTAGGTAAGTGAGTACGACAATTTCCCCCGGCAACATATTGCCCAATTTCCAGATACCCGGTGAGGCATAGGTAGGTTCGGTAGTAACACCTAGAGTCCGGAGGTTGCCCCGGATGCTTGACACTGCTGTCCAGCTACCAGATACATAGACGAACCCGGCTGGCGGCAAGTCGGTAACAGTTGTACCAAACAACGCACCGCCGTTCGCATCCAGACTCGCAACCAGAGTATAGGTAACGCTATCGCCAACGATTGTTGGATCCGGGCGGTTGTTGCTCTTGGTCAAATTCAGGGTTGGAGCAATGTCATCATTGGTGATGGTACAGGTTTTGGTTTGGCCGATAGTGATGGATCCAGCACAATCAGAACCTAATGTTTTGGCATAACCAGAAACTGGAAGTTCATCTACCAGATAGTCGCCTTCGTTAAGATATACAGTAGTTCCTGGAGATCCGGCGCCGGCAAAGTTTGGTACGATTGCTGAGTTACCACTTACTGTCATCATGAAGTCACTGGCCTCTTTTTGACCACCATTGTCATTGACTACCTGTTTGATGACAATCAATTTTGGCTGGATGGCAGTGTTGGTTATGGTGCATGCGTATGAATTGGCCAGACCTAAGACAATATTAATGATGAGGTCATCTAGGGTACAAGCGCCATCGATTCTGGTAAATTCGTATCCAGGCTGTTGGGTTTCGGTAATTCTGTAAGCACCTGCATCAAACTCCGTGGTTGAAACTCCGCTGGTTACTGGTGTGTCGCCGACAAAAATTGAGAAGGCTGAGGGTAGCAGTGGATTACCGAATGGATTTAGCACTATTTTTGTTACCGTTAAGGTTGGGGCGATATCGTCGTTGGTGATGGTGCAAACAGCAGATTGACCTAAGCCAACGGTTACTGTGTCACCGTCATTCTGAGTACCTCCTACACATACCCAGTCGCTAGCAGTATAGCCACCAAAATTGGATTCAGATAAGTTGTAGGTACCGGCGTCAAAAGACGCGCCGTTAGAAACTAATGGGCCAGAACCACTAAAGCCAGTTGGACCGGTAGCAGTTAACGTCCAAGCCGATGGTAGCGCCGTACCGCCGTTGTTATTTGAAACTTCTTTTACTAGCGTAAGTGTCGGGGTGATGTCATTGTTGGTGATGGTACAAGTCTTGTTATCGGCAAGAGCTAGAGTTACTGAGCCAGTTGTTGGGTCGCAGTCGCCAGATATTACAGCTGTGTAGCCCGGGTCAGATGTTTCGGCTACGGTGTAGGTTCCGACATTGAAGCCATTTTGTGCACCGGAAGTTATTGGAGTTCCACTGACAGTTAGTGGAAAGTCGGCAACAACCTTGGTACCGCCGTTGTCATTATTAACAACCTTGGTAATGGTTAGTTTCGGTTGGATAGCAGTATTGGTGACAGTACAGGTAACATTTTGACCTAGAGAGATAGCAATAGTTAGGGAGATTAAGTCATTGCCATTGATGCAGTTCCAGCTAGAGGTAAAGCCAGCTGGGCCTGTTTCGCCTAAGGTGTAGGTATCTGCTTTGAAATCAGAACCACTGGTTGCACCAGCAGTTCCAGTTGCACCAGATAGGTCTGTCGATGAATCGAGAGCTCCAGTAGCAGTTAGGTTCCAATCTATAATAGCGGCCGTGCTGCCGTAATTTGGGCCGAGTAGCTTGACCAGCGTCAATGCAGGGGTATCATCGTTGTTGGTAATAGTACAAACTGTGCTCTGTCCTGGGGTTAGGGTAATCTGAGCATTCGTTACAGTAATGCCATTGGTGCAGGTCCATAGCGATGGGGTGTAGCCAGTTGGTCCACCAGTTTCAGCTAGGGTGTATGTACCAGCTTGGAAGCCAGCACCGCTTACAACATCGGTACTGCCTGCTGCGCCAGAGCCAGAAAGACTAGGGAGTAGTTGGTTGATCTTAGTAGCAGTTAATGTCCAATTGCTTTCAGTAGCGGTACCACCGTTATCTTTAATGAGCACTTTGTTTAGGGTTAGGCTAGGAGATACGGCGGTGTTGGTGATGGTACAAGTCTTGTTATCGGCAAGAGCTAGAGTTACTGAGCCAGTTGTTGGGTCGCAGTCGCCAGATATTACAGCTGTGTAGCCCGGGTCAGATGTTTCGGCTACGGTGTAGGTTCCGACATTGAAGCCATTTTGTGCACCGGAAGTTATTGGAGTTCCACTGACAGTTAGTGGAAAGTCGGCAACAACCTTGGTACCGCCGTTGTCATTATTAACAACCTTGGTAATGGTTAGTTTCGGTTGGATAGCAGTATTGGTGACAGTACAGGTAACATTTTGACCAAGCGAGATAGCAATAGTTAGCGAGATTAAGGCGTTGCCACTGACGCAGTTCCAGCTCGAGGTAAAGCCACTTGGGCCTGTTTCGCCGAGGGTGTAGGTATCTGCTTTGAAGCCAGCGCCACTAGTTACGCCAGTTGTACCAGACAGGTTGGTAGGTGTTGCAGACGAACCAGTAGCAGTTAGGTTCCAATTTGCGACAACGGCGGTGCTACCGTACAGTGCGCCGATTACCTTGACCAGCGTCAATGCAGGGGTGTCGTCGTCATTGGTGATGGTACAGCTGGCTGTGCCGCCGTTAGCAACCACAACACCGATGCATGTATTGCCGGTCATGGTGTAGTTGGGGAAACTATTTTCTACAATAGAGTAAGTTCCGGCATTTACTGTCAAGAGCTTACTCCCTACCAGCGTGGTTGCGCCGTTTACAAAGTTATAATTAGTGGCGTCTGCTGTTTTGGTGAAGCTAAAATCTGAAGCCTGAGCGCTACCACCATTGTTATTAACGACGACCTTATTAACTGTCAGCGTGCCTGGTTCGTCATTGTTGGTGATGGTGCAGACAATGTTTTGGCCGTTAGTAAGGGTTACGTTTCCACCTAAAGTAGCAGGACAATCAGTGCCGGTAATATTTACAAAACTGTAGCCCGCCAAACCGACTTCGTTAATTGCGTATGAACCAGGGGTTAATGTCAAAGTTTGGCCAGATGTAACAGATGTTCCACCGGTACTTAACCCAAAATCATTAACACCGGCAGTTCCGCCGCTGTCTTTAATGACATTTTTGATAAGTGTGATAGTCCCCGTCTGTCTTGTATTTGTTATTACACAAACAACATCGGCGTCTGCGGCCAGAGTAAAACTAAGCTGTCTAGAAAATTCGCCCGTTGGAGAGCCGGCTGCCAATACTGTTCCGGTGCCATTGAGGTCCCTACAAGAGATTGTTGTTGTGTAGCCAGAGAGTGCGGTGCTGGTTCCGGCAGTTTCGCTTACGACAACGGTGCCGCCCTTTACAACAGCTTCGCCGGTAGTTCCATTATCCCCGAGGTTATTTACAGTTGTTGTATCGCTTGCTTCGGGTCCATTAATTATTAGGTTAAAAAGCCCCGTGTCGGTATTTGGAACAATATCTTTTACGAGTTCAACTTTTCCGAAGTTAGGTCTGGCAATTACACAGTCCGACGGGTCAGAGTTTGGCTGAGCAGATGGATAAGAGCAAACATCGATAAGTTTTGCCGCAGCTCCACCAACAGTTGAGAGCTGAATTATGCAGGCACCTTGAGTATCCAAAGGCGAGGCATTGCCAGTTGCGAATGGGTCTGTACTCTGCTGGGTGACGGTACAAGTGGTTGTTCCGCTTGAGATAACCGCCGCCGTTGAAGTACAACGGTCAATTTTGGTATCGCCGCAGGAGTAAGTAGTAAATGTTTGGAGGGTTGCTGGGGTGCCGGTGGTTGTTGCGCATACCGCATAATTGATGTTGCCGTCATTGTCTGTGTCAAAAAGGCTACAGGCATCTAGTGAGTTTGCACCACTCGATCCAAGGTCATCCCAATTCCATACAGTAGAAACAGTAGTTGGTACGCCGGCGTAATCAACGCATAGCTTAGATAAGTCTTTTTGGCCGGGCACATCATTGGCGCCAGCGGTATCGACAACACAAACTGGAGCGGCAGAGGCTTTTTGAAGTGATAAAAAAGGGCCAGTCGCGGTAGCAACCTGGCCTGTAGCAAGTAACAGAATTAGTAATATGCTTTTTAGTTTAGGCGAAATATTCCGAAACCTTTTCATACCAACACTCCTTTATAGTTTATTTAGCGTTT
This sequence comes from uncultured Candidatus Saccharibacteria bacterium, assembly GCA_964406425.1. Taxonomy (GTDB): domain Bacteria; phylum Patescibacteriota; class Saccharimonadia; order CAILAD01; family BJGX01; genus SICB01. The sequence continues at coordinate 995 of CAYORQ010000012.1, read as the reverse complement.
GTGGGTTCGATGTGACTCAATGCTAGTTTTAACACGGACCTGAATAAACTAGGCATTTCTTCCCCCACCATGTCCTTGAAGAAGCCGTTTTATTACTATTTTTGTTCTAAAAAATAATTATTATCTAATTTATAAATAGTTGCAAGCATAACAATAATGTTGTATAAAAATATTTATCGCTTCTAATTTTCTAAAAAAACATCGTGGAGTTAGCTTTTGAGATTGTCCATTAACAACGAAGAGTGGGCCGTCTGAAGCGGAGAAGGCGCTAGCCCGCCATCCTTCCTCCCCAGCCAGGATGGACACCAAAGGTTACCCGAAAGGGTCCTTTTTTGTTATAATTGCAGATATGAATACTAAATACGAAGCAGCACTTAAAAAGCTAGCTAAAACAGCTGATGGTATGGGCAAGGGGTTAGATGACGAAATACGACATGCAGTTGCCGCTCTCAATGCCGCTGGCTTTGTTACTACAGCTTCGTGTGCGGGGCACTTTGACCACGGCCTGCCCTACCCCTGGATAAACATTGGTGAAGAGCAATTCACAGGCGACCTGCAGCACACCCCTAAATTCCTCGAGAATTTTAGAAGCGACCTAGAAAAAGTAGCCGAGAAACATGTGGTTGGAGATGACTCCGGGCTAAGCGCCTATGTCAACGAAGGCTCCAAGCAATATGTTATTATAGCTGACTCAGATGGTTATAAGAGACTCTATGTTAATAATATGGAGGATGCCGTAGTCGCAGATACCAAACGCAGAAATGCCCTAATGGCACAAAAAATGTGTAATCTTCTTGAAGATTACTATACTTCTAACCCCACACCGTTTCCCTTTATATTATCTATTCAGGACTTCCCTGAATCAACGTTCCGCCTTCAGCACAGCATTTCAAGTATCATGCCTTCTATGGCTATATCCAAACAGCAACGACTACGCAAAGAATGCCTAGCCCACATGAATGCTTTTGCAGACTACATTCTATCTAAGTGAATAC
>CAYORQ010000011.1:0-14427 GCA_964406425.1 uncultured Candidatus Saccharibacteria bacterium | reverse complement strand
AACTCTTCGGGAGGCTGATTGTCTCCCCAAAAATAATCCCACTGGTGCCCAAATGGATTGACCCATGTCAAATTATCAACATGACAGACCTTACCATCGATCAAGCTATGGCTGTACTGAGTGCCGGTGCGCGTATAGCCAATGTTCTCTAGAGCCTTTAGGCTGCCCTTATTGCCCCTGATGACAGAGCTATCGATGGCACGAATGCCTAGGATTTCATGAGCATAGAGGCTCCTGGCACGATGGCAGGCACTGGCGATACCATAGCCCCAGAAAGAGTCATCGTAAATGACAATCCCCGAATGCGCTCGGCCGTCTTTAATGCCGTGCAAGCCACTTCCGCCAATCGGTGTGCCAAGCTCATCTGAGCTGTCTTGAGCGAGACAAATCGCCCATGCGCAATCATCTTTGGCGGTAGCTGTCTGCTCGAACCACACTTCTTCCATTGCTGGAGTTTGTGTGGCAGAGACCATGATGTAACGCTGTATATTGGCTCGGCTTATGGCTTTTGCCGCCGCCGTACCTTCGCCTGCTTGGTAAGCTCGCATGATGATGTGGTATTCCACACCATTAATACTATGCTCAAATCTCATGGGCAATCCATAGCTCATAGCTACTCCTTTGGAGGTAGTTAGGTGCAGATCTCGGTGTTTCCGAGACCCGGTGGGCCTCCTTGCAAAGTGGCGTTTCTTCTATAAGTCAAAAAAACTCCATCTTCTTCAATGGAGGCTCATCGGATATCAGAAACTGTCAGTAACTGGTTAGATCATACGATAAGCCAAAGCAAACCTCACCCCTGTAAGGGCAAACATCCGCGAATAAATCGGGAAGGTATTTTTGCTTTGGTTATTCATAGCAGTATTTTACCATAATCTTATATATTTATCAAGCCCACCAAGCTTGAAGGCTCTTATACCTTGACAATAACGCTTATGTCGTGTATAATAACCCATTGTTTAAAAATATAACAATAATTATAACTACGCCAACATTATGCAAAATGATTTAACCCCAAAACAGCAAGCCAGCGAGCTCATTAAGCAAGCTCACAATATCGTGATTGTTACTGGCCGAGAGCCAAGCAACGATCAGCTTGCGGCTGCAATCGCTACCCAGCGGGCACTAAACAAGCTCCAAAAGCAGGCTAGTATTGTTATTACCGACGCACTACCCAAGAGCGCCGAGCTTTTCGATACCCAATTTATTAGCACCGACATCCAGGGTGTGCGCGACTTCGTCATTAGCGTTGCGATGCACTCCGTAGTGGTCGATAAGCTCAAATACAATGTCGAAGGCGACCGGCTAGATGTCACGATTACACCCCTCAATGGCAACTTTAAGGCCGGCGATGTTAGCTTTGAGCAAGGCCCCTTTAAGTTCGATTTAGTTATCGCACTAGGTGTACCACAGATCACAAAGCTCGACAAAATTGTCGAAAAAAACCCGACCATATTCGATGGCCTACATCTTATTAATATCGATTATCATCGCATCAACGAAGAGTACGGTAGTGTTAATTATATCGACCAAAACTCTAGCTCGGTCTGCGAAATGCTAGTGTCACTATTTGAGTCCCTTGAGCAGGGAATGGTCGACGAATCGATTGCCACGGCGCTATATACCGGTATTACTACTGCCACCCACAACTTTACAACCCCAGATACAACCGCCAAGTCTATGACGGTCGCTGCTCAGATGCTAGCAGCTGGCGCCAAACAGCAAGAGATTGTCAGGGTTTTGCAATCTAATAACACCCCCAAGGCTACTGCATCTCCTGCGCCATACAGCAAACCGAAGCCTATAACCACCAATCCTAAGCCACCGACTGCTGCTAAAGAGCCCAATACCGAAGCTGTAGCTCCGGATCCGAGCGCCGCAACTAGTATTAGAGAGGCTATCAAGCAGGCTCAAATAGCTGCCGAAGCCGATTTTGCTGCCGAAGCTACTGCAAAAACCGAAGCCCCAGCGACCAAGGCTAGTGAAGCTCAGCAAAACGGCTCAAAAAAAAAGATCTAATTTGGTCTAAAGGCGATTTTCAGGACAGCGCTAAAGACTTTAAGCCTGGACCTTTCCAGGGCAAAATTGGCCCAACTACCGCCCAAGCCTAGACCGCGCCTTAGCTAACTTTTAAGCTACAATATAAACTATGGATATCAAATCAGAAGGACTACACCTAATAAACAAACCTCGAGGCCGAAGTAGTTTTAGTATGGTGGCTCAAGTTCGCCGTACCAGCGGCATCAAAAAGGTTGGCCACGCCGGCACCCTCGACCCACAGGCCGAAGGCCTTTTGATAGTCTTGGTCGGCAAGGAATTTACTAGGCAAGCCGGCGACTATTCGAAACTCGACAAAACATATCAATTTGATATAAAGCTTGGTGAGTTTTCTAGCACAGACGACCAAGAGGGTGAAAAAACTAAGGTCTCTGATATCAAACCAACTAAGGCCAGACTAGCCGAAGTTATAAAAGCCCTAACAGGCCAAATAACCCAAACCCCACCCATTTATTCGGCCATCAAGATTGGTGGCCAGCGCGCCTACAAGCTAGCCCGAAAAGGCCAGACACCAGATATGCCCAGCCGCGAGGTGAGCATTGCAAGTTTTGAAATTATTGCTTACCACTACCCAAATGTTAGCTTAAAAGCCGATGTTAGCTCTGGTACCTACATTAGGTCGCTGGCCCGCACTATCGGCGAAGAGTTAAAAACTGGCGCTTATTGTACAAAAATTGTGCGCACCCGAATTGGGCAATACAAGCTTAGTGACTCGCTAGTGATTGAATAGGCCAAGTATAGTCGGTTTTATGGCGCCGCATAGTATAATAGTGTTATGTCTCAAGAAAGTAACCTAGGTATTATTAGTGAGCATGAGGGCTTTAAGCTTTATGGCGATCAGGAAGCGCGCCTTAAAATGTTTCGAGAATTAAGTTGTGATGATTTTAAAAAAGAGATTATAAAACTCAACGCTCAGCATAGAGGGCTAAATACGGCCCTGCATGATTTTGACGGCCAAGGCGTTTTTGTAGGTGGAAGTGAGATCATAACCGAGGGTGAAGATGAGATAGCCGTCGAGCACATGCCTCCGGACCAAAAAGACAAACAAGACTTGCTAGACTACACCCTACGTACGGCGCAGTCGCTGGATAATATCCAGGATGCCGCATTGCTAATGGCAGCCGGAATTAATCAGATACACCCTTTTTCTGATGGTAATGGTAGGGTTTCTAGGGTTGTATATACCGATTTGGCAGCCGGTGGAGAATTTCTACAAGAGAATTATGACGAAATCTTGGAAGGTAGGGGCTCAATCGATATTGGCAGCTACATACCCAACGGCTATTTGCTAGCTATCGCTAAGCAAAGATTGGGTGATGGCGCATCAGACCCAGACCTCAGGGCCGAAGCCTGCAGAGTACTTAGCGATGCATTTAAGGAACCAGATAAATATATATTAAGCTCGCAGCATATACCTATTGAGAGCTTCAAGCCACTCGCCGAAAAAGGCATAACAGTGCGTGATTACTTGGTAGCAACAAGCTTGAATCTAGTTTCTAGCAGACTAACTACTAGATATGAATGGGTCAAGGAGGAAACCGATCAAAAGCGTCCAACCATGCGTCGGGTGCCCAAAGGCTTTGAGCCAGATGCTAGGTTTAGCAGTAAGCATTGATTAATTTGCTGGTATCTGTTAAGATAGTCCCATAATGATTCAAAAGACTATCAAAGCTAAGGTAATGAAAGACAACGGTATCCACGCCAAAGACACTGGCTCGGCCGAAGTTCAGGTTGCGCTTTTTACGGAGCAGATCAAGCAATTGACCGAGCACCTCAAAGAGCACAAAAAAGACAACCACTCGCGCCGTGGCTTACTGGCTATGGTCAGCAAAAGACGCCGATTGCTAGATTACTTGAGCAAAACGAACGCCAAGCGCTACGAAGCGCTCGTCAAAAAGCTCAAACTACGCCGATAGTTTTTCCCGGGTCAGTACATTGTAATTAATAAATAATGCTTAATAAATAATCTCAGGTCTCGGAGCTAATCGTAGCTAATCATAGATAGTGGCGGAACGGATTGATCTAACCATTGAACTGATCAATTGATTCCGAAACTAACTATCATCTCGAGTCCTTTAAGAAAGGTATATAAATAAAATGGAAATAATTCATCCTTTTGGAGGCAAAACCTTCAAATTCGAAACCGATTTTGCTGATAAAAAACTAATAATCGAAACAGGCAACATGGCCTTTAGGGCCGACGGTGCAGTCACCGTTCGCTACGGCGACACCATGGTGCTAGCAACTGCAATAGTCGAACCCAAACCAAGGCCCGACACCGATTTCTTCCCATTAATGATCGACTACGAAGAGCGTTGGTACGCCTCCGGAAAGATTTCTGGAAGCCGCTACATGAAACGCGAAGCCAGGCCCTCGGACAAGGCGATACTAACGGCTCGACTTATCGACCGCCCAATCCGCCCGCTATTTCCTAAGGGCTACCGCAATGATGTGCAGGTAGTAATTACGGTCTTGAGCGTTGATCTCGAAAACGAACCCGATGTGGTATCGATTATCGCCGCCTCCACAGCTTTAATGCTGGCCGGCACACCCTTTGAGGGTCCTGTCGCAGCGGTTCGTATTGGCCAAATCGACGGCAAGCTGGTTGTTAACCCCACCCTCACCGAGCAGCTCGATAGCAAACTAAACCTCACTGTTGCCGGTACCAAAGACGCCATCATGATGGTCGAGTCGGTTGCCTCAGAAGTCTCGGAAGCTGTCATTCTCGACGGCTTCGAGCTGGCTATTAAAGCCTGGCAGCCGGTCATTGAATTACAAAACAAAATGGTCAAAGACCTCGGCATTACCAAAAAAGACTTTGAGCTATTTAAACCAAACGCCGAAGTCGAGCTCAAAATTGGCGAATACCTCAAAACCCGCTTGGGCGAGCGTGTTCGGCACGCCGACAAATCCAAACGCCATGAGGCGATTGGCGAATTACACGACGAAGTAATGGCCGAATTCGGACTATTGCCTGGCGATGTTCAAGACGATGGCAAAACTCGCTACGGCCACCCAGATATCGAGATAACTTTCGAAAAAATCATCGATGCCGAAATCCGCCGAGCTATTCTTGAGGAAGCCACCCGACCTGATAACCGCAAAAACACCGAGATCCGCCCGTTGAGCATGCAAGTTGGTATTATTCCGCGAACTCACGGCAGCGGCTTATTTACACGCGGCGCGACCCAAGCCCTAACCCTAACCACACTGGCTCCGGCCGGTGCCGCCCAACAAATAGAAAGTATGGACGAAGACACCGAAAAGTTCTTTTTGCACCACTACAACTTCGCATCTTTTTCGATTGGCGAGGCCCGCCCAATGCGCTCTACTAGTCGCCGTGAAATAGGCCACGGCAATTTGGCCGAGCGAGCCCTGCAAGCAGTTTTGCCGACCAAAGAAGACTTTCCTTATACCATTCGAATTGTTACCGAAATACTAAGTAGCGCTGGCTCGACCTCAATGGCCGCCACTTGTGGCAGTAGCTTGAGCCTAATGGATGCAGGCGTACCAATCAAGAGCCCAGTTAGTGGTATTGCGATGGGTCTAATCGTTAACCACACCGACCCCAGCCAGTATGTGATACTATCAGACATCCAAGACGCCGAAGATTTTGCTGGCGATATGGACTTCAAGGTAGCTGGTACCAGCCAGGGCGTTACAGCAGTCCAGATGGATATCAAGCTCAAAGGTCTGAGCCTTGAAATCCTCAAAGCCGCTCTCGAGCAAGGTCAGCAGGGCCGAGCCGAAATCCTCTCTGCCATGAACAAGGTTTTAGATAAGCCCCGCGCCGAGCTCAGCCCCTATGCACCACGCATCACCAAGCTCCAAATTAACCCCGATAAAATCCGCGAAGTTATTGGCAAGGGTGGCGAAACAATCCAGCGCATCACCGCCGAGACTGGTGTTGATATCGATATCGAAGATTCCGGCCTAATTATGATATCTAGCGCCGATTCGGGTGCCGCTCAAGTTGCCAAGGAAATGATTGAGGCAATTGTGGCTGAACCAGAAGTTGGTAAAGTGTATAATGGTAAGGTTATTAAGGTTATGGACTTCGGTGCTTTCGTCGAGATTATGCCTGGCAAAGAAGGCATGGTCCATGTCAGCCAAATCCGCGACGAGCGTGTCGAGGATATTCGTAAGGAACTCAACGAAGGCGACGAGGTCAAGGTAAAGCTGACCGAAATCGACGACCGCGGACGGCTCAACCTTTCGATTAAGGCCGCCAAGTAAGACCTCTTGTCGTTCCAGAGTCTGCCCAACTATTAGTCGGGCAGAACTGGGGGGATAAATGAAACAAGATAAGCGGCAAGCCAAGCTAGATTCTATCGCCAGCGTTATCGCTAACCGCGCTATAGATATTGAGCTCGCCAAATCTTGTTTGAACCCCGTACCAGGCGAGGGAAGCGCCAGTGCCGAGCTAATGATAATTGGCGAAGCACCAGGTGCCAAGGAAGACCAGCTCGGGCGTCCTTTTGTCGGAGCTAGTGGTAAATTCCTCGACGCCATGCTTGCTAGTATTGGCCTCGAGCGGCAGGATGTTTTTATAACCAACATCGTCAAGTTCCGACCACCCAAGAACCGTGATCCCAGCGCCGCCGAAATCAAAGCCTGTATGCACATTTTGTATCAGGAAATCGACGCCTTACGACCGAAGCTGATAGTTTTTTTGGGTCGGCACGCTGCCAATGTTTTTTTCCCGAATCTCACTATTGGTGAAGCTCACGGTGAGCCCCTCACACAGGTAATCGAGCTAGGCCCTAAAGTCCGAGTGAAGCAAACATTTTTGCCACTCTACCACCCAGCCGCCGCTCTTTATAACGGATCCCTAGGCAAAACATTATTTGATGATTTTGCCAAAATCCCTCAAATATTAGCCATTATTAACAAAGTAAAATTATAAATAACAAGAAAGGATGTATTAACCAATATGTCAAAAGATAATTTCAAAAGCCGTCCATTGACGGCGCAAGATCTAGGACTCGACCAAACAAATCAGTCGAGCCAACCTAGCCAACCTAGCCAGTCGGGGCAATCAAGCCCTGCAACCGCAGCCAAGGCTTCGGTGCCGGCTTCCAACCAAACTAACCAGACTGCCCAACAGCCAGCTTCACAGGCTACTGCTAGCCCAGCCCAGCCAAAACCGGCCTACGGTGGTAACCGCAACAATAACAGCGGCAAACCAGGCAACCCAAACCGCAACTACCAAAAGCCTCGCGGCGGTGGCGGCAATAACAATAACAGGCGTTTCGACAAACGACCAACCCAGTACGCGGTGGGTAGCTTCAACCAAATCAAGCCCAATGCTCCGGCCGTTACAGCTCCGGTTGGAATGAGTAAAATCGACGCCGGTAAGCTCAAAATAATTCCGCTTGGTGGACTCGGCCAAATCGGCAAAAACATTATGGCTCTAGAGTACGAAGACGACATTATTGTAATGGATTTAGGCTTTACATTCCCTGGTGAAGATCAGCCAGGAATCGATTTGATTATTCCAGACATTACCTACTTGGAGGAGCGCAAACACAAAGTGCGCGGGCATGTTATAACCCATGCTCACGAAGACCATGTGGGAGGCATACCCTTTTTACTTCCTAAGATGCCTGCACCAATTTATGCTGCTCAATTTACCATCAAGTTTATCGAGCGCAAACTCGAGGAATATCATTTGGATTTCACTCCGGAGCTGCATATTATTGACCCAGAAAAACACGAAAAGATTCAGCTAGGAGTATTCACAGTTGAGTTTGTTCGTGTCACCCACGCCATTCCAGATGCTTGTGCGTTAGCTATTCATACGCCAGTTGGAACAATCTTAAATACTGGGGATTGGCGATTCGAGGAGAATCCGATAGACGGCAAGCCTACCGATAAAGCTCGACTTAAAGAAATTGGCGATGGGGGAGTACTAGCAATGTTTTCTGATTCAACCAGTTGTGAGCAGATTGGCCGGACGCCAACTGAGCGCGATATTGTTGATACTATCGACGAAATTTTGGTTCGTAATTACAATAAACGCGCAATCGTAGTGGCTTTTTCAAGCCAGGTGACCAGGATGCAAATTGTGGTTGATGCCGTTGCAAAAGCCAACCGTAAATTAGTGGTAGTAGGCCGAAGTATGCTCAATAACCTCGAGCTAGCCGTGAAGCTTGGATACATCAAGGTTCCGCCAGGGCTACTAATTAAGGCCCAAGATATGAAAAGCTACCAAGACGGACAACTTGTGGTGCTTTCAACCGGATCCCAGGGAGAGCCTTTTTCGGCCTTGCAGCGTATGGGTACCGGCGAACATCGCGATGTTAAGCTCAAATCAAGCGACGTCGTGATATTCTCATCCTCGGTTGTTCCGGGTAACGAAAAATCGGTAGTGGGCATGGTTGATAACCTGTTTCGCTGGGGGGCTTATGTCTACCGAACTGACACCCGTGAGTTCGATGACCTAGGTATTATGCATATCACTGGCCATGCAACCGTTGATGAAATCAAAGAAATGATTGATTTGGTTAGGCCAGAGTACTACATACCAATTCATGGTGAGCTCCATCACCTCAAGCACAATGCCATGATTGCCAATCAGGCTGGTATTAAAGATGACCATATTTTTGTAATTGAAAATGGCCAAACACTAGTGGCTACCAAAGAAGGCATGAAGCTCGGACCCAAGGTTCAGTCTGGCTCAGTGCTAATCGACGGAGCTGGTATTGGTGATGTTCAGGAGATTGTATTGAAAGACCGCCTGGCTATGAGTAGCGACGGAGTGTTTATGGTTATTGCCACGGTCGATAAGCGGACCGGCAAGCTAGTAACCAGCCCCGACATCATTAGCCGTGGTTTTATCTATGTCAAAGATAACGCCGATATCCTCAATAACTCCCGTAAGATTGTCAAAAACATCTTTCTGAGCAAAAGCCCGAGCGTGCCAGCTAATTCGCCAGCCTTTAAGGCCCGGATGCGCGATGAGCTTAGCAACTACCTCTATAAGGTTACCAAGCGTAACCCTATCGTTCTGCCTGTTGTTGTCGAAGTTTAGAGTTTAATTTTGCCAGATTCAGATTGAAGTTTGTAGAGTTTGTAGTACAAACCCTCTGGTTTTTTCATTAGCTCTTGGTGACTGCCGCGATCTACAATTGTGCCTTTTTGCAAAACCAGTATCTCATCGACATGCACTACGGTGCTGAGTCGGTGAGCAATAATAAGCGACATCTTGTGATAGAGTAGTTTGCCTAAAGCCTCCTGCACCTGCTGTTCCGAATGGCTGTCGAGGGCGCTGGTTGCTTCATCTAAAATAATAAAGTCGGGGTTTTTGAGTATTGCTCTGGTGATTGCGATGCGCTGTTTTTGCCCGCCACTTAGCTTTATACCACGCTCGCCTACCAGGGTGTTGTAACCTTTATCGAAATGAGAAATAAACTCATCGGCATTAGCCAAGCGAGCCGCCTTTTGTATGTCTGCCTCCGAAGCTTTGTCGGCTGCAATTGATAAGTTTTCTTTGACGGTGGTATTAAAAAGCGCAACATCTTGCATTACGATAGCCAGCTTCGACCTAAGTGAGTCTTGTCTGTAATCCGTTATGTCTTGGCCATTAATGAGTATCTGCCCGGATGTAGGCTCATAGAACCTAAATAGTAGCTTGGTGATTGTGGATTTACCAGTACCAGAAGGGCCAACTAGAGCCAGGGATTTGCCGGGGCCTATCTTGAAGCTGATATTAAAAATAGCACCTTTTTTAGAATTAGGATATTCGAAATATACATTTTTGAATTCTACAGACTCCAGCCCGTCTAGATCTTTGGCATGTTCGCTATCGGTCACCAATGGCTTGGTTTCGAGTAGCTCCACCAACCGACCGGTAGTTATGTCAGATTCGGCAGTATCATTGATAAACCTACTAAGTGGCGCCACTGAAGATATCAAGTTCCTAGCATAAAACACTACTAAAAATAGATCACCAGCACTGAGCTTGCCCTTGTACGCCATGTAGGACACATAAATAACCGAGATAAGTAATGCTATATCTCCGAGGCTGTCTCTACCCAAATTAAACCATCTTTCATACTTGAACTGAATTAGTCTGTTAGCTAAGATTTTGTTTTGGTAGGACTCGAATATACTTATCGACTTTTTTTCAGTACTCATCGCCTTAATGGTGGATAGATTGCCGACTGATTCAGCTAAAAACCCAGCCTGGTACTCCCAGTTTTTATTAGCTTTTTCGCGGTACTGCTTGGCAGCTTGAATCTTTTTTATAGATATAAGACCCATTATCGGTAGAATCACCACGAATACCAAACCAACCTGGGGGAGCTTTATAAGTAGGATGATTAAGACAAATAGGGTTTCAAATATAAGCGAAGTCGACCAGGCTGTAAGCTGGAACAGCCAGTTAAAAAAGTCATTGATACCAGTATTAACCTTACTTAGGATACTGCCAGCACGATGTTTTTCGGTGTAGTCCACTGAAAGGCTTATGATATGTTTGAATATTTTAGGCCTAAACCTCGTAATCATATTTATTCTAGCGGTATCACCATATTTCTCGTTGAAGAAGTTGATTATTCTATTGAAAACTAGCAGTAAGACAAAAAATATTAGGCTATCGCTAATTGAGCCCAGCTCCACGCCTGAGCCTAATTTGGCCAAATCGTTGATGATATTGCTAAATAGGAAGGGTAGGATGGCGCTAACTAAGGCGGCAATCGCGGATAGAATAAAAACAATAATATAGAGTCTTTTTTCTTTACCGAGGTATTTTGTTAGCTTTAGGATGTTTCTCATAAGCTTATTATCTGGTAGTAGGCTAGGTTTGACAAGCGTTGTATTTATTACATAAATGTGCTATAATACTTATGTTTTGAATAACAATACACCAAAAAATACTCTAGCAACCCTTATCTTAATAAGGCTATAATAACTCTATATGGCTAAACGCAAGCGAAAAGCAACCAAGAGCAAAAAACAAATCAAGAGCAATCTCCAGGACCAGGAGACAGGCTTAAAGCGCTCAGTACTCAAAGAAGTGCTGGCGATACTTCTAATTACCATCGGTGTATTCGTGATATTGGCGCTAGTCGGAGTAGCCGGCAATCTCGGCAAGTGGGTGCTAGAGGCCGTCCAGTTCCTGATAGGGCAGAGCGTCTATATGGTCCCGATAGCTCTCTTTGGTGTAGCTTTCATGCTTTTTGCTCAAGAAAAACACCCACTAAGGCTACATAACTTGGTCGGTATTTTTAGCTTCTTTATATGTTTTAGTACAATCCTCCAGGCTATACTCGGGCCAGAAGTGAGCTTTGGCATGAGTACCGTCGGCAATTACGGAGGTGTCGTGGGCTACGGTATCTACTCGGTCGTCTCGCCAGTTCTGACTCGCTGGGTGCTAGTGTTTATTTTTGCAATGCTAACCATTATATCGGTAATAGTCTCGGCCAATGCCAGACTCCAGCAAATTATTAGCAAGCTGTTTGGTCCTATGCATAAAAACAAACACGAAGTCGCTAGCGCCGACGGTACTTTCAAGATTAACACCTTACCGATTGCAGGTACGATTGGCAAAGACAAGGACGAGCCCAAGCCAGAGCCAGAGCCTATCGTGGCTACTTTTGATGCCGAGTGGAAATACCCATCTACCGAACTACTCGAAACCACCACTACACAGGCTGACCCTGGTGATGCCAAGAAAAACGCCGCCACCATCGAAAAGACTTTTGCCGATTTCGGATATGGAGTCAAAATGGAAGGTGTCGATGTCGGGCCAACTGTATCGCAGTACTCGCTCAAGCCACCAGATGGTGTAAAGCTCTCTAAGTTCGCCCAACTCGACAAAAATCTAGCCCTTGCTCTAGAGGCCCAGCAGATTCGTGTCGAGGCCCCGATACCAGGCAAAAGCTCGGTCGGCGTTGAAGTCCCAAATAAGAAGCGTTCTATCGTGCGCCTCAAGGATATTATGGATTCCGATGAGGTAAAAGGTATAAAAGATAAGCTTTTGTTTGTTTTAGGTCGCGATGTCAATGGCAAAATATTTACATTCGATTTACATAAGGCCCCCCATTTGCTAATAGCTGGAGCTACCGGTATGGGTAAAAGTGTTATGATTGATACGCTTCTCGTGAGCTTACTTTATCGCAATAGCCCAAGTGAGCTAAAACTTATCCTAATCGACCCAAAGACGGGGTTGCACCGCTACGATGGCATCCCACATCTATTGACGCCAGTTATTGTAGAGCCAACCCAGGCAATCTCTGCTCTCAAATGGGCTATCGCAGAAATGGGTAGCAGGACTAAATTATTACGTGAGCATGGCGCCCTTGATATAGGCGAGTTTAACAAAAAGAAAAGCACCGACAAAATGCCTTTTATTGTCATTATTATTGATGAGCTTTCTAATCTGATGACAGTCGCCGGCAAGGATGTTGAGACGCTAATCCACACCTTATCGGCCATGGCTCGTGCGGTAGGCATTCATCTGGTGCTCTCCACTCAGCGCCCGAGCGTTAATGTTATTACAGGCACCATCAAAGCTAATATCCCAACCAAAATTGCTTTTACGACCTCTAATAATGTAGATTCCAGAACTATTTTAGACGCTTCGGGCGCCGAAAAATTGCTTGGTAACGGCGATATGTTGTTTGCTTGCCCGACACTTTTGCAGCCCAAGCGTATCCAAGGAGTTTTTGTTAGCAACGACGAGGCGACCAAGGTTACTAAATTTTTGAAAGCCCAGCGCGAACCGCAATATAACGACGCAGTTATCTCACAAGCCGTCAAAATCAAAGGCCTGTCTTCGATCCTCGGCGATGGCAACGACGACGACGACGAGCTTTTTGACCAAGCTGTCGAGGTTTGTTTGCAGAGTGGCAAGGGCTCAACCAGCCTCATACAGCGCCGCCTCAGAGTTGGCTATGGCAGGGCAGCCAGACTGCTAGATATGCTCGAAGAGCGAGGTATCGTTGGTCCGTCCGAAGGCGCTTCAAAACCCAGAAAATTACTAATAACGAGCTCAGATCAAATCGGTGGAGGCTCGAGTGAGCCCGAATGAAAAACCCAACTCTTCAGCAAAAATAACCTCAACCCGCCTAGGTGGGTTAAAATTAAGCGAGCTTCTTAGTAAGCGCCGGCATCAGCTCCATCTCGAGCTCGATAACATCGAGCGCAGTACGCATATTCGGCGCAAGTACCTCGAGCTAATCGAAGCCGGCGATTACGCCAACCTGCCTAACGATGTCTATAGCCGTGGCTATGTCAAAAACTACGCCGAAGAGCTCGGCTTTGATACCACCGAAATACTCAAAATCTACTCGCGCGAGCGCCACGAATACGATATGTCGCTCGGCTCGGCTGGTAAAACCAAAAAACCCCGCGGCCTCAAGCCAATCGGGTCGCAGAGCTATTCGATTACCCCACGCACTATTTTAATCGCCCTGACGAGCATCTTTGTGCTGGCGATGGTCAGCTATGTCGGTTGGCAGTTCTCGCAGCTCTCGACGCCTCCCAGCATCCGTCTGGCCAACGCCGATAAATCCAGCACTACCTCGAGCTACGCAATCGTCAGCGGCGAGGTCGATACCGGCTCAGATGTATTTATCAACGACTCGCCCATTTTGTCCGCCCCCGACGGGTCTTTTAGCGACCGCGTGATGCTGGTCAATGGCTCCAACCAAATCAAGGTTAGCGCTCGCAATAAGTTCGGCAAAGAAACATCCAAAACTATCGTCGTAGATGCCAAAACCACCAGCAACGATCTCTCGCAGCTAGCAGTCAGGAGTGTGGTCTTTGACGGTGTCGAGCTTGTAGTTACAGCCGGCCCGCAGGCCATTTATATCACTACCAAAATCGACGGCAAGGAGGCCTTCAAGGGCACCATGTTGCCAGGCTCCAAGCAGTTGTTTAGTGCCAAGCAGTCTATCAGGATTACCACTGGTAATGCCGGCAGTACCAGTGTAGTATTGACCAATTCGGTAGTTGCCAACAAGTCCATCGGCAATCTCGGACCGGAGGGCGAATCCAAACAAGACATAATATTTAATAAGGATACTTCTGTACAATGAGCAAAACATTTTCTTACGATGTAGTTAGTGAGTTCGATCAGTCCGAAATGAACAACGCAGTTGATCAAACGGCCCGCGAAATCCAAACCCGCTACGACTTTCAGGGGACCGGCTCCAAAATCAGCTACGACAAAGAATCTCAAAAAATAGATATCGAATCCAATTCCGAGCTGAAGCTCGAAACCATTGTCGATACACTCGAGTCGAAGTTTATAAAACGCGGTCTCGACCTCAAGTATATGGACAAGTCTCAGGAAATCACGCAGTCGTCGATGGTCTATAAGAAGTCGCTGCCCTTGGTGCAGGGGCTCGACCAAGACAAGGCCAA
>CAYORQ010000010.1:0-15092 GCA_964406425.1 uncultured Candidatus Saccharibacteria bacterium | reverse complement strand
AAGCTCCAGATTCTTGGACAGACCGAAGAAGGCCGTGCCAAGCTCAAAAAATACGATATGGAAAACTAGGTATTAGAGTGGTCAATAACTCCCAATCGCAGCGACCATACAATGTATTTGATATGATCAATTCCGATAAGTTGGCTCTGCATATGCAGTTCGGCTGCGGCTTTGGACCCAAGCTAGTGCTCTTGCACGGGCTGGGCGCCTCGGGCCGGTATTGGCTCGGCGCGGCCGATCTACTAAAGGCCAAATACCACATCGCCAGCTACGACCTACTAGGTTTTGGTGGCTCACCCAAGCCAGACGACTTCGAGTATTTTCGTTGGCAACAAGCCGACGCCTTGCGCCAGGCTCTCTGGAACGACAAAATAATTGGCAAAATCAACCTAGTTGGGCATTCTATGGGAGCGCTTGTGGCGCTCGATTTTGCCAAGCGCTATCCGAATAAAATCAACAAGCTGGTGCTAAGTAACATGCCGGTAATGTTATCTAAGGCCGATGGTGAGGCTGTCCGAAAACGCTACGCCGACAAACTTCCAAAAATTGAAAAATCTTTTAGCCACAAGGCCAAACACGGCAATAAAAACAAAAAAGTAGCCGATGAGCATAAGGTTTTTCAGCATTATGACCTCGCTCAGCTCAGCCCCTACGCCTACGCGCAGGCCATCAAAAACTCCCCGCGAGATAAATCTATCCTTGATAATCTCGAGCGGCTGACATTTCCGATCTATATCATCAACACCGATAATGATAAAGCCCTAATACCAACCAACAGCAAACTTCTGGCTGGTAAATTACCAGATGGCCACATCATAAATGCCAAAGGCAGCCACCAGTTCCCGGTGCTCGACCCAAAACGCTTTTCTGAAATTATTGGCACCATTATCTAGGCTCTTGATTGACAGATAGGCAACAAGGTTGTATAATTCCAGCCACTGACCGCACCTTACAAAAAAGGAGACCCATATGGTAGTCGAAAAACTAACCGAGTGGGTGCAAGTCATCCACGAACTTCAGGTTATGCTCATCGGAGATTGCATCGATGCATTCTCTATCGAGTATAAAGCCCCCATTTCTGGGGCACCGATGTCGAGCTTTTATAGCTTTGCATCTATGAAGGAACTCGATATATTGGGTGAAGTTTTGCCCTCAGTTTTACCGAAGGCAACTGCTTATGAAATCCGCTCCCAAGGGATTGTCACGATAGGTGACAAAATCTTTAGGGTGGCTAACATCAAGCTAATCCAATAAACTTTTTTTCTAAATTTTTCTAATTTCAAAAGCCCGCCCTAACAAGGGGCGGGTTTTTTACTTGAACAATGTCATCTAATCTGGTATTATAGACGAAGCAAAATTAAATTAACGCAACATATCGGTCATTAACTCCTCCCACTCGGGAAAGACCGGTAGGTGTATAAGGAGAAATAAGTATTATGCCAAAAGCCACACAGGCTACCGAAAGTACCAAGCAGGCGACTGCTAAAACAGTCGATCCATTATTAAAACAGCTGCTCGAAGCCGGAGCTCATTTTGGACAGCGCGTCGCTCGTTGGAACCCAAAAATGAAACCATATATTTATGGTGCCAGAGGCGGGGTCCATATTATCGACCTAACCAAAACCCACGATCAGCTTTTGACAGCCGAGAAATTTGTTGAAGCCGCCACCAAAATGGGAGGCACAGTGCTATTTGTTGGTACCAAGCGCCAGGCTCGACCGATTGTCGAGAAGGCCGCCAAAGATACCGGCATGCCCTATGTCATCAATCGTTGGTTGGGTGGAATGCTGACTAACCTCCAGACTATCCAGACTCGAGTTGATCGACTCAAAAAACTCCGCAATGATTCGGCCGAAGACAAGCTGGTAGGTACCAAAAAAGAAAAAGCCGACCTCGAACGAGAGATGGAAAAACTTGCCAATATTTTTGACGGTATTTCTGAAATGAAGACCTTACCGTCGGTAGTTTTTGTAACCGATATCCTCAAAGACGACATCGCCATCTCAGAAGCCAACAAGCTAGGAATTGCGACTGTTGCAATTTGCGATACCAATACCAACCCCCAGCTCATTACCTACCCAATCGCCGCCAACGACGATGCCGTACGAACTATTAGCCTGATTACAACCCGCATTGCCGACGCCACCAAGCGCGGCAGCGAACAATACAGAGCTAAGACGGACGAGGCGGCAGCCCAAGAGCTTGCCAAAACTGAGGCCGAAGCTCAGGTTAAGG
The DNA here is from genome assembly GCA_964406425.1 of uncultured Candidatus Saccharibacteria bacterium. GTDB lineage: Bacteria > Patescibacteriota > Saccharimonadia > CAILAD01 > BJGX01 > SICB01. The sequence goes on along the minus strand of CAYORQ010000010.1, from coordinate 12,857 downwards.
CCAAGGCCGAAGCTGCAGCTACTAATGAAGCCGAAGCTGTTGCCGGCACCAAACCAGAAGTCAAAGAATAATTAGGAGGTAAAATCAAAATGAATATTGAAGATATTAAAAAACTAAGAGAAACCACTGGCGCCGGAATGATGGATGCCAAAGCGGCACTAGAGGAAGCCGGCGGTGATTTTGATAAAGCAATTGCCGTTTTACGCAAAAAAGGCCTGGCTAAGGCTGCCAAAAAAGCCGATCGCAGCACTGCCGTCGGAGTTATCGAGAGCTATGTGCATAATAATAAAATCGGAGTGCTAGTCGAAGTCAACTGCGAGACAGACTTCGTGGCCCGGACCGATGAATTTAAGGCTTTCACAAAAGACCTAGCAATGCATATTGCTGCCTCTAACCCGACCTACCTTAACCCCCAGGAAATACCCGAGGACGAACTCAATGCCGAAAAAGACGCCATCAAGGATGAAGTTTTGGCTAGCGGCAAGCCAGCTGCCGTCGCCGACAAAATGATCGATGGCAAGCTCGGCAAATGGTACCAAGAAGTCTGCCTATCAGAACAGGCTTTTATAAAAGATCCAGAGCAAAGCATTGAACAACTCAGGCAAGCGCTAGTCGGAAAACTAGGCGAAAATATCGTTATCGCACGCTTCGTACGCTTTGAAGTGGGTGGTGCATAATTCTAGTTTTAAGCTATAATTAAATACAATGGACGCACAACTACTCAAACAAGCCATAAGTAAATTTGATGATGCTATCGACCACTTGGTCGCCGAGCTAGCCGGAGTTCGATCGGGTCGAGCTAGTGCTGGCTTAGTGGATACTATTAAGGTTGAGGTTTATGGCCAGTCGATGCCGCTTAAGGCCATCGCCACAATTAGTACGCCCGATGCCAAGACAATTCAGATTCAGCCCTGGGATCAAAGCAATCTTGCATTTATCGAGAAAGCCCTCAGCGAAAACCAAAACCTAGGCTTAAACCCAAGCAATGACGGCCGGATTATTCGAGTCACCCTGCCAGCCCTTTCGGAGGAAACTAGAATCCAGCTAGCCAGGGTCATTAAAGAGAAAGCCGAGGCTGGCAATGTTAGCCTGCGCAATGCTCGCCACGAAGCGATTAACGCGGCCAAGGCAGCTGAAAAATCCAAAACCATTACTACCGACCAAGTCGCCAAATTGCAAAAAGATCTTGATAAATCTATCGATAGCTATAATAAAAAGATCCAAGAGATATCTACTAGTAAAGAGCAGGAAATAATGTCGGTCTAGTACCGACAGATTGACTGATGAGCCAGACAACCATACCTAAGCACATCGGTTTTATACTAGACGGAAACCGCCGATGGGCTAAAGACAATGGTTTGCCAAAACTTGTAGGCCACAAAAAAGGCTATGATAATCTCAAGGTCATTGCCGAGCAGTGTTTTGAACTGGGCATCGAAACCGTTTCGGCCTACATATTCTCGACCGAAAACTGGAACCGCGAGCTCGAGGAGGTTAATTATCTGATGGACCTAGCACTCAAAATATTTACCTCAGATCTTAAAGAGCTAACCGATAAGGGTTTCAAGATTGTGGTTTCGGGCAACCATAATCGGCTCGATAAAAAAATAATCAGCGCCATCGCCAAGGCCACCGAGCAGACCTCTGGCAACACCAAGGGCACCATCAATTTGTGTTTTAATTATGGTGGGCAGACCGAGATAGTTGATGCCGTCAAGAAAATCATCAAAAACGGAACTAAAGCCGACGATGTCACCACCGAGCTACTGCGCGAAAATCTCTATCACCCGGAGCTCCCACCGGTGGATTATATTATCCGTACATCTGGCGAGCAGCGACTTAGTAATTTTTTGCTGTGGGATAGCGCTTATGCCGAGCTTCATTTTGTGCCAATTCACTGGCCCGATTTTGATAGGTCCGAACTCGATAAGGTGATGGCTGTTTATGCTAGTCGAATGAGGAGGTTTGGCAAATGATTCTTACAATTATTGTTGTTATATTGATATTCTCGGCGCTTGTTATTGCCCACGAGTGGGGGCACTTTATTGTTGCCCGCCGCAACGGTGTGAAGGTCGATGAATTTGGGGTTGGCTTTCCGCCCAAGCTATTTGGCAAAACCATTGGTGGTACACTCTATAGCCTAAACCTACTGCCGATTGGTGGATTCGTTCGGCTCAAGGGCGAGGACCAGCTCGTCAAAGACAAAGATAGCTTCTCGTCTAAACCCTACAGAGTAAAGTCTAAGATCATTATGGCCGGCGTGGCGATTAATCTAACGATTGCTTATTTTATTATTTTATTACTGATGATTTTTGGGATGCCGGCAATTTTGCCGTCTGGTTTTACTAGCGTTGGGCCGATTAAGCCTTATAAAATAGAGTCATCTGCTCTGAGGGCTGTATCTATCACAAAAGGTTCGGCAGCCGAAAAGGCCGGTATTGGTATTGGCAATGAAATAATCAGTGTCAATGGCGTCGAAGTAAAAACCGAAGAACAGCTCAAAGCCAGCACCAAGCAAAATGCTGGTAAATCTGTAGAGCTAGTGGTGCGCAGGGGCACGACGAGTGAAACGATTCGGGTCCAGCTCGGCTCAGACTCAACTAAGGGTTACCTTGGCCTGGCAGCTCAGAGCGAGCAAAGAGCATACTACAATCCATTTGTGGCCATCATCGGCGCTATCATCACGACTTTTTCATTGGCGCTATTAACGGTCGCTGCATTCGGTAATTTTATCGCGGGCTTATTTACTAAAGCTCAAGTTAGCGGCGATGTCGCTGGGCCAGTCGGTATTGTTAGTATCTTCGGTAGTGTGATGCAATTTGGTTGGCGCTATGTGCTGGCCTTTGTGGCCTCAATATCTTTAAGCCTAGCGGTTGTTAATAGCCTGCCGATTCCGGCTCTTGATGGCGGTCGGTTTGCACTGATGACCCTAACCAAGCTGGGGCTCAAAATAACTCCCGAGCGCGAGGCCATAATACACTGGGCAGGCTTTGGTTTTTTGATAATTTTGGTTGTTATTATTACAATCTCAGACATTTCTAGACTTTAACTCTGGTCAGTACCAGCTTGAGTTGCTAAACTAGGGAATATGATTGACGCGATCTTAGGAAAGTTCTCGCACGATATTGGTATTGATTTAGGTACAGCCAATACTCTAGTTTATGTACGCGGAAAAGGGATTGTGATCAATGAGCCCTCGGTGGTTGCAATCAACACCAAGAACAAGCAGATCCTAGCTATCGGTGATGAGGCCAAGCGGATGGTCGGTAAGACGCCCGCCAACATCGTGGCCACCAGGCCGCTGGTCGATGGCGTGGTCAGCGACTTCGAAATTACCGAGCAGATGTTGCGCTACTTTATCGAAAAAGTACACCGCGAGAGCTTTGTGCTATTTCCGCGCCCCAGAGTGGTCATTGGTATTCCGTCGGGTGTTACCGAAGTCGAGCGCCGGGCTGTCGAGGATGCCGCCACCAACGCCGGTGCCAGACAGGCTTTTTTGATCGAAGAGCCAATGGCTGCCGCCATTGGTAGTGGTTTGGCTATTCATGACTCAGCTGGCAGTATGGTCGTAGACATCGGCGGAGGTACTAGCGAAATGGCTGTTATTAGCCTCGGGGGGATAGTAGCTAGCCGATCTATTAGAATCGCTGGCGATGAGCTGACCGAAGATATCATCACTTATTGTAAAGATGTATTTAACCTTCATATCGGCGAACGCACTGCCGAAAATGTCAAAATTAGCATAGGCTCGGCTGTAAAGCTCAAGAAGGTACTAGAGGGCCCAGTGCGAGGTCGAGATATGGTGACAGGCTTGCCCAAAGAAATTATTGTCAATTCCAACCAAGTCCGGGAGGCGCTCGCAAAAAGCGTTCGGGCTATCGTCGACGCTGTCAAATACACCATTGAAGAAACACCACCCGAGCTACTGGCAGATATTATGGACAAAGGCATTTATTTGGCGGGCGGCGGGGCATTGCTCAAGGGACTCGATGTACTGCTCGCTCAGCAAACCAAAATGCCAGTACATATTGCCGCCGATCCGCTAACATCAGTCGCTAGGGGTACTGGCATGGTACTAGAAGACCTCGACAACCTTAAAGATGTACTAGTCTCGACAGAGTACGAGAAAGCTCCCTACTAGGTGCAAAAGATGAAACGCAAGCAGACATTGTCGCTAGTGGTCATTTGCTCGATAGCACTACTGCTAGTCGGCTTGAAGTTTGCCGGTGGCTTTTGGCCCTTTAGGGCAATTAATGACAACATTCTAAATCCAATCGGTGGCTACCTCGCCAATACCGGTAGAGGTTTTAAAGATAACATCGAGCTAATATCGAAAGCCACCGAACTTTCTCGGCAAAACAAAAGCCAAGATGCCGAGATAGTTGCTCTCAAAAACCAGCTCTCCAGTCTTAAAGAAATCGCTAACGAAAACGAAGATCTTCGTAGGCAACTTAATTTTAATGAGCGCTTGAACTTAAACCTAGCTCCAGCCAGAGTTGTATCTAGTGAAGGCACTAGCCTTAGGAAGTTTATAACAATCGATCGAGGTAAAAATAGCGGCATCACCAGCGGTATGGCGGTGGTGTCGTCTGGTGTATTGATTGGTACTATTGAGCGAGTAGATAATTTTAGCTCGACTGTGTTTTTGACTTCAGATCCAGAATACCGAGTCCGCGGTATAGGCCAAGATGGTCGAGCTCAGGGCATCGTTCGGGGTCAATTGGGGCAGGGTTATTTGTTCGAAAAAATCACTCAAGCCGAGTCATTGGCCAGCGGGGAGCTGGTCATAACCACTGGTTCGGGGTTAATTCCTAAGGGCATACTAATTGGCCAGGTAGAGTCGGTCCAAAAAAATGACAACGCGGTCTTTCAGTCTGCTCAGTTGCGTCCACTGGTCAATAATGCCACACTTGAAATTGTATTTGTAGTATTGGGCTTAAAGCAGTGAAATCGATATTTTTGGCAATCTGTTTGGTAGTTTGCGTGTTACTACAGCTATTTTTTTTGCAGGGCTGGCAGACATCCGGAACGGTCGGCAACTTGGTTTTGAGCTTCATCGTGATAGCAGCCCTATTTGCATCGACCGAAGAGTTGCTCTGGCTGGCACTCTTTGGTGGGCTATCGAGCGACCTTTATGCGTCTTCAGGGTTTGGCTTTTATCTGGGATTTTATTTGTTAGTGGCAATTATTGCTAAATACTTTTTGAAGTTCGGAGAAGTCGAGTACTCATGGTGGAAGCCAATTGTATTTTTGGTAGTGGCAAGCTTTGTGCAGGGTATGGCCTCGAGCCTGCCACTGTTGGCCTCGAGCCCAATACCAGTTGTCACAGCTAGGATAGTGGTATACGTTAGCTTAACTGCAGCTGCTGGCGTGGTTTGGTATTTGATATTTACCCAGCTATCAGAACTGTCAAAAAAAATTAATGTCCCCAAGATACTGAGGTAGCAATGAGTTTATTTGGAGATTTTTACGAAAACCCAATTCGTTTTAAGCGCAACAAAAAAGAGTTGATGGTATCTCAAAGTGAGGATTGGAGCGCCGCCATTTTGTCTGGATCGAGTGAGCTTGTCGCTAGTGAAGGCTCCGTGCCCAGATCTATTTATTTTATAATTAGCATCATTGTTGTTTTTGCCTCGGTGATACTGGCGGGGAGGTTATTTTCGCTACAAATAGTCAATGGCAAAAGTAATGCACTGCTAGCTAGCGGAAACAGGGTCAGAACCACGACAATTACTGCACCCCGCGGTGCAATCTATGATCGCAATGGTGTTTTACTGGCTCGTAATACGGCCCGCTTTGATCTGGTAGTTACCCCCAGCCAACTGCCAAAAGATAAAAATGATATCTCCAAAATGTCACAGACATTAGCATTGATTCTCGGACAGCAGCCCGATGATCTGCAAAATAGGCTCTTGGGTACTCAAAAAACAGATCGACCCCAGGTCGTACTTGAGGCCAATATAGAACGTGAGAAATCCCTGCAAGTCGAAGAAAAACTTCGCGACTTGCAAGGACTGAGCCTAGAGACATCGCCGCAGCGAGAATATCTTGACTCCGGAATGCTGGCGCACTTCCTGGGCTATATCGGGCCCATCTCTGAACAGGAATGGAATGATAATCCGGAATATCGCCCGGTAGATATGATTGGTAAGAGTGGTATCGAAAAGAGCTACGAGGCCGACCTTAAGGGTGTCCCTGGCAAAGAGCAGGTCGAAGTTGATTCGTCCGGCAGTCCGATTAGATTTTTGGCTAGAGTTGAACCAAAGGCCGGTAGTAACATCACGCTGACAATAGATATAGGTTTACAAAAGCAACTCTATGAAGCTATCAAACAGCAAGTTGAAAAAGCCGGCTCTAAAGCTGGCTCGGGAGTCATCGTTGATCCACAATCTGGCGAGATATTGGCAGCTGTTAATTACCCAACCTACGATACCAACCTCTTTGCAAAGGGTATCAGCCAGCAGGATTACGATGCTCTACTCAATAGCGACGCCAAGCCGCTGTTTAATCGCCTAACCTCTGGCAGTTATCCAATAGGATCGGTTATTAAGCCATTTATATCTGCCGCCGCATTGCAAGAAAATGTTATTAGCGCTTCAACTATCGTGGTAGATAAGGGCAAGCTCGATGTTACGAATATCTACGACCCATCGATAGTTTATAGTTTTAAGGGCTGGAAACTAGAAGGCCTTGGGCCCGTCAGTGTAATTGAAGCTATTCAGTGGAGCTCGGATATATTTTTCTACCAAGTCGGTGGAGGCTACCAGAGCTTCCAGGGGCTAGGAGAGCGGCGCCTACTGGATTGGTATTCGAAGTTTGGATTCGGCAAAAAAACCGGTATAGATATAGCCGAGGAAGGCTCAGGACAACTACCTTCTCCGGAACTCAAAAAGAAGGCCACTGGCGAATCGTGGTATCTTGGTGATACTTACAATATATCGATTGGCCAGGGTGATTTTAGGGCCACGCCACTGCAGGTTGTAATGGCTACGTCTGTATTCGCAAATGGTGGCAAGCTCCTCAAGCCACACCTCTTACTCTCAACCACATCTGACGAAACGCTGGTCCGAAAATCGCCAGTCGATATTCTGCGCTCCGATTTTATTACACCCAGTAATATCAGATTGGTCCAGCAGGGTATGGAAGCAGCCGTTAGTGGCGGCACGGCGTGTTGTAGTATTAAGTCCGAAGTACCGGTTCAGGTGGCAGCCAAAACTGGCACCGCCGAGACTTCCTCGGAGGGCTACGATGGCAAGAACCTGCGCTCCAAGCCGCATGCTTGGTTTAGCGCCTATGCACCAGCTAGTAGCCCTAGAATCGCCTCGCTAATAATGATCGAAAACTCCGGCGAAGGGTCAGTCTTTGCGGCGCCTGCGACAAGAGAAGTCTATAAGTGGTACTTTACTAACCGCTAGATAGCTGATAAATTAATGATTTGACAGCGCCTTAATATTTTGCGATAATAAAAACAAACAAGTAACATTTTTTAACACTTTTTAATAGAGAACCTCTTATAAAAAATGTTCAAAGATAGCTGCCTTAGAAGGCAATTTTTTGTTTTATTGGGTCCAAAGAAAGGAAATACCAATGGCTAAAAATAATGATTTTTACTTAACTAAAGAAGGTCTCACGGAATTACAAGCCGAGCTTGATGACCTAAAAAATAATAAGCGCAAAGCAGTCGCCACCTCACTAAAAGAAGCCAAGGAGTTTGGTGACTTAAGCGAAAACACCGATTGGGACGACGCCAAATCTAGGCAGCTCTTTATAGAGGGGCGTATTTCTGAGCTCGAAAACATCCTCAAGCGAGCCAAAGTTATCGAAGGCGGAGCTAGCGACGAAGTCACTGTCGGTTCGACCGTCGATGTCCAGCTCGAAGACGACAAGCATACTTTCAAAATTGTCGGCTCAACAGAGGCTAACCCAGATGCCGGCAAGATCTCGCACGAATCACCTATCGGTAAGGCTCTAATGGGCAAAAAAGTTGGTGAGCATGCTGAGGTACAGATCCCAGCTGGTTCTATTACCTATAAAATACTAAAAGTTAAATAGCTCCCTTTCTCTATAGAAGACCCTACCAGAGTTTTTGGTAGTCAGGTATAATTAAGTTATGAACGAGGATATTAAAAATCACTATTGGCTAGATATCTTAATAGCCAAGATAACTAAAGCCCATCCGGAAGGCGAACTTATAGTATCTAGTGGCATCTCGCCATCTGGGCCGTATCATGTTGGCCATGCCCGCGAAATACTCACTGCCGATGCCGTCTATAGGGGCCTAAAGCAAGCCGGCCGGGCTGTTCGGCACTTGCATTTTGTAGACGATATTGAAGACCTCAGAAAACGCTACCCTTATTTACCAGCCAGCTACGAGCTAGAGGCCGGCAAACCACTTTATACAATCCCGGCCCCAGATGGTAAGTCCAAAAGCTACGCCGATCAATTTTTTACGGAATACCTCGAAAGCTCCAAATTGCTTGGCGTCGAGATGGAAGTTTTTCGTACTAGCGAGCTATATAGTAAAGGCGTATTTACCGAAATGATCAACCTAGCGATGAAAAAGCGCGATCAGATCGCCGAGATTTTGCTGAGCGTTAGCGGCCGAGAAGTCAAACCTGACTGGCAACCAATCATGATAGTCGATGAGTCCTCAGGCAGCTTCAAGACGGCCAAGTTTGTTGGCTACGATTTTGACAGCTCCAAAGCGCACTACATCGGTCAAGATGGTAAGGATTATTTTGCCGATGCCGCAAGCGGCCAAATCAAGCTCAATTGGCGGCTCGATTGGACTGCCCGCTGGAAACTCTACGGCGTACAAATCGAGGGTTTTGGTAGGGAGCACGCCACCAAGGGAGGTAGCTACGATACCGGCGTGGTGCTGGCCAAGGAGATTTTTGGCTACCAGGCGCCGATTTCTGTACCCTACGACAATATCGCCCTCAAAGGCGAAACCAAAAAAATGAGCTCATCACTTGGGAACCTAGTAAAACTAATTGATTCGCTGGAAATTATTCCTGCCGAGATACTGCGCTATTTTGTTTTTAAGAGCCGACCCGAGCGGCAGCTGACCTTTGATACCGGCTTGGGCCTTTATACTCTAATTGACGAATACGCCAAGACCGAAGCGGCTGTTTTGGCGGGCGAAGAACCAGAGTTTAAAAAGGCCTGGCAACTCGCTAGCTTGTCAGGTAAAGACCACATCATTAGTACGGTGCCTTTTTCGCACATGGTGACGGTTTATCAGACTGCCCGCGGCGATATAGCTATGGTTATGGATATGCTTAATCGTAGTGGTTTTGAAAAAGCCGTCCAGACTCAAGCCGATTCAATAGCCCGAGAGCTGGATTATGTCGGCCGTTGGCTAGCAGCCTACGCGCCTGAGAGCATCAAATTTGAAGTCCAAACCAAGCTACCAAAATTAGAGCTAACTTCGCAAGATCGTGACTTTCTTGGTAGCCTAGTAAGCCTGTTGGCTAGCTCAGAGCTTACTCCAGACACGATTCACGATGCCATCTACGCCACCGCAACCGCAAAAGAAATCAAGCCAGGCGCGGGCTTTAAGCTCATCTATCAACTATTTTTAAATAAAGACCAGGGCCCCAAACTAGGCTTTTTCTTGTCGAGTTTAGATAGGGATTTTGTGATAGCTAGGTTATCGCTTAAAAGTTAGGTTATAATAAACTTATGTTAGATATTAGATACATCAGAGACAACACCGAAGAGGTTCGAGAATCAATCGCCCGTCGCGGCTTGGTTTTGGATGTCGAAGAGCTACTGACTGTCGATACCAACAGGCGTCGGCTCATCGCCGAGCTCGAAGTAGTTCAGGCCAGCCGCAATGTCATTGCCGCGCAGGGCAAATCTGCTAAGCCTAGTACCGAGCAAATCAGCCAAGGCAAAGAGCTTAAGTCGCAGCACGAAGCACTCGAGCTGGAGCTCAATAGCACGCTTGCCTTGTATAATAATCTACTCTCGGAAGTACCAAATATTATTGCCGAAGCTACGCCAGACGGCGGCGAAGAGAGCAACCAAGAAATCGACAAATGGGGTAATACTGAGCTGGGCTTTGAAGCCAAGGACCATATGGCATTGAGCGAATTGTACAATCTGTACGATTTTGAAGCTGGTGCTAAGGTATCGGGCAGTAAGTTTTATTTTACTCGTCATAAAGCTGTCAAATTGTGGCAGGCGATTCAGCTTGCTACCCAAGAAATAGTTGAGGCCGCTGGGTTCGAGCTAATTAGCGTTCCGCACATGGTCACTTCCGAGATAGCAGCCGGCAGCGGTTTCTTGCCGAAGGGCGAAGAAAACCAAAATTATCTCGACAAAGAGCAGGGCTTGGTGCTAATAGCGACCTCTGAGATACCAATTACAGGCTTGCACGCTGATGAGGTACTGGATCTAAGTAGCGCTATTAAGTATGTCGGCATTAGCCCTTGCTACCGACTCGAGGCTGGTACTTACGGCAAATTTAGCAAAGGGCTATACCGCACCCACCAATTTGATAAGCTCGAGATGTATGTTTTTTGTAAGGCCGATCAAAGTGCCGCAACCCTGCAGGCTATATTAAAAATCGAGCGCCAGATTTGTGAGCAATTTGAGATACCATACCGGGTGGTGCGCATTGCAGCCGGCGATTTGAGCGCTCCAGCCTACGAAAAGTACGATGTCGAATATTATTCCCCAGCCGACGGCCGCTACCGAGAGCTAACGAGCTGCAGTAATTGTACCGACTACCAGGCCAGGAACCTCAATATTAGATACCGCGACGATGACGGCAAGCTAGTTTTTGCCCATACGCTCAATGGCACGGCGGTTGTCTCGAGCCGAATGCCAATTGCAATTCTTGAAAACCACCAGACAGCCGACGGCAAGGTGATGCTGCCAAAAGCTATCGCCAAATATTATGGTTCGGCGGAGTTATAAAATAACCAAGGAGGTAAGATGATACAGATACAGCTGACAGGTCGTAAGTTCGAAATCGATAGTGAACTCAAAAAATACATCAACCGCAAACTCGGAAGCCTCGACAAGTATTTGCCCAGATCACACCGCAACCAAGGGATGACAGTAGAAATATTCAGAGACCCCTCTGGCAAGGAAGATAACCGCTACAAGGTTGTGGCGGTCTTGAAAGTCCAGGGCCCCGACATTGTGGCCGAGACTGCCACCATCAACCCTCACTCGGCGGTCGATATAGTCGAGCAAAAGCTCAAAATTCAAATTAGAAAGTACAAAGAAAAACATCAGCCAAAAAAAATCCGTATAAAAGATTTTTTTGACAAATTTACTTCGCAATAAGCACCCCGAACCTGTATAATAGCTAGTATGTCAATTTTTGCCAAAATCTTCGGCGATCCTAACGATCGCGAAATAAAAAAAGATCAACTGATCGTAATTAGCATCAACGCCTTAGAACCAGCCATTAAGGCCCTGACTGATAAGCAGCTAATGGCCAAAACCGACGAATTTAGAGCTCAACTCAAGAAAGGCCAGAGCCTCGATTCGATTTTGCCAGAAGCTTTCGCGGTAGTCAGGGAGGCCTCCAAGCGTACTCTTGGTCAGAGGCAGTTTGATGAGCAGCTAATTGGTGGGATAGTTTTGCACGAGGGTAAAATAGCCGAGATGCGCACCGGAGAGGGCAAAACCTTGGTTGCAACTTTGCCGCTGTATCTTAACGCCCTCGAGGGCAAGGGCGCCCACCTAGTGACTGTCAACGATTATTTGGCACGCGTCGGCGTTGGCTGGATGGGCCCCATTTATCATTCGCTCGGGATGACATCGGCGGTTGTTTTGCCTCAAGGCTGTTATATTTATGACCCCAACTTTTCGGACGACTCGCACCACGATGTGCGGCTCCGCCAGCTCCGCCCAGTGACCAAGCAAGAGGCCTACCGGGCAGACATTACCTATGGCACCAATAACGAATTCGGCTTTGATTACTTGCGCGACAATATGGTTTCGGATTTGAGCGAATGCGCCCAGCGTAAGCTTAATTTTGCAATCGTCGACGAGGTCGATTCGATTCTTATCGACGAGGCTCGAACACCACTGATTATTTCTCAATCGGCTGGTAAAAGCACCGAACGCTACCAGCTTTTTGCTAAGCTCGCTCGCAAGCTCACCAAAGACGAGCACTATAGCGTCGATGAAAAGCAAAAGGCCGTTAGCCTCAACCCCAAAGGGATCACCAAAATCGAACAAGAGCTAGGGGTCGAAAATGTCTATAACGCCGAGAATATCGAGGATGTGCACCATATCGAACAGAGCCTCAAAGCCGAGGCGCTGTTTGTGCGCGACAAGGATTATGTCGTCAGTGATGACGAAATTATTATTGTCGACGAATTTACCGGCCGCCTGCTGGCTGGCCGGCGTTATTCCGAAGGCTTGCATCAAGCCATCGAGGCCAAAGAGGGCGTTATGGTTCAGCAAGAATCCCAAACTCTAGCGACCATTACTTTTCAAAACTTCTTTCGACTTTATAGTAAGCTAGCCGGTATGACAGGCACCGCCCAAACCGAGGCCGAGGAGTTTGCCAAAATCTATAGTCTCGAAGTAACCCGTATTCCGACACATCGCCCGATGATTCGAGAAGACCTCAAGGACCGTATTTATAAATCCGAAACCGCCAAGCACAACGCCGTAGTTGAGGAAGTTCGCGAACGAATCGCGAGCGGCCAACCGGTGCTTCTGGGTACGGCTAGTATCGAGAAAAATGAAATACTCAGCATCTTACTCACAAAAGCTGGCATCGGGCATGAGCTTTTAAATGCCAAAAACAACGAGCGCGAAGCCGAGATAGTAGCCCTGGCTGGCCAAAAATCGGCCGTTACTTTGGCTACCAATATCGCCGGCCG
>CAYORQ010000009.1:0-15388 GCA_964406425.1 uncultured Candidatus Saccharibacteria bacterium | reverse complement strand
GAAGGAGATACAGCGATGATTACAGGATACTGCGTTAAATGTAAGGAAAAGGGCGCCGAGTTGTCAGCACCAGAGATTCACCAGACTAAAAGAGGTGGTTTTATGGCCAAAGGCAAACATGAGAAATGCGGAACAACTGTTTGTGCGATGATGTCCAAGGACAATGCTGAAAAAGCAGTAAAAGACGGCGCAACAAAAGCTTACTAAAAGCAAAGCGTTTAGCCAATTAAAATAGTCGACAATAGTCGGCTATTTTAATTGGCGGTTCATTGGCGGCATGGTAAGGAGCTGTTTCATATCGACTATGCCCTTTGTATACTCAATTTGTTCTGCGTATAAATAGGCAACCTAAGATAATCGTATTAAAACCATTTGTGCTAAGATATATCAAAGGAGTAATATGAAAAATATACAAAAATCAATAATCGATTCTGTATCGCTAGAAGGTAAAATAGTTCTTATAACTGGTGCTTCCTCAGGCATAGGAAGAGCAATAGCGCATAGATTCTCAGAGTCAGGAGCCAAACTACTTCTCCTCGATATTAATTTAGAGGGCTTGCAAACAACCATCCAGGGCTGCTTACCTAATAATTATGAGCCTAAGCCATTCCAGGTTGATGTATCTAGTAAGGAACAGGTCGATTCATTTTGGAAAAATTTAGACTCCAATGAGTTGCCAGATGTAATAGTCAACAATGCCGGTGTGTATCCTATTATGGACTACTTAAAAGTTGATGAAGAGTATCTTATGAAAACTTTAAATGTAAATATGAATTCTGCGTTTTGGATGTGCCAGAACTATGTACGAATGCGAGGTAAAAATGGTGGGGTTATAGTAAATATATCCTCTATCGAGGCGGTTCTTCCGTTTATGAAAGACCTAGTTCATTATTCAATGAGTAAGGCAGGTGTCATAGCTCTTTCTCGATCGCTAGCAAGAGATTATGGTAGATCTGGTTTTAGAGTGAACGTTGTATTGCCTGGTGGCATCAAAACACCTAGCACTAAAGCATTAAGGGATGATGCAGTCCAAAAACTAAAGCTAAATCTCATAAAAACTGGTTACGACTTTCAGCAGCGTCTAGCTAATGGTAGATGGGGCGAGCCCGATGAAGTTGCAAAAGTTGTACTGTTCTTATCGAGTGATCTTGCTAGCTATGTTCAGGGAGCTGTCTTGCCGGTAGATGGCGGGTTCTTATCCTCTTAACATATTTCATGAGTTTATGCCCTAGCTATTCAATACAACCTCAATTTGAGAAATAATAATATTTAGCTGTAAAAGTTTTGACCAGAAATTATCTTCCCAGCAAATCAAAAAAGACCTAAATATGTAGTTTAGGTATTTTTTTTATTCACAGCGAACCTTACAGAGCTCGGTGCCCAGCCTAGCTTCGCTTCGATGCCGCCCAAGTCATAACTGCGGCAGCGGCAACCCAATTTGGGATAATAATTAGAATACTAGTCCAGTTGTAACCGATATTTGCCATGGCATAATAATAGACGAATAGTAGATAGGCCAGATACGGCAAGTAATACACTGCCCCCTGCCAAGTAATTGGTAGGTAGCTGCCACGCACTTTTTTGAACCATTTTTTATTAGACTTCATTATGGTTAATTATAGCTCAAACATAAGCTAGATGCTATTAAAGTAACCAAAAAAAACTAGGCTAGTTCCTATTGGCTAGTTTTGGCTCTAAACGATACTTCGTTGTGTCTCAAAAACCCAGGTTTCCAGGGTGCATCGTAGCGCGACACAACCGGCTGACCCAAGATAGCTATGCCGTTGGCTTTGGCCCAATCCCTGAGTTGCTCCGTTTTATCGGATATTGTATCGCTGGTCGTATAGCCCGCAAAGCTCAGTACTGCCATGGTATGGCTCGGCCGCTTTTCTATTTTGACAGACTCGTTATTAGGCTTAGGCAAGGTCTCCATGGAATACTTTGACGGCATCGTAAAAGATACCTTGTAGCTACTGCCGTGAGTCTTGGTGGCATCTACCGGTGCCGTCATGGCAATTTGCTCAGAGACTTGCTCGGCTGCTACCGGTGCCGTCATGGCAATCTTACCTTTGGCTTTGTTGTCGCCAAAAATATAGCCAGCCAGCAGACCAAAGGCAGTACTCGAGGCTTGGTTAAGGTCGTTAGCTGGTATTATCACACTAGCCTGAATGGTTGCAGAGTATTTTCGAATACTAAACTTTCCATCTTTTCTAATTGTTTCGTAGCGTGGGGTTTCGATTGCCATTAATATAATTATAACCCTAAAAGCTAAGCAAATCGGGACGGTTAGCTTTGGTTTTTTTGACCGCCTCGGCCTTGCGCCAAACTAGTATCTTGGCGTGGTTGCCACCGAGTAAGATCTCCGGCACCTTTTTGCCTCTAAAATCGTCTGGGCGGGTGTACTGAGGGTATTCCAAAAGACCTTGACTAAAAGATTCGTCTTGCGGGCTCTGCTTGTCGCCCAAGACTCCGGGTATCAGCCTAACGGCGGCATCGACTACCGTCATAGCTGGCAATTCGCCACCTGTCAAAACAAAGTCGCCGAGTGAGAGCTCGATATCTACTAGCTCCATAATCCGCTCATCGAAGCCTTCATAGTGGCCGCAAATAATAATAATTTCATCGAGTTTGCTGATTTTTTTGGCAGTTATTTGGCTAAACTTTTCGCCGCGTGGAGTCATTAGTATCACCTTGGCCTTGGTGAGCTTTTTTTTGGTCTGCTCGACAGCTTCAAATATCGGCTCTGGCTTTAGCACCATGCCTGCTCCGCCACCGTAGGGGGTATCGTCGACCTGCTGGCGATTGCCCAAACCAAACTTGCGCAGGTCCACAATCTGGAACTTCACAAGTTTTTTTGATTGAGCTTTCCACATCATGCTAGAGCCGAGTATCGGGCTAAACATTTCAGGAAAAAGTGTAATAATAACAATCTTCATAACTACTATTAGTATGGACTACCTTGCGTTACAAGTTAAGACTATATTTCGACATCCAAATCTTCAAGACCTTCACGAGCCTTAGATTTGATGTCCTCAGCGCTCATTTCTTCGACCTCAGGTTCTTGTGGTGTGGTCGGTTCGCTGGCAACTTCATTGGTTGGTGCTGGCTCGGCATTGGTAGGCTCAGTATGAGTAGGCTCGGTACTTCTTTGTCTGTCCTCACCACCTGGCTCGGTAATTTTTAGATTAAACCTAGCATCATATTTGGCACCCATAACTCTTAGTAGGGTTCGCAGGGCTTTTGCGGTGGCTCCGGCCTTACCAATAATTTTACCCATATCGTCTGGGTTAACCGTTAGCTCCAACAGTACGCCCCTCTCATCGACGGTGCGGTTGATTTTGACGTCATCAGGATTATCAACGATTGCTGCAACAACGTATTCTAGAAATTCTTGGTCTTTTTCGGCCATAGCTGCTTCTCCTTGGTTATTATAGTTATAGCCTTATTGTAAACAAAAAGGTTGTAATATTCTAGCTGTTTTATTTGGTGGGGGCTGGTTTGTCAGCTTTAGCTTTTGTTTCAGCTTCAGATTTAGGTTCAGTTTTAGCTTCTTTAGCTACTTTGGCTTCTTCGGGCTTAACTTCGGCTGCTTCGATAACTTCAGCGACTTTTTCGGTGGCTTCTTTTTGATTCTCGGCTACGGCTGCTTCGGTAGCGGCCGACTCTGGGGCATCAACAGATTTGCTTAGGTCTTCTTTGGCATCAGTAGATTCCGATGCGACTTCGGCGGCGGCTTCTTCAGCTGGAGCTGCTTCAACTTCTTTTTTGGGTTTCTTGAATCGGTCGTGAGGCTTGGCCCAGTCAGGAGTAGCAAGGCCTTGTGCCTGAAGAATACGAATTACTCTGTCCGATGGCTGAGCGCCATTAGACAGATACTTTTCGATAAGTTCTTTATTTAGCTTGGTTTCTTTGGTGTGAGGGTTAAAGGTGCCCAAGACATCCAAATTCTTGCTGGTTGCCGAACGGCGCTTGTCAGCTGCTACTATACGATATATTGCTTGTTTTACTCGCCCACCACGAGCCAATCGGATTACTACCATAGATTTATCTTTTGTTCCTTTTTTTATACTTAGTTCGAAAAAACGAATACGCCCTATTGTACCTGTAAAAGCAGTAGATTGTCAATATTTATTTGCTTATTGCACCAGCAGGCAAAGAATCGAGCTTAACTCTGATGATCTGCGAATCGTTATTGCCGCTAGTGGTGACGCCCAGCAGCTCATCGGCGACAGCCATGGTTTCGTGGTTGTGGGTTACCACCAAAATCTGCGAGTGCTTAGTAATTGTTTTTAGTACCTCAGCAAACTTCTTGGTGTTAACATCATCTAAGGCAGCATCAACTTCGTCAAGAACCACAAAAGGCGAAGGGCTAGAGGCAAGAATACCGGCTAGCAGTGCGAGAGATGCTAGGGCTTTTTCGCCCCCCGAGAGTGAGGATATATTCTGGGCTCGTTTGCCGGGCAGCCGAACAATTATCTCTACCCCATAATCGTCACCAGTCTCTTTTAGTTCTAGCCCTGCATCGCCGCCTTCAAAAAGATTCTTGAAGTGCTCAGCAAAATTATTGTTGATACGACGAAAGCCCTTTTGGAATACCTCCTGCATTTTTTTACTAGTATCACCAGAGACTTTCAACAGGTTTTGAACAGTTTTTTCGAGATCAAGTTTTTGCTTTTCGAGATACTGCACTCGTTCACCAGAATCCTTAACCTCTTGTGCCACAGACGGGCTAATTTCGGCTAGTAGATCGATCTCGGCCTCGATGCGGCTTATTGAATCGTAATTGATACTTTCTGTTATAGCCCCGGTGAGTGCCGAGTCGGGTAATGACCATTTGTTCAAGAGCCTAGCAATATCGCGCACCGATGAGTCGATAGCGCCAAGGCTCGCTATGATGGCGTGTGCCTTCTGTTGGAGCTCGATATTGCGATTAGAGAGCATTTCGTGCCGCTGGTAGTATTCGTTATTTGCAGCGTCGGCCGAAGTGTCGACCATCGCGACTAGCTCTTGTCTCAAATCGCTAATGCGAGCATTAATGCTATCTCGTTGCCGGGCTAGACTTTGAGTTTTTGATTCAAGATCAAGCTTTTGGATTTTGAGCTTATCAGTATTGTCCGATTTAATGATTTGCGCTAGCTTCAACTCATGATCACTAACTTTGTGAGCGATGGCAGAATAATCCATTTCGATAGCTCGAAGCTTAATAACTTCGCTAGTTTGCAATTCGCTAATACTCTCGCGTTCGTCTAGTAGTCCGGCTATTATGTTTTGAACCTTACCAACCTTTAGAGCTAGCTCGGCCGAATTATCACCAATAGAGTGCTTGATCATTCTACGAAGCTTATAAAATACAATGTCTAGGTCTTTGTAGGATTTATTTCTTTTGATGCCATCCTGCAGAATATCGACCAAGCCAAGGCAGTGCTGGAGGTACTCTGTTTTTTGTGACTTTCCCAGAGCCTTCCTGGTGCTATCGAGGATGTCCGTCTGGGACTTTATCTTAATGTCGACTAATTTAATCTTACGCTCAAACTTAGCAACAACCGCCTCTATAGACTTTTGGTTTTTTAGATGTTGCTTGAGGTTTAGTTGTAATGACGAAATTTCATCGCGAATAGAATGCTCCATCGGATCGGTTGCGGTAATCTTAGAATTGATTTGTTCGGCTATGGCGTTGAGGTTATTAATGCCTTGCTCGATACGACTGCGGTGCAGTTCTAGCTTATCGAGGTCTTTACCGATACTGCTGGCTGTGTTTTTATTTGCAGCGGTCCCAGATGCCGCGTGGTCAGCCTCTAGCTCCTTCAGCTCAGCCTGGAGCTTTTTTTGCTCATCTAGGTTATCGACTTGCTTACTAACAATTGCTAACCGGCTCAATTTGAGCTCTGTGCTACGCTGGGCAATATAGCCACATCGATATCTGTGCAAATCGCCGCTTAACTGCGTGCGTTTCTCAAGTAAGCTAGCTTGGCGAGCCAGAGCTTCTTGCTGGGGCTTAATTTCACTAATAATACTACTAATCTGGTCGATATTAAGCTTGACTGCTTCGATGCGTTTGGTGGTTTGGCTTTGTTTTATTTCGAACTGCCTTATACCGCTGGCTTCCTCAAAAAGTTGCTTGCGTTCCTGGCCGCTAGACAAAATTAGTTTATCAATCATACCCTGCCCAATCACAGTGTAGCTCCCGACCCCAAAGCCACTTTTTATTAGCAGTTCTTGAATCGTGGCGAGGCTGGTTTTTTTGCCATTGAGCATGTAGCTACTCTCGCCGCTACGATAGAGACGCCTGGTAATCTCGACTTCTAATAAATCTATGGGGATCGACCCGCCGCTATTATCGAGCGCTATAACAACTTCTGCCATACTCGCCCGGGGCTTATTGTCGCTGCCATTATAAATTAGGTCTTCCGCTTTATCGGTGCGTAGCGACTTGTTTTTTTGCTCACCAAAAGCCCAGCGCACGGCATCGGCAATGTTGCTCTTACCGGAACCGTTGGGCCCAACAATAGCAACAATGCCGTCGCCGAAGTCAATCTTTGTGCGCTTAGCAAAAGATTTAAATCCCGAAAGTTCAATACTGCGTAGTGTAGCCACCCTAGATTTCATATGCTTTAATTATACTTTGGCTCGGTAAACATAAGCAACAATCATATTGATGTTATGATGTCATTGAATATCTGCCCACGCGACTTATAATCTGAAAACATTCCCCAGCTCGCGCAGGCTGGGCTAAATAGCACCACATCGCCAGGCTGGGCAAAATTTACACCGGCAGCAATAATAGCCTTAAAATCATCACCCGAAATATACTCGACATCAGCTATGCCTTTGCTTGTCAGTAGCTTCTGGATGTCACTACCGGTTTTATCATAAGTTATTATTTTTCTGATTTTTCGGGTCTTTAAGACATCGGCCAGCTCAGTAAAGTTGGCTTGCTTATCGAAGCCCCCCAGGAACAATACGATTGGCTGTTCGAAACTCTCGACTGCAGCTATAGCTGATACTGGGTTGGTCGAAAACGAATCATTATAATAGCTCACCCCGGCTTTATCCAGAACATGCTCGATATGGTACGGCAAGCCAGCAAAAGTTTCGATGACTTTTTTAATTGCACTGATATCTTGAGTGTATGGCCAGACAGCACAAATAGCGGCACAGATGTTTTGCAGATTGTGCTCGCCTGGAAGTTTGACGGCTTTAATATCAATTATATTAGACCCGAAAGCGTTTATTTTTCCGTCTCGCACAACGACATCGCCGTTATCTCCGTAGCTATAGCGGGTGGTGGCTGGCGACAGCTTGGCGAGGGTTTTAGAGGTCGGGTTTTGGGTATAATAAACGGCAACGTCACTACTCGTTTGATATTTAAAT
Source organism: uncultured Candidatus Saccharibacteria bacterium (assembly GCA_964406425.1). Taxonomy (GTDB): domain Bacteria; phylum Patescibacteriota; class Saccharimonadia; order CAILAD01; family BJGX01; genus SICB01. Next base: position 8,017 of record CAYORQ010000009.1, on the reverse strand, counting down.
ATATTGCCCTTAGCTGCATGGTATTCTGCAAGGTCGCTATGCCAATCGAGGTGATCCTCGGTAACAAATAGGCAGACTGCAACATGTGGGCTAGATTGGATATCATACAGCTGAAAGCTAGACATTTCATAAACCACTAGGTCGCTAGGCTTGATGTTTGGCAGCTCATCTAGAGCTGGTGTACCGATATTACCCAAGAGGTGAGTACGCTGACCCGACTCTGTTAGCATCTGCTCAATTAGCGTAGCTGTGGTTCCCTTGCCTTTGGTGCCGGTGACGCCAATAATTTCGGCTGGACAGACTTTCATGAATTCGGCTGTTGGAGTTGTAATAGGCGTCTTGATTTGGGTTTTATCGATTCTCAAGCCTGGGCTCCTAGCTATCAAATCATAGCCATAGCTATCTAGATCGTTAAGGGCCGTATCGCCAAGTACTGCTTGGGTGCCGCTTGGCAAATGTATTTTGCTATCGTTATCGTGAATGGTAATATCGTGACCGGCCTTATCGTAATAACGATAGGCCGATTGACCCTCTTTGCCAAAACCCAATATTGCAATTTTCATAGACTTTATTATACCTCGTTTGGACTGCTTAAATAAACTACGGTGTATATTTTTTGAGGGCATTCTGAGCAGCCGATTGCTGAGCAGTTTGTTTGCTATTGCCCTTGCCCTTACCCCACATTTTTTTGTCTAAATAAACAGCTACCTCAAATATCTTGTCGTGGTCAGGGCCAGACTCCGATACAACCTCATAATGTGGAGTAACGCCTTGCTTTTCTTGGGCTATCTCCTGGAAATGGCTTTTGGCATCAATGTGCAGCCCGGCTTTTAGGATTCCCTCGAGTTTGGAATTGATTTTTGTGCTAATAAACTCTGCCGCCACATCATAGCCTCTGTCGATATAGATTGCGCCAATGATGGCCTCTACCAAGTTGGCCAAAAGTGCCATGCGCGTTCGTCCGCCACTCTTTGCCTCGCCTCGGCTCATCAGCAAGAACCTCCCAATGTCTAGCTCTTCGGCTAGCTCGGCCAAGCTCTCGGTCTTAACTAAGGCGGCTCGCCAGCTGGTTAGCTCGCCCTCTGGCTTGGTTGGATAGTTGGTGTATAAAAAATCCGTCACCACCAGCTCTAAAACAGCGTCACCCAAAAATTCTAATCGTTCGTTGTGCTGCTTGACCGTAGAGCGGTGTTCGTTTAGATAACTACGGTGAGTGCAGGCAGTCTTAATAAGGTCTTCACTTTCAAAAGTGACACCGATAATTTTTTCGACTTCTTCTCTATTGAATACCATATGCTTTTTTTACGCGCTTAGCGCCCTCCTCTAATAATACTTTGGTTGCCTTATATTCGATAGCCCTTAAGCCAGCTTGTTCGTCGAACCAGCTGACATCGACGATTCCTTCTGATTTTTCTGGCATCAATACTTCTTTGAGGTCAGTCGATTCGATTAAAAATACAAAGGTAGTCATGAATATTAGTTTGCCTTCCATACGGTAAAAGAAATGAAGTTTGTCGAGCTTATCGATGATTTTGATATTTACCAAGCCTGTTTCTTCGCCAATTTCACGGATTGCAGTCTGCTCGAGAGTTTCGCCACTTTCGACATGGCCTTTGGGAATACTCCAGCGGCCCTTGACGTCTTGTAGCAATAAAAACTCTAGCTTCGAATCTTTAATTCGAAAAATAACTCCTCCAGCAGTGTACTCTCGTACGGCTTTGGATTTTGATTGGTTATTTTTTGGCTGGTTCTTTTGAGTCTTGGTCAGCTTCTGTGGCTTGACCTGCTCGTTTGTCTTCTTTTGGATCATATAATTCACTCTGTCTAAATATTGTGCCTAAAACTCCGTTAACGAATTTGCTCGAATTGTCGCCGCCGAATTCCTTGGCTAGCTCAACGGCTTCGTTGATTGCAACCTTGGGTGGTACATCTTGCCTGATTATTAGCTCATAAATACTCATTCGTAGTATGGCTTTGTCTATCTTGGCAATTTGATCAATAGGCCACTCTGGGGCAGAGGGCACTATGATGGCGTCGATTTTTGTTTCGTTTTTTAATGTTCCCTTCACGAGGTCTATTACGAAATCGACTTCGTCGATAGCATCTTTGTATACTTCGAGGTTACGCTTCAAGACTTCATCGATATCGGTGGTGAGCTCTTCGAGCTCCAAACTATTACGAAAATCATACTCGTACAAACTTTGTAATGCTATGATTCTACAAAGATGTCGATTTGATGCCATTTTAGCTCTTTCTGGTTCGTGCTAGTCCGAGGCTAGCTGCTTTATGTAATCGTCGCGGAACTGCTTGGCCGCTAGTTTTTTCGACTATCAACGATACAGCTTTCAGGCTGTCATGGTTGCGTCTTTGACCACGCGTAGATGAAGTTCGGCGTTTCTTAGGTACTGCCATTTTTCTCTCCTTTAGTTAGAGAAGATATATGCCAACAATGTTATTGCGAAGTGCATTACAAAAAATATTTTGGTTTATTAGACTAGTTGAGCCAATTAGTGCTACTAATCTTTTGATTGCACTAGGGCATATCTTCGAGGGTAATAATACCAAGAAATTGGCAAAATAGCAAGCTTTAGCGGGTCACGAAGTTGACCAGCTTACCAGGCACAACAATAACCCTAATAACTTTTGCGGACTTTAGAGAATCAGCCATTTGCTCGCGCGCGGCTCGTTCGAGCTCGTCTTTATAAAAGGCGTCCTCGGTATTAACAACGAATTGCCCACGCAGTTTGCCATTGATCTGGATTATGATTGTTATAATATCGTCCTTGACAAGCTCGGGGTCGTATTCGGGCCAGGCTTGGGTGTGTACGCTCGAAGTGTTGCCTAGTAATTCCCATAATTCCTCCGCCAAGTAAGGCACAAAAGGCGCCAGTAGCTTGACTAGGGTAGCAATGGCGATATGCCATTGTTCTTTAGATACATCGCCCTTGGCCTGTACCTTTGCGGTATAATTCACAAACTCCATCAGCGAGGAAATGGCTGTATTAAATTTCGATACCTGAGTATCTGCGGTGACTTTTTTGATCAATTTGTGCAGTTTAGACTGCAACTCGGCTTCACTAGGCGAGTCGTGCTGGAGCTCACTGTAGCTAGCGGTGCAAAGGTCCCAGACTTTATTAATAAACCGGTGCGAGCCTTCAAAGCGCTTTGGATCCCAGGGGCCACCCTCATCGTAGGGGCCCATAAACATCAAATACACTCGTACTGCATCGGCGCCGTAGCGATCGACATAATCGTCGGGGTCAATAACATTGCCCTTGGACTTGCTCATTTTATTGCCATCAGGGCCTAGAATCATACCCTGATTAATTAGCTTGGTGAAAGGTTCATTAAAATCTAGGTGGCCAGTAGAGTGCAGGAACTTGGTTATAAACCTAGCATATAATAAGTGCAATACAGCGTGCTCGGCACCACCAATATACTGATCGACTGGCAACCACTGCTTAACTGCCACAGGGTCAAAAGGGCCATCTTGGTACTCGGGGTTGGGGTAGCGCAAAAAATACCAGCTACTATCTACAAAAGTATCCATAGTATCAGTTTCGCGCTGGGCCTTGCTACCGCAGTCAGGACATTCGACATTGATAAAATCTGGGTCATCGAGCAGCGGGCTACGGCCGTCTTTGCCGAACTTTTGTTTTAGTGGCAGTAGCACTGGCAAATCTTTTTCTGGTACCGGGACAATTCCGCAGTTGTCGCAATGAATGATTGGAATTGGTGTACCCCAATAGCGCTGCCTTGATATCAGCCAGTCGCGCAAGCGGTACTGTATTTGGCGCGATCCCAAAGCGTTGGCCTCTAGCCAAGCTATTATTTCGCTTTTAGCCTTATTGCTCTCTAGGTCCGTGAAGTCTCCCGAATTGACCAGCTTGCCCGTTAGATTATGAGATTTATCCTGTACGCTAGGTCCGTCAATGACTTGGATAATTTCGAGGCCAAATTTGCGGGCAAACTCAAAATCGCGCTCATCATGGGCTGGTACTGCCATAATAGCCCCCGTGCCGTAGCCCATCAGGACATAATCGCTAACCCAAATAGGAACATTGACTTTGGTGGCTGGATTGACGGCATAAGAGCCCGTAAAGACGCCGGTTTTTTCGGCCGACTCCATTCTATCGATCTCTGTTTTAGAGCCAGCTTGCTTAATGTAGGCTTGGATGGCAGCGCGGTTATCATCGGAGGTCAGCTCGCTGACCAAGGGGTGTTCGGGTGCAACAACCATAAATGTCGCGCCAAATATAGTGTCGGGTCGGGTGGTGTAGACTTCAAGCGATGCATCACTACCATCGATAGCAAAGGCTATTTTTGCTCCTTCGCTCTTGCCTATCCAATTGCGCTGCATATCTTTGATTCTATCGGGCCAGTCTAGGCTATCGAGATCCGCTAGTAGCGGCTCGGTGTAGTCACTAATTTTGAAGTACCACTGCTTGAGGTTTTTGCGTTCGACTTCGGTTCCGCACCGGTCGCACTTGCCGTTAATGACCTGTTCGTTAGCCAAAACAGTTTTGTCGCTGGGGCACCAATTCACAAGCCCGTCTTTTTGGTAAGCTTTGCCGGCATGCAATAGCTTCAAAAAAATCCACTGCGTCCATTTGTAGTACTCTGGCTTACTAGTATTAATCATCCTATCCCAGTCATACATAGTGCCAATTTTTTTGAGCTGCTCGGTCATGATTTCGGTATTGTGGTCGGTCCATTCGTCGGCCATTAGTCCGCGCGCGATGGCGGCGTTTTCGGCGGGCAAACCAAAAGCATCAAAGCCAATCGGCTGGAGCACATCTTTGCCGTGCATCTTGCTATATCTGGCTAATGTATCGGCTGGTCCAAAATTGTACCAGTGACCGATGTGCAAATTGCCAGATGGATAAGGAAACATCACAAGGTTATACGACTTGTTATTAGGCTCAGTAGCGGTCTTATAAAGGTCGGAATCTTGCCATATTTTGCGCCACTTGGCCTCGTTGGTTACGGGATTGTATTTTTTCATTGTTTAAAATATATTATACCTTATTTTGATATATTATAATCGAGCTGGCCCTAAAGAGGCAAAGAGCTTACTAGAGCAAACGCGCGGCTATTGACTACCTCAGGCTCCCAGCTATTATTAGCTCTATTAGCTTTGCAGATTTTATACCCACAGTCTTGGCTTGATACGGAAATAGGCTCGTGTCGGTCATACCGGGCAGGGTGTTTAGCTCCAAAAAATATAGCTCATTGTCTTTTACCAAAAAGTCAGTCCTAGAATAGTGCTTGCAGCCATGCGCGCTATGAATAGCAACTGCTTGGCTTTTAATTTTATCTGTTAGGGCTTGGGGTATATTGGCTGGGGTTACTCTGGTAGTATCACTAACTTTGTATTTCGAATCAAAATCAAAAAGTTTGTCGCCCTTGACAACCATCTCGGTTATTTCTAGAGCCTGGGGAATCCCGTCGATTTCAAGCACTCCACAAGTAAATTCTCGGCCGCTTATAAAGGGCTGTACTGCGATATATTTTGAAAACTTCAGCGAGCTTTCGATGTTGGTGCGCAGCTCAGACTCCTTTTGATTCAAATACACGCCGATGCTCGATCCGCCATCGGCCGGTTTTACCACAAGTGGCAGCCCAAGCTGAAGTGCAGACAACATAATTGCCTCGCTATTTTGTGCCCAATCTTTATCCCAAAAGTCTAAAGTCTCGATTGTTTTTAGCCCCTGACTACTAACGATCGCTTGGCTTACAATCTTGTCCATAGCACTAGCCGAGGCCTTGCTGCCGGAGCCCGTAAACCTAATGCCGGCATCCTCGAGTATTACCTGCAAGCCGCCATCTTCACCGAAGGCGCCATGTAGGCCATTAAATACCAGCTCGGGCTTCATTGCCTTAAGTCGTTTTATTCCTTCCTCAAAATCGAGCGTAGGCTCGGTATCTTCAAAGTTTTTTCCAAATCCCCACTTATTGCTAAGAGATATCAGAACTAAGGTGACATCATATTTTTTGGTATCTAAGTATTTGAGAATATTCTTGGAGCTTGCTATGGATATCTCATGTTCCGAGGAAGGTCCGCCAGCCACTAGTGAAACTTTGAGTTTTGCCATTATAGACCAAAGGCCTTTCGCTTTTTTCGCTTCCACTCTTTGCTTTGACGAACCAGAACATCGTTAGGGTTTAGGCTGGGTGCAAGTAGTATACGGGTGGCCTCTTCGCTAAAAACGCCGTTTTGCGAGCCCTTAACTAGCACCAAATCTTTCTTGTCGATAATTCTTTTTAAGAAATGCCCCGCTTCATAAGGAGTCTTGAATATCTTGATATCATCCGGGCTCATGCCGGCATCTTTTGCACCAGTGACCGTATGGATCTCGGCGTTTTTGCCTATTGTAATTAGCATATCGGCTTTTTTAGCAGCATGCTTCCCCACCTTGTAGTGCTCTGCATCAGAGGCATCTCCGAGTTCAACCATGCTACCAAGTACTGCAATTCGTCTGCCGGCAGGAATTTCTGCCAAAGTATCTAGTGCCGAACAAACTGCCTTGGGGCTGGCATTATAGCTATCATCGATGATCCTACTGCCGTTGGCTCCCGCCAGAAGCTTCATTCGGCCGTTAACGCCTTCGATTCGACTCAATCCTTTGGCTATTTTGCTTCCTGACATCCCCATTTTGCTGGCAACCGTTGCCGCAGCCAGCAAGCTACCAAGGTTGTGCCGACCAATCATTTTGGTTGTTATTTCAAATTTGCCTTCAGGCAAGCTCAGCTCAGCCACGAGGTACCCTTTGGAGTTTCTAGAGATGTTGCCAAACCTGACTGCACCATTTTTGAGACCAAAGCCTATGGCTTTCTTGGTTTTTGACCCCAGCGCTGCGAGTTCGGGCTGGTCGGCGTTATAAATTATATTACTAGCGCCACTAGCTATCTTCCAGTTGTCGCGAATTATTTTATCGATACTTATTGTCCACTTCAAATGTACTGGTGCGACAGCCGTTAAGACCGAATATTTGGGCTTAATGAATTTCAAAAACTTCAGCATATCTTCGAGTTCGTCGTCGGCCATTTCTAAAACCACAATATCGTAGGGGTAATTTTTGCTAATTGAGTTTATTTTTTGGAATACCCTATGCCAAGCTGTAGGGTCCCAGAGCGGGGTTGGTACCTTGAGTCCAAAAAAGCTAAGCGGTAAGCCGATATCGGTATTGTAGCTATCTTCACTAAATCTTACTTGGTGCTCGGCACTAAGCAGCTTGCCGATAGCCACCTTGGTGCTAGTTTTACCTACGCTGCCGGTGACTGCAATAATTACTACTTCGTGGGATTTTAATACTTTTTGAATTTTCTTAGCGAGCCGAAGGGCAACTAGTTTTTTCGGTATTTTTCTCATAGTTCAGATATTCTAACACAAAAGCGCTATTTTTTACGCTTTTTTCTAGCCTTGTTGTTTCTTTGTTTTTTAGATTTTAAGGTCGGTTTTTTACGGTGCCAGGCTGGGCCGTATTTGTCTGGCGGCAAGTAGGCTCTAACCACACCAAATAGTACAAAGGCTGCAGCTACATAATTGAGCTGCCGGACTTCAGACCAAACCGCAAAGGCCAAAATAAACATCGCAATGCCCATCGGGATGCCTGCAAGGCCAATGACATAGTCGATATTGCGACCGACCAGCGGAAAAAAGTGGTCGTCAGGGTCGGCCTTGTGTTTGCCAGATGTAACTTCGTAGCCAAACCAAAACAGGAATGCTCCGAGACCAAGTAGTACTAATGCGATTATGCCTGTCATGCTTATTATTATAGCAAATAATTAGATTATTTATTCGAAATTAAAAAAATCCTACTTACCCTCCGCACCTCGTACGCCGCTAGCAGATATCTGAAGCAATAATTATATGGTTAATCTTTTTGGCGTCTTCAATTGAATATCTCATTAGCTATTACTTTTGCCGTCCTTCACCGACATCGAGCTCCAAGAAAGCAACAGGCTAACGGACTAATCATTATCCAGGATTGTCTGAAGCCCTGAAGCGCTAGCA
>CAYORQ010000008.1:0-15849 GCA_964406425.1 uncultured Candidatus Saccharibacteria bacterium | reverse complement strand
CGAGCACACGATTTTGAGTCGTGCGTGTCTGCCAATTCCACCACTCTGGCCTAAATTGCATGGCAAATATTTATACTATACTGTAGCTATAATATACAATAGTATCAAGACAAGCAAAAGAGTTATAAAAAAATGAAGCACATTAAGCCAAATACTAACCCAGACTACCAGCCCATTCCCGCTCACCGACTGCACGAAGGCGAGGAGGTTAGCTTGGCATTGCCCAAGCACCACTTCGAGCCCGAGCAGGAGCTCCCACCGCCAGCCATACCCGCCATAAAAGAGTCACCCAGTGCAAATATTCAGCACTCGACACTTCCCAAACAAGATCGCATTGCCACCCACGCTAGCGGCGATCTTAATGGACACTTGCATGGACACCAGAATCAGCACAATCAGCCAAAAGTCGAGCCTCAGACTCGGCCTCGTATTAATCTGCACCCAAATGCCCACAAAGCTATCTCTGCCTCAGCCTCAAAGACTACTAGGAAACGGGCAGCACTCAATAAAATAAAACTAATCAGATCTCATAAGCACTGGCATAACGCCAAGCTCGTTGTCGGCACAGTGCTGGTGTTTCTTCTAATTTTCAACTCTCAGTGGTTTATATCTCAATTGATGTATCTCTTTAATAAGCCCAGCAGTAATGCAGTTCAGGATGTCGTCGTAACCCAAACCAAAGCTGTACCTGCCGAGGCTGAAGTCGTGGGTCCAGATAACAAAATTATAATTCCTAAAATCGGAGTTACGGCCCCTTTGGTATTTCCAAAGACCAATGTCGAGACAGAAGTTTTGTTGGCGCTGCGAGGTGGAGTTGCACATTATTATGGCACAGCCTATCCGGGCGAGCCTGGCAACTCGGTGTTTTTTGGACATTCTAGCGGCGACTGGTGGGAAGCGGGTAATTATAAGTTTATTTTTGTCATACTAGAAAAACTATCGGTCGGGGATATCTATGAAATACACTACAATTCTCGTAAGTATATCTACCAAGTAGAAGAAACCAAGGTAGTAGCTCCGACCGACCTGAGCGTATTAAACCAAACATCCTACCCAAGCTCCACGCTGATTACCTGTACGCCTCCAGGCACAAGCTGGCAGAGATTCGTCGTTCGGGCCAAACAAATTACACCAGCCTACCAAAAGCCCGAACAACCCAAAATATCTGCCAGCCCAGCAGCCACGAGCGGTCAGGCCACATTGCCTTCTGCATCTAAGAGTATCTGGGAACAAATTTCGAGTTTTCTGGGTAAATTGTTTGGTGCTAGCAATCAAGATCAGCCGCCGTCAAATCAGCCTATTCAAACAAAATATCTACCGGAAGTTAATTAATCCACCCCTGGGCTCAAGGCTGTAGTAGTTTATTTTCCCGGCACTCAAAAATACAACACTCTTGCTGTCGAGCTGGGTGGCAATTTTATAGTCTGACAGCAAAGTTGCATTGGGTGGAATTTTTAATAAGTTGAAGCCATTATAGTCGATTATAAATAGGCCGTTCGGCTTTTTGAGTAACATCTGGTATTTGGTGAGCCAGTTTATCTGCCCAATGTCTGCTAGTAAAATGCTATAACGGTCTGTAAATTCGATATCTATTGTCCTTAGCTTGGAGGCTTGCACAAATGATAAAAATCGTCCATTGGGGTTAAAGTTTGGAAGCGATGTATCGAGTCCGATCAGTGAGGAAAGATTTTTACCATCTTTTTGTCTAAATATGGTCAAACTATTGTTGTCTGGGTTTGTGATTGCAGCAACCAAGTCATTACCTATTTTGCTAGAGAGAATTTTCAGTGGCTTAGTCGAGCTAGGGTATTGGTACAAAACCTTACGGTTGTTGCCATCATAATCATAGCTCACCAAGAGCTGGGTATCGGTGGGGCTAATATTTTCGATAGTCAAAACACCGTCTTTGGTCAAATCAAGGGCCGTGACATTGGCCATTGGTAGCGAGGAAAGCTTTTTGCTATCAACATTGACACGGCTTATTTTGCCGGCCTGCAAGCTATAAATATCCTTGTTATTCCTAGGGCTAATTCGTATATTAGCTAGTGGCTGGTTAAAAAGCTTATTGAGGTCAAAGAATTCTCCCGAGCTTGTGTTGACCCAAAAATATGCAGTGCTTGCATCGTCATAGATAGCTCGCGTCACCAGCGACCCAGCATCGTTACTAATTTGGGTGTCAACCTGCCTAACTGGCGTCTTAATTGAGTCATTAACAGGTAGCTCGGCGACCTTACGAAGCTCAAAGTTTGATTTAACTTCGTATATCAGACCCGGATCGTCTATAAATGCATAAATTTTATTCTTTTCAGCGCTAGACAGTATGTCCGTAAAAACCAGATTGCTTTCGATTTGTTTAGATTCGATGACCTTCGGTACTAGCAGCGCATAATCTGCAAAGGTCACCTCGCCTGCCCTAACAAAAAAGCTTGCCTTCCAGTCGTAGTAATTAGCCAGCGAATACTCGATGCTAATTGTACCGGTCTTGACGGACTCTAGGCGGTAGGGAGTTTTTTGTGATATTAGTTTGGAATTTACTTTGATACTTGCTCCGCTTGGATTAGTTCCAAGTAGTGCCAGGCCAGTCGCAAAAATTTCGCCTCGGAAAATGTCTATATTATAACCAGAAGCTAATCCAACAAGCAGGATGGTGCCAATCGATACTAGGATAGTACCAATAGTTATAGTCAGCGAAGAGCGTGTTTTTTGTGATATCATATTGTTATAGCTTAGACTGTATTATAAACCAGAAAGCACCAGAGCTAAACACTTTAATTAAGGAATACAAACTTGCAAAAATTAATTATAAATGGCCCCACTAAAATTGAAGGGGTAATAAAAACTGCTGGCAGCAAAAACCACGTCCTGCCAATGCTAGCCGCTATGCTACTAACCACAGAAGATGTCACAATCCATAACATACCAGCAATCGCCGATGCCGAAGTAATGATTGAGATACTAGAGCTCTTTGGGGTTAGGGTTGAGCGTACCGGAAGCAGTATTGTTTGTAATGCCAAGGATGCCAGTCCCAAGGCCATTCCTACAGCACTAACCCAAAGGTTACGAGCTTCACTATTGATTATGGGCCCTGCCTTAGCGCGCTTTGGTGAAGTCGAAATTGGTATGCCAGGTGGTGACATCATTGGCACAAGACCAATCGACGCCCATATTAATGGACTCAAAGGCTTGGGTGCTAAACTCATTTCTAGTACAAACTCGATCAAACTTACCGGCAAACTGGCTGGGTCTCGTGTAGTACTCGATGAAATCAGCGTCACGGCTACAGAGAACCTAATTTTGGCTGCAGTCCTGACTTCTGGAGTTAGTGAAATCAGAATGGCCGCCACTGAGCCACATATTGTGGCACTTTGTGAGTTTTTAAATAGTCTCGGAGCTAAGATATCGGGCATCAGTTCGCATGTTTTACTAATAGAGGGCGTAGTGAGTCTGCACGGCGGTGAGGGCGAAATAATTCCGGATTATCTGGAGAGTGGCACCCTGGCAATCGCTGCCGCAGCTTCTGGAGGCAATTTGGTAATAGAGGATTTTATAATCAACGACCACGACGGGCTTTTGAATGTTTTTAATCGTATGGGAGTTAATTATAAAATTCTGAGCGAAAGAAAGCTTCAGGTGCTGCCGTCCAAAAAACTACTCGCAACCAAGATTAGAACCGACATATACCCTGGTTTTCCGAGTGATTTGCAGGCGCCGATGGCGGTTTTGTTTACGCAGGCCGAAGGCGTATCTGAGATATTCGAAACAATGTATGAAGGACGCTTACAATACCTCTTTGAGCTTCAACGAATGGGCGCCCATGTCAATTTGCGCGATAGCCATATCGGTCTGGTCGAAGGGCCAACTACTCTACATGGCACCGATCTAATTTCTTTCGATGTTAGAGCCGGGGCAACTATCTTGATCGCAGCTGTTATTGCCCATGGCACAACTACTATCGACAGAATCGAACACATCGACCGAGGTTACGAACATTTTGATGGCCGGCTACGGGCGCTGGGAGCCAACATTTCAAGAACCAGTACTTAAGCTTTGAGCCTTAACCTGTTAAAATATCTGTATGTTTACTAAACGCATCGCAATAGACTTGGGTACCGCTAATATCCGAGTTTATATACCCAAAAAAGGCCTGGTAGCCAATGAGCCCTCGGTGGTCGCCATTAGCGTTGACGATAATCGTATTTTGGCAATTGGCAATGATGCCAAGGAGATGCTTGGCCGTACTCCAGATACTATCATTGCCTCTAAACCCCTTCGTAATGGTGTGATTGCTAATTATCGAATTACCGAAGCGCTGCTGAAGTATTTCTTAAATAAAATATCGGGCCACATCCGCCTGACTCGACCAGAGCTCATGATAAGTGTACCGACCGGCATTACTTCGACCGAACGAAGAGCCGTAATTGATGCCGCAACGGCGGCCGGAGCCAAAAAAGTTTATATCATTAGAGCGCCAGTAGCGGCCGCAATTGGAGCCAATGTACCGATTGCTGCACCAGCCGGCAACCTGGTAGTAGATATTGGCGAGGGTACAACCGAAGTTGCAATCATCTCGCTTGGGGGTATTGTAGCCGAGAGCTCGGTTCGAATTGGTGGCGGACACATTAGTTCGGCGATTGCCGAACACATCAGAAAGCGTCACGGCCTAGTAGTAGGTGTTCAGACCTCCGAGGAAATCAAAAAAAAGATTGGCTCGGCTACGGCCCTAGACCAACCCAAAACGATGCAGGTCAGAGGCCGAGATGTGGTCGGTGGCTTACCAAAAACAATTGAAATAACTAGCACCGAGATAACCTCGGCTATCAAGGATCGACTCGATGAAATTCTTTTGGCCGTTAAGGCCGTTTTGGAGCAAACTCCACCAGAACTTTCCAGCGATATCATCGATCGCGGCATGATCATTACCGGTGGTGGTGCATTGCTTCGTAATATCGACAAACTAATGACTAAGGTTACAGGTGTGCCTGCCTACATCGCGGAAGATCCTATGCTTTGTGTCATCAAGGGGGCAGGAACGGCAGTAGAGCACCTCGACGAATATATTAGGAGCGTAGTAACCAGTAAATGAACGAGCTAGCTAAAAAACTATCCGTTATAAGTCTGAACTTCATGTCATGGGGGTCAGCAATCTATTTATTGTTCTTGCCATTTTTCCCATTTTTTAGTATTACTCTCGGCTCGTTTGGGACCAGCCAAGGGGTACTCCTGGCGATTGTCTTTTTATGGTTAGTCTATAGCATTAGTAATCGAAGGATAGGTTTTGAATTTGACAACACCAATGTTGCATTCCTGGCGATTGCTTTTTTGAGCCTAGCTGTTTCGATGCTGATTAGGCCCGAGAATACTCCTTTTGTATTAGGGATTAAAAATAATATTTTTCCGATATTAGCACTGCTGGTGTTTCAGCTGCCTTCCGCTAATAAAAAGTTTTTAATCAAAAATATCCAATGGATAATAATTATTCCAGGGGTCATTGTAGCTATTTTGGCAATTTTACAAAGCACTATTATACCACCGTCTTTTTTAGAGACCATTGGCTACAGGGCTACTGATTTTAGCATCAACACCATTAACCCTCGCCAAACGGTCGATGGCTCGCTCAAGATATACAGAGCCTTCTCAACTCTTAGCGGGCCTAATCAGCTGGGAGCCTACTTGATATTGCCTTTCTCGTTCGTTTTGGCGTACTCTCTCAAGAACAAGAAGCGCTGGGGCTTGGTTCTCTGCCTACCACTTTTGGCGGCTATGATATTAAGCTTTTCCCGCAGTGCCTGGCTGGGTGCTATAGCAGCCCTGATAGTGGCGCTAATATTACTGGCTAATAAGAAGCAGCGAGTCAAAATCGCTATCGTCAGTTTTTTTGTTACAGTTTTTGCCGGGCTACTAGTACTGGGTCTTGCCAGCCAAAACCAGAGGTTCCAAAATGTAATTATGCATGGCCGCTATTTTGAAAACCGTATTGAAGGCTCTGACCAGCAAAGGATAGAGTCGATTGTCAATTCTTTTAGCGAGGTGGTAAGTAAGCCCTTCGGTAATGGTCTTGGTTCGGCAGGCCCGGCTAGTCTTAAAAGTACTAAACCCTTGATAAGCGAAAACTGGTATCTTCAAATCGCTTATGAGGTGGGGATAATTGGCTTAATCCTATACCTTTTTGCATTTACTAGCTTGCTAAGGGATTTTTACAAGCGTATCGACGACCCGCTAGCTGTTGGTCTATTTGCGGCTACGGCTGGTATTTTGGTGGCGAATTTATTTTTACACACTTGGGCCGATTCGACACTTTCGATGATGATGTTTGCCCTATACGGTATATTTAAGGCGAATAACAAATGAAGATCGCCATAGTACATGATTGGCTCAACCAAAAGGTTGGTGGTGGCGAAAATGTGGTATTTGAACTAGCCAAATTATATCCGCAGGCCGATATCTTCACGCTAGTATATAACCCAAAAAAGTTCGACCAGTACTTCGCAAAAAGAACCATAATCGAATCTAGATTAAAACATTTTCCTAGCTTCATAAAAAAGCGGCCGAAGCTACTACTGCCATTTATCAAAAATGCTATCGGCAGGTGGTCTTTCGACGAATACGATCTTGTCATCAGTACATCATCGGCATGGGCCAAAAACATCAACTTTAATAAACCAACAAGGCATATTTGTTACTGCTTTAGCCCAGCGAGGATGCTCTGGGATAGCTGGCCTGGCTACCTGACAGATCAAAAGCTCGGGCCGGTCGGTAGATTCTATATCACTAGACTAGTATCAAAGCTAAGACTATGGGACTACTACCAGGCCCAAAACGGTACGCAGTTTATTGCAATCAGCGAATATATTGCCAAGCGAATCAAAAAATACTATCACCGCGATAGCATTGTGGTATACCCACCGGTTGAGCTGACTAATTTTTTAGATCTAAAAACTACCAAAGAACCGTACTACCTAGTGCTCTCGGTCTTGGCGAAATACAAAAATATTGAGCTCGCCATTAAGGCTTTTCGTGCCTCGGGACATCAACTAGTAGTGGCCGGTGACGGCCCCGATGCTCAGCGCCTGCGCGGTATCGCCTCAGGGGCTGACAATATCAGTTTTGTTGGTCGAGTCAGCGATAGCGACAAGGTCAATCTGCTCGCTGGTGCCAGGGGATTCGTTTTTTGTAATATCGAGGATTTTGGTATAACCATGGTCGAGTCGATTGCTGCCGGCACCGGGGTCATTGCTCTGGCTGGCGGAGGAGCAAATGAAATCATAAAAGACGGTCAGACTGGGGTCTTTTATGATTCACCGAACGAAGCCAGCCTAAACCGAGCAATCGTAAAATATGAGGCAACTGTTTTGAAGGCCCCCAGCTTCAAAAACAGCTATATCTTTGATAAATTCGATAAAGACAATTTTATAAAAGCGATTAGTAGGGCAGCAGTTGGAAAATAACAAAATACATATTTTGGGGGTCAGGATCGACCTTCTGACTATCGATCAGATAAACCAGCTTATTATTGAGCAAGCCAGTAAGCCATATCATCGCCCGCTAGTGGTGTTTAAGCCTTATGTCGAGTTTTTGTCGCTGGCATCACGCAACAATAACATCAAAGATCTCATCAATAGCTCCGATATTAATGTCGCCGACTCTACCGCAGTGGCTTGGTCGGCCAGCTACCTATATGGTCGGCCAGCGATGCGCTGGGGGCTAATCTCACTTTTTAGCAGCCTGGCATTTAGGGTGCAATCAAAAAGCTGGCTGACTCAGATTGTACCAGAGCAAATGGCTGGGGTTGATCAGACCAAGCCACTCCTTAGGCGGGCCAATCAGCTCAAACTCAAAGTCGGCATACTCGGTGGCCCAAAAAACACCTCTGCTCTCAGCCATTCCATAGAAAGTAGGTATAAGGATATCCAGCTACTATGCTGGTCTGGCTTTTTTGAGCCGGCCGACGAAGTAAAACTGGTCGATCAAATTGCCGCTAGTCAGCTGGATATTTTATTTTGTGCAATGGGCTTTCCGAAGCAAGAAAAATTTATGATTAAATACAAGGGTGCCCTTAAAGCCAAAGTTATTATTGGCGAAGGTGGTAGCTTTGATTATGACCAGCTCGGTGGTGCTATCAAGAGATCTCCAGCCCTTCTCAGAAAGCTGCATTTAGAATGGTTATGGCGTCTAGCCCTGCAGCCGAAGCGACTGCGCCGTCAGTTTGCCGTACCAAGCTTCATCAAAAAGATCTATACAGAGAAAAAACGAATAAAATAACTTTACGCTTATGTTCAAATAACCTATAATGGTTATATCTAAAAATATATTTATGATTGAACTTAGCAAATGCCCCCAATGTGCCCCAGACGACCGAGTAGTAATAGCTGGGAAAGAGTTTTGTATGCGTTGCGGTACACCAGCCGAAGACAACGCCTTGATGGAATCAGGAGCTATCGCCCAGGCAGCCAATGGGCAAACTAGCAGCCCGCAATCGCCAGCAGTTGCTAAATTCAATACCGCACCACCTGCGATTATACCAATTCAGCAGTCTGCGACCCCACTTGTAGTTGATACTTCTGCAGCTCCTCCTGTTCCTGTTCCTCCTCCTCCTCCTCCTACCACCACTCCTCCTCCTACTCCAACCGCTATTGCTGACACCCCACTACCAGTAAACGATGCCGCGGTGCAGCTAGATAGCCAGATTCCTAGTCTCAGTACAACCCCACCACTACCAGTTCAGCCCGCCGCGTCATTAACTGAGCCCGTCTCCACGCCAGCTACAATTACAGTGCCCGATGCAGCCGTCTCTATAGCAGTTGCAGCATTACCTCAACCATTGCCTCAACCTCAAGCTCAAGCATTACCTCAACCTCAGGCTCAAGCATTACCTCAACCTCAAGCTCAAGCTCAACCATTACCTCAACCGCAACCAATGCCTCAAGCTCAAGTGACTTATGAGACTAGCGCAATGCTGCCTCCCAGCAACCAACAGCTCAATGCCGCAGATATCTATCAGTCACCTAGCCCTGCCGCAGTAGAGCCGCTTGCTACCATGCAGCAGCCAGCAAGTAGTAATTTACCTCCCAGCACGTTGACTCAAGATCCAATCCAGCTCAGTAATCAGGGCGGAGTACTGAGTGATGCCCAGTTCGATGAACTCCAAAACTCGCTTGCACCAGCCGCGTTACCAGTAGAGGGATTGGCGACTGTTACTAATCCTGCCCCAGTAGTGTCGCCTGCACCCGTAGAGGCAATCGTCCCGCAGCCTATTGCCGCCCCGCAACAGTCTAACGATATTTATTCAAGTCCTGTGCCGCCCAGCAATTTGGCCATCAATCCAGTAGCAGTTGAGCAGGTTGCGGCTAACCCCACGAACCTGTCAAATCAAGCTTCATCTATTAAAAAAGTACTTAAGCCAGCAGGCGTTGCCGTTAGTATCGTGACATTATTTATGGTCGGTGCGTATATATGGAAGGTCAACTATCCAAACCTAGCCTTCAAAATAGCCAGCGCCAAGGCCGGAATTGTAGCCACAGTACCAGGATATATGCCGAGTGGCTTCGATTTGAACGACGAAATACAAACCAATCCTGGGTCTATTAGCTACAGTCTGCAAAATAATCAGGGCAATAAAAAGATTCTAATATCTCAGTCTAAGACCGACTGGGACAGCCAGGCTCTCGCCGAAAATTTTGTCGCTCCTAAGGCAGAGAATTACTTGGCTCTGCAGGCCCAAGGGCTAACGATATACATACTTGGTAAAAACCAAGCTACTTGGGTCAACCACGGAACATGGTACAAAATCGAGAGCTCCGACCAGTCTCTCGACCAAGACCAGATTATCAGAATGGCTACTAGCCTGTGAGCGACAAAGCCTGGGAAGATCTAATTGACCTAATCGATAGTAAATACACCCTGGATACAACCGAAAAAAAGCAAGAACCGCTAGAGGATAATCATAAGCTGAGCCAAACAATCGAGGCGATTGGTTTTGAAAAAGACAACATCAAGTTTAAAATCGAGCGCATTACAGGGCCAAGAATTATCGATAAAAAAACCTTCTATTCGGGCCATGGCAGCTCCAATAGGATTCAATATATCTACGACCCTGAGGAGACTTCTTCGAAGGTGGTTTGCTACAAGCAGCTTCCCGATGGGCATTTTAACGAGATATCACCTGAAGACCTAATGATGTCATCCTAATTCTGGTATAATATGGGCTATGAATAAACCCACTAGAGTACGATTTGCCCCAAGTCCGACTGGTTTTTTGCATATTGGAGGGGTTCGAACGGCGCTATTTAATTATCTCTTCGCCAAAGCCAATGGTGGCAAATTTATACTTCGTCTCGAGGACACCGATAGAGAGCGGTTTGTAGAACAAGGCGTTACGCAGATTATTGAATCGCTCGACTGGCTGGGTCTACGTCCCGACGAAGGCGTCTGGTTTGAGGAGCTGGCAGGCGAGCACGGCCCTTACGTGCAGTCTAAACGGCTCAACCACTATAATGAGTACGCCACCAAGATGGTTGAGTCTGGTCAGGCCTACTACTCCCGAACCTCGCCCGAGCAGCTCGAAGCCTTAAAAGCCGAGGCAGCGCTTGCCAAGCGACCCTTTGTTTATAACTATGTGATGGAGCCAGATTTCGATAGCGATAGCGACACCAATGGGCTGCCCATCCGCCTCAAGGTACCAGAGGGCAGTACTAAATGGACAGATGAGGTGAGGGGAAGCTTTGATACCAAAAATGTGCTTATTGATGATTTTATTATCATTAAGGCCGATGGCTACCCCACCTACAACTTCGCCAATGTCATCGACGACCATCTGATGAATATATCGCATGTTATTCGTGGCGACGAGTTTATCAGTAGCACCGCCAAGCATGCCTTGCTTTATGACATGCTAGGTCTTGCCAGACCAGCTTGGGTTCACCTGCCACCAATTCTTGGCCCAGACGGAACCAAAAAACTCAGCAAGCGCGACGGCGATGTTAATGTTCTTGATTATAAAGCCAAGGGCTATCTGCCCGAGGCGCTACTAAACTTTCTCTCACAACTCGGCTGGAACGACGGCACTACTCAGGAAATTTTCTCGCCCGAGGAGCTGATTGCAAAGTTTAGTGTTGATCGTATCCAAAAAAGCCCGGCTGTATTTGATGCCCAAAGGCTAGATTGGATGAACGGCGAATACCTCCGCAATAAACTCACCGAAGACGAGTTTATAAAGCAAATCAAACCATATATCCCAGCAGACTGGCTGAATGAACAAAATTATTTCAAGAGAGTTTTAAGGCTCGATCGGGATCGAATCAAAAGACTCGACCAAGCAAAATACATTATGGAGATATTTTTTGAAACGCCTATAATCGATAAGCAATTGCTTTATAAAAAAGACGACGCTAACACTGTTGCAGACTGGATCACCAAAACAATTACTGCCCTAGAAGCTAACGAGTTTACCCACGATAGTATCGAGGCAACCCTACGCGACCTAACTGCCGAGCTGGGCGTAGGAGCTAGCCAGTATTTTTATGTTCTGCGGGTAGCACTGACCGGCCGCACCGAAGCGCCTGGGCTATTTGATATATTCTCTACCCTCGGGCCTGAAGAGTCCCTCAAAAGACTCAAAGCAGTTATCTAGTAGCTATTCCCAATCCAGAGTTCCACCAGTTTGATACTCAGTAACTCTAGTTTCAAAAAAGTTTTTTTCCTTCGATAGGTCGGCAGCCTCGCTCATCCACGGAAAAGGATTTTTGGTGTGGTATTGCTTTGGCAACGCAACAGCAGACAGGCGCCTATCTGCGACATGCTCAATGTACTGCTTAAAGCCGTCGGCGTTCATCCCAAATATTCCGTTCGGAAAAACATCTTGGGCGTATTTATACTCGAGCTCAGTAGCTTGCTTTACCAAATCAACCATTCTGGTCTGAAAATCCTCGGTCCATAGCTCGGGTTGTTCTTCTTTGATGGCGTTTATCATATTGATACCAAAATTCAGATGCTGCGATTCGTCGCGCATGATGTATTGGATCTGCTCGGCACTACCTACAAGCTTATTTTGGCGCTGAAAGCCAAAGATCACTGCAAAACTGGAGTAAAAAAAGATGCCTTCTAGAATTAACGAAAATATACAGAGGTTTTCTAAAAACTTCTGATCGGTTTCGAATGTTCCGGTGTGGAAGCTATCATCAAAAATACCCTCATTAAAAGTCAGTATAAACTTAGCCTTACTAAAGTGCGAAGACTTTTCGCGGTACATATTGAATATCTTTCCGCCATCAAGGCCCAGGCTCTCGACGATGTATTGGTAGGCGTGTGTATGAATCGCCTCCTCGTAGGATTGACGCAGTAGGTACATTCGGCACTCCGGGCTGGTGACGTGCTTATAAAGAGCCAGTACGAGGTTGTTGGCTGCTATTGAGTCGGCAGTAGTAAAAAATCCCAGCGCGGTCTCAAAGGCCTGGCGTTCGTCGGCAGTTAGTTGGTCGGACTTCCAGAGCTCGATATCGTCTTGCATGGCAATCTCGGTAGGGAGCCAGTGGTTAGCATTGCCAGCCAAATAGGCATCCCAGGCAAAATTATGCTTCATTGGATGCAATTGTATGACATCGGCATCCTCACCGTTAATGATTCGTCGTTTATTGATATCGGGTCTTGTTTCGGACATTTTTAGTGACATTATAATACTCCTTTTGTTTTAATTATTTTCTGAATGTTACTGGTTATAAGCAAGCTTGCTCTTTGCATCGTTACTAGCCTTCAACTTTCGATTCGCTGGCGTTGGCATTGCTGATTTCTCGCTTATGGGTCGATCCAAATTCGGCAGTATCGACGGTCGATTTTTCGACCTGAGAAATAGCCAGGCTGCGCAGGTAGTAAGTTGTTTTTAGGCCTTGGTTCCAAGCCGCCATATAGATATCGCTCAGCTGCTTACCGCTAACTCCTTGCACAAATATATTAAAGCTCTGACTCTGGTCGATCCATTTGCCGCGGTGAGCAGTGATCTTGACTAAGTTCATTGAATTAATCTCAAACACTTCTTTGTACTTTGCGCGCAGCTTTTCGGGTATCTCTGTAATCTTTTGAATCGAACCATCGTGGAACTTGATTTTTTTGACCATCGTCTCGCTCCACATGTTTAGAGCCTTAAGATCTTCTATTAGGTAGGAGTTGATGACAGTAAAGTCGCCGCTCATATTTGATTTGACGTAGAGGTTTTTGTAGATTGGCTCAATACATGGGTAGCAGCCAGCAATATTGGCAATCGATGCAGTTGGGGCAATAGCCATGGTATTAGAATTGCGCATGCCGTTTTTCTTGACGTGCGATTTGACGTAGCGCCAATCGAGTTTGCCACCCCTTTTGACATCGATCTTGCGGCCGCGCTCTTTTTCGAGCAAATCAATTGTGTCGGCAGGGAATATACCCCTATCCCACTTAGAGCCCTTGAAGCTCTTGTAGGCGCCGCGCTCTTTGGCGAGCTTACTTGAGCCCAAGATTGCATGGTAGCTAATTAGCTCCATCGATTCGTCAGCAAACTCCGTAGCTTTTGGCGAATCAAAATTAATATCGAGCATATATAGTGCATCCTGGAAGCCCATAATTCCGAGCCCCACCGGTCGGTGCTTGAGGTTAGAGGCTTCGCACTCTTTGGTTGTGTAGTAGCAAATATCAACGACATTATCGAGCATCCGCATGGCTTTGTCGGTAGTATCCTCAATGAGGTCCTTGTCGAGCTTACCGTTTTTGATATGCTTCGCCATATTGATTGACCCGAGGTTACAAACGGCAGTTTCGTCGGCCGAGTTATTAAGGGTAATCTCGGTGCAGAGATTCGAGTTGTGGATAACTCCGGCGTGGTCTTGCGGGCTACGCACATTGCAGGCATCTTTAAAGGTAATCCAGGGGTGGCCGGTTTCAAATAGCATCGTCAGCATCTTGCGCCAAAGCTGGACGGCAGGGATACGCTTAAAGAGTTTGATTTTGCCCTGATCAGCCATTTGCTCGTATTCTTCGTAGCGCTTCTTAAAAGCCTTGCCGTAGAGGTGATGCAAATCTGGAGTTTCGTCAGTGCTAAATAGCGTCCAGTCCTGGTTATTGGTAACACGCTCCATGAATAGATCTGGCACCCAGTTCGCGGTGTTCATATCGTGGGTGCGGCGACGTTCGTCGCCAGTATTTTTGCGTAGCTCCAGGAAATCTTCAATATCTAGGTGCCAAGTTTCGAGGTAGGCGCAGGTAGCACCTTTGCGCTTGCCAGATCGACTAATCGCCACTGTGGTATCGTTCATAATTTTAAGAAAAGGCACAACTCCCTGGGAAGGTATATTAATGGCCTTAATCAGTGAGCCGGTACCGCGGATGTTGGTCCAGTCAGTAGCGATGCCGCCCGAGTATTTGCTCATCAGGGCGTTGTCTAGATAAACCTTAAAGATATGCTTCAGGTCGTCCTCGACAGTATTTAAAAAACACGAGCTAAGCTGGGGTTTGGCTGTGCCAGAGTGGAACAGGGTAGGGGTCGAGGGAACATAGCGCAGTGTCGAGAGTACATCATAAAAATCCATGGCCCATTTGTCTTGGTCTTTTTTCTCGGCAATCGCCAAGCCCATGGCGATACGCATCCAGAATATCTGCGGCACTTCGAGTCGGTGTCCGCGGCCCTGGGATTGCACAAAATAGCGGTCGTGGAGCATATCGAGACCCATAAAATCAATTAGTTGGTCGCGCTCTGGTTTGATGTGCTCAGAGAGTAGCTTTAGGTTAAAGCCGCTCAAGCGTTTATCGAGGCGGCCATCTTTTATGGTGTCAGTAATGAAGCTTATAAAGGTCTCTTTGTAGGTTTCGCCAAGATCAGCTTTGTTGGTTTTACCCAAGACTTCTTTATAGACCTTACGGAGCAACAGTCGAGATGCTAGCTTAGAATAGAGCGGGTCGCGCTCAATTTGAGCCTTGGCACCCATTATCATGCTGTCTTCAAGCTCATCAAAAGTAATGCCATCGTACAAACTAGCCTTAACAGCCTGAGCGATATCATCGAGGTCAATCTCGTCGGCGATATCGTCGGCAGCTTCTAATAATTCCTTGACGAGCTTAGCGTAGCTAAAGTTTTCGAGACTGCCGTCGGGCATTGTCACTTTTAGATTGCTTTGCTCGAGCTTTTCGGCCGAGCGGGCCGATTCGGCAGCGCGGATTGCTTTGTGAGTCTCGCGGTATAGTATAAAACTACGGACCGTTTTGTAGTGACCCGAGCGCATTAGCTCTTGCTCAATAAGATCTTGCAGTGCCTCGACATCTGGGGCACCCTCTTGAAATAACGCCTCAGCCTGAACAATAACTTCGGTTACAACGGCTGCTATGTCCGCAGGCGTTGCTTCTGTGCCAACCGACTCGCTAGCCTTACCGATGGCAATCTCAATACGAGACCTATCAAAATCCACCATTTGACCGTTACGCTTTCTTATCTGAACAAAACCCATTTCACCCTCCTTGTTGTTGTTTATGTCTGTATCTAGTGTTACAAAGCTCTTGTGCTCCACTATATACAGGCTTTTAGTTATGGTCAACGTGTTTTTTTTACTACACTATGGCTGGCTTATGGAATGGCCATAAATTACTAAAAATACCAGCGTGGTTACGGACCCACATACGAAAACACCCCTCTTTGTCAACTCATCGGTCAATAAACTTTTCTTACTAACGATAATACGACAATATAAGCATTGCCGTCTAGACTACCAAAAAGACGTATTTGGTGTTGTGGCTAGTAAAATTGGTCTAAAAATACTATAATACACCTGTTGGTCCCATCGTCTAACGGTTAGGACACCAGATTCTCAATCTGGCAATGCGGGTTCGATTCCCGCT
>CAYORQ010000007.1:2097-17748 GCA_964406425.1 uncultured Candidatus Saccharibacteria bacterium | reverse complement strand
ACAGATTGCCAGAGCATCTGTCTAACCGGCCCGTTCGCTACGCTCTCTAGAGCCGGTCCAAATCGCCGAGCACTTATCATAAAAAAAGAGCCACCCTAGTAGCTACTGGCGTAGCTCTGGTGACTCGTTTTTTATGGCGGGCCCGACCGGATAGCGCTTGGATTGCATCCAGGCTAACCGGCCCACTCACTCGCGTTCGTTCGTACCGGTTCAAAATCAGAACAAACTCAGCCAAACAAAAACACTATCTTACGATAGCGACTTTGTTTGGCGGGCCCGACCGGATTTGAACCGGCGATCTCCTCCGTGACAGGGAGGCGTGATAACCACTTCACTACGGGCCCTTAGTTTGATGTAATACTCTAGATATTGTCAAATCTTTTAAAAAGCTAATTTAACCTGATTATCTTAACAAAAAAAGCTTTAATATTCAATGCCTTAGCTCAAAATTGCCTTTTATGCTTGACATTAGTACTTATGTTTGCTAGTATATAGCCTTATCTGGTAGGTGGAGACCATCAGGTAATAAATCGCTTCATACTAGTCAATAGGAGGAAGTGGGTTATTTTTTACAAAAAAACAAATATATAAAAACAAAAAGGAGCTAATAATGTATTCGAAAACTACTATGTTAACATACTATCAAGTATCAAGACCACGAAAGGTAAAAGTGAGGGTGGTCAAGGCGCATGCCCATGTGCCGTATTTGGGCAATAGTAACGTCGTAGACACGCGAAAGCAGCTCAAGACAGCTTCTTTTGGGGCCACTTTCTTCGCAAGCCGGGCTCAAACCCAAGCGAGCGAGTACGACAAATGGCAGGAGCTTAATGATAAGCTCAAAAAACAGCTGATTTAGGCTTTCTTCACCGGCCAATAAAGATATATTTTAGATATATCCTAGTCCTAAATAAATACACTATTAATACCAGTGTATTTTTTAGTCTTAGCTTTCAGCTGCCAGGACTGATGCTTGAGTAATTGAGTTGGTTTGATTACTATTATAGGGCGTTAATGGTAGAGAACTAGTTTTAGCCCAAGACTCCGCATAAAACCCTCGAGCTAAACTCTAAAGACAAACCGCGCCGATGTAGCTCAGTTGGTAGAGCGACGCTTTCGTAAAGCGTAGGTCAGCGGTTCGATCCCGCTCATCGGCTCCATATTACCACATCAGGCCCAACTATCTAAAAGCATGTATATTCTGGTATAATTAGACCTATAAAATAATGAACACAGACAAAAAACCTAAGATGCAAATTGCCAGCCGCTCAATCTATAAAGATGGCTGGTTTTTGAGCCTGTGTATGCTCACGCTAGCTGTCGTGCTGTTTAATGTGGCCTGGGCCCTCATTAACATCAAGCAAGCCCAAACCCAAATTCCAATTCGCTTTTCGAGCCTAACCAATTTTGATCAGTTGGGGAGCTGGTATCAGCTCTATGAGATACCAATAATTGCAGTTATGGTGCCACTGGCAAACTTTGCACTCGCCAACCTCTTGCACCACCGCAACCGGCTCATTAGCATTTTTCTGATGACGGCAGGCTTGATGAGTTCGATATTGGCCACGGCCATACTGATTGGTTTTACAGTTATAAATTATGGCACAAACTAACCACATCAAAAATAGCAAACCGCTCGCTCTCGGCCTAGCCGACAAGCGCTGGTTTTATAGGCTTTGTGAGATACTGCCGGGGGCTTTGAGCTGGTCAATATTAGCTAGCCCGATTCTTTTGAGCTTGGTTTATCCGATTGCAGTGGCGTATTTTATTATAGCCTTCGATCTGTTTTGGCTCCTAAAGTCGTTCCGCATGAGCTTTGGTCTAGTCGAGGGCTACCGTATTCTCAAAAGGTCCGAAAAAATCGACTGGGCTCAACGATTGACCGAGCTTGATAATATCGACACAGAGCTAGACAAGGCCACCAAGAAGCTCGAAAAGCTCGCTCGCCAGGGTATTTTTGGGCTCGTCAGGCTAGGTAAAGACAAAAAAGAGTTCTTGGCGGCCAAAATAGAAGTCGATAGGCTAGAGCGAATTGTGGCGCACAAAAGTACGCTAATTAGCCCTCAAGATATCCACCATGCCATTATCACAGCTGTTTATAATGAAAATCTTGATGTTTTGAGACCTTCACTAGAGGCAATCCTGAACTCCGAATATGATCCTAAAAAAGTAATATTTGTACTGGCCTACGAAGAGCGGGGGGGCGAGCAGACGGCACAAAATGCTAAAGTCCTCGAGGCCGAATACGCCAGTAAGTTTGGTGGCTACCTAAGCATTTGCCACCCTGACGGAATCGACGGCGAGCTCAAGGGCAAGGGTGCAAACATATCCTATGCCGGCAAAATTCTCAAACAATATACCGAAGAACAAGGCTTGAACCCCCACAATATTATTGTCACCACCCTAGATTCTGACCATAGGCCAGACAAAAAGTACCTTCCTTACCTAACTTACGAATACTGTATTAATCCTAGCCGAACGCACTTTAGCTACCAGCCGATGGCGATGTTTTTTAATAATATTTGGGATGCACCGGCACCGATGCGAGTGATTGCTACCGGCAATTCTTTTTGGCTAATGATGGAGAGTGTCAGACACTATCGGCTGCGTAATTTTGCAGCTCATGCCCAGAGTATGCAAACCCTTATTGATACCGATTTTTGGTCGGTTACAACGATAGTCGAAGATGGCCATCAGTACTGGCGGACATTTTTTGCCTACGACGGCGACCACTTAGTAGAACCACTTTATATACCCATCTACCAAGACGCTGTGCTGGCCGATAACTATCGCAAAACTTTTCTCAATCAGTACAAACAGCTGCGTCGTTGGGCCTACGGAGCCAGCGATATTCCTTTTGTGATTACCAATAACCTCAGGAACAAACAGATTTCTTTTGGTAAAAAGTGGATTCAGTTTTTTAGGCTTTTGGAGGGGCACATTAGCTGGGCAACCGCACCGCTGATTCTAACTTTTGCAGCTTGGACGCCACTGTTTCTTAATGAGCAATTTAACCGACAGGTTATCGCTCATCAATTGCCAGTCGTGGCTTCACGAATACTAATGTGGGCACTAGTAGGGCAGTTTATTACCATCATGCTCAGCCTGTTGATGCTTCCACCAAGGCCAAAACACTATCACAAGTCCAAGATTATATTTATGGTTTTACAGTGGGTTTTGGTACCAATTACCTCGATATTTTTTGGTTCGGCAGCCGCCCTCGATGCCCAAACCAGGCTGATGATTGGGCGCTACCCGAAAGCCTTCGATGTCACCGACAAGGTCGTCAAAAAATGAATTACCTACTTGGTCTAATTGCGGCCTTCGTGATATCGGCTTTGCTGATACCGCCAGTGAAGCGATTAGCAATTAAGCTAGGAGCAATCGACAACCCTAAAGAGGCTAAACGCAAAATACACACCAAAATAATAGCCCGTGGCGGCGGCCTGGCAATATACATCGCTTTTATTTTGGTTACCGCAGTACTAATGGGGAGCTTTTCACGGCAATTCATCGGCCTGGTGATAGCCGGCACAATGGTCCTAATCGTGGGGTTCGTAGACGATATCAAGCGACTCAGCCCATGGATAAAGCTATCGGTTCAGATTTTGGCGGCGCTGGTGGCGAGTATCGGCTTTGGTATAACAATCGAGAGTATCACCAATCCGTTTGGCGGAAGCCTAGTATTTACCCAGCCCAACCTGTCGGTTGCAATTTTCGGGCTTCAGCTTAGCTTCAATTGGATCGCCGTATCGCTTGCAGTATTTTGGTTGGTCGGTATGACCAACACCATCAACTTTCTCGATGGCATCGACGGCCTCTCGGGTGGTGTCTCGGCCATTGCAGCTGGCGTTATATTTTTGCTCGCCATTAGCCAGAAGGTCAACCAGCCATCGACGGCTTTGGTAGCAATAGTTTTACTTGGAGCCTGCCTCGGGTTTTTGATTTACAATTTTTACCCAGCTAAGATATTTAATGGCGATTCGGGTGCCTATTTCTTGGGTATGACACTCGGTATTCTGGCCATCTTCTCTGGTGCCAAGCTCGCCACCGCCGCACTTGTCCTGGGCCTACCAATCCTCGATGCAGTCTGGGCAGTAATTCGTAGATTGGTCCACCGGCAATCGCCCTTTACTGCCGATCGCGGGCATTTGCACTACCTGTTTTTGGATGCCGGCTTTTCGCAGCGTCAGGCAGTAGTATGTATTTATATGCTCTGTCTGATCTTTGGCCTGATTGGCATTCTAGGCACAACAGAGCAAAAGTTTGTAGGTATTATTGCCATGCTACTAGTTATGATTATGCTGCTGGCAGGGCTTACTTTTGTGAAACGAAAAAAGCTTAGATAATTAAGAATATTGTTGTTAAAACCTGATTGACCAGCCATATCAGATATGCTATTATAATTCTTAAGAGGGAATACTTAAAAATAGTGAAAAGCAAAAACCTTCAGGATTTGATCAAGAACCTACAAGTTTTTTACAAGTGCCCTTCCTGTGGCTCGAGTTATATTCACGACGATATAGCTTTCCTGGGAAGTGTTGAAGAGCATTGTTTTATGCAGCTTACTTGCCACGATTGCTCATTGCCGGTGCTGGCCACCGTCTTTATGCAGTCAGACCTAGATAAAGCCAGCAAGCAAAATGGTTCTAAGCTTGGCCGCAAAGCTGATCTTGGTTACCGCGAAAGGG
The DNA here is from genome assembly GCA_964406425.1 of uncultured Candidatus Saccharibacteria bacterium. Classification (GTDB taxonomy): domain Bacteria; phylum Patescibacteriota; class Saccharimonadia; order CAILAD01; family BJGX01; genus SICB01. The sequence goes on along the minus strand of CAYORQ010000007.1, from coordinate 13,060 downwards.
CAAAGTTTATCGACCGAGGGCCAATCAGCTCACAAGAAATAGCAGCTTTTCACCTGTATCTAACTCAGCCCAAGCCTCCAAAAAAGTCTAAATAATTTTAAAAAACAAGGAATTTTAATGGAAACAATTCATATCTCAGCAACTGTTCGTGATGTATTTGGAAAAAAACTCACAGAACTACGCAAAAACGGACAGCTACCTGCTGTAGTTTATGGTAACAAAAAAGACAACATCGCAATTTCGGTAGACACCAAGGAGTTCAAAAAGGCTTTCTCGACAGCCGGCTACAGCACCATCGTAGAGCTCAAGCTAGATGGCCAAACCAGCGAAAATGTACTAATTCACGATATTGCCACCGACCCAATTACCAGCGAGGTCTCACATGTCGATCTTTACAGAATCAATATGAACAAAATTATTCGAACCGAAGTACCACTCCACTTCATTGGCGAAGCCCCTGCAGTATTCCAGCAAGAGGGCACACTGTTTAAGAACATCGAAGAAATCGAAGTCGAGACGCTTCCAGCCACATTACCATCGCATATTGAGGTCGATATAGCCGTTCTTGACGACTTCACGAAGTCTATTCATGTCTCAGACCTTAAGGTCGAGGAAGGTGTGACAATACTTACCGAGCTCGACCAGCTCATATGTAAGGTAGAGCCACCTAGAAGCGAAGAAGAAATCGCTGCTCTAGACGAAGAGATTGGCGACACCATACCTGAAGGTGCCGAAGATGAGACTGCCGAAGCAGGCGAAACTGAAGCTGAAGCCGGCGGAACCGAAGGTGAGTCCAAAGAAGGCGAATCAGCCAAGCCAGCAAGCGAACCAAAAGCCAAAGAGTAGCCCATCAATCCAGGCTAAGGCACCCGGTATTACCTTTACCATTACTATTATTACAAAAGAGACCCCATTACGGGGTCTCTTTTGACTATCAAGCAGTCTTTAGTAGCTTACTCAGGCGCCTTTGGTTGTTCGATGTATTATGACTTGCCATGTACTTCACGGCAGCGCCTAGGCTAATCGGCCTAATGGTATTGAGCACAATTTTTATAAGCTCAATATTTGGTAATATAGTTATTCGTGATGAGACAATTTTTTGCTCTATATTATCGATCAATAAATCTATGTTCGTGCTAGGGAGCTCAGAATCGTCAAAGACCATTATGATACTTTTTGTCAGGACCGATCGGCTGTACGGCATGGTCGTATTATGTGCCGGATACTTGATACTCAGCCAGCCCATCGAGGGCTTCTCATAGGTGGTAACGGTGGCGTAGCACTTCTGGCACGACTTGCGCCTCCAGGTCTGGGTACCAGACTTGGTCGAGCGGGAGTTGGTGGTTTTAAGGCCTTTGTTACCACAAATAGGGCATTTCATGTGTATATGTTGTCATATAAGTATAAGAATTACTAGTGGAAAACTTTTTTTGTCTGTGGATTATGCTGGTAATTGCCTAGTTTTTATACCAGTTTGTTCGTATTATGTTTGCTTTATCATCTTTAGGGCTCTACAATGAGATGATGCTTCCTGAATATTTAATAAAATCGCAACTCAATCAATATTCGACTATCTATATCGATATGAACTCGTTTTTTGCATCTGTTGAGCAGTTCTATAGACCTGATCTGAGAGCTAAGCCGGTAGCTGTAACTACTGCGCCCTCGGCCGGAGGTAGTATTGTGGCAGCCTCTATCGAGGCCAAGCGTATGGGTATCAAAACTGGCACCAAAGTCGCTGAGGCCCGCCTGATGTGCCCAAATATAGTGATTGTGCATGATAGCCCCAACTCTTATCGGTGTATCCACCGGCAAATTATGCAGATACTACATGATACCCCTTGCTATGTCCGAGCCAAGAGCATCGACGAAGCCTATCTTAAGGTTCCATCTTATCTGCAGACCAAAGAGGGGACGTTAAGCATAGTAGAGAGCATCAAATCGAGCTTAATGGATTTTTATGGCGAGCATATCTTATGCTCGGCAGGCGTAGCTAGCAATGTCTGGCTGGCTAAGATGGCATCTAACAGCCAAAAACCCGACGGTCTGGTAATGCTCGACCAATCCAAGCTTACCGGGTTCTACAAAGGCCTGAGTTTGGTAGAACTAACCGGAATCAACAGGCGAATGGCTCGCCGGCTGTACGATATTGGTATCCAAAACCCCACCGATCTGTATAACACGAGCTGGAAATACATCAATAACAAACTCGGCGTCAATGGTGGCAAGTGGTACCTCAGAATGCGCGGCTTCGAGGTGGATATTGGCGATATTAAGGCCAACAAATCTATCTCACACCAGATTACGACAATGCCTAACCCACCCAAGACTAGTGTAGAACTCACAACATATACCAATAAAATTGCCGTGACATTAGGGAGTAGACTCAGAAAAAAAAACCTAGCAGCTAGCGGGGTAGCAATCTATGTCGGTTTTTTAGATGGCAGATGGCAGGGTAGTGCTTTCAATAATACTGCCTTTTTCAGGTCGGATATCGAGATAATTTCACTCACTAAAACGTTGTTAAAAAAACTAACAATCGGCTCCGAAGTTCGCAAAATATGCATAACTCTATTTGGCATGAGTATTTCGAATCAGCTTGCATTTGACCTTTTTGACCATCAAAAAGAGCTTTCGTTGTCCCTAGCAGTCGATAAAATCAACAGCAGCTATGGCGATAACACCATTATGCCGCTTCGAAGCTTCATGGCCAGCCACATAGCGCTCAATAGGGTTGGTTTTGCTGGCGATTTGCTGCGCGAAACGCGCAACCCCACCAGGTAAGCCGTATTAGCACCATAAACCAAGCCCGATACTGGTAAAACGAGGGCTGAGATTGAAAATAACCCCCAAATAGGTTAAAATCAGGCAATCGCGGGTCCTTAGCTCAGTTGGCTAGAGCGCTTCCTTGACGTGGAAGAGGTCAGAGGTTCGAGTCCCCTAGGACCCACCATAAAAGTATGAAAAAAATTACAAAAGCAATAATCCCGGCTGCAGGTCTTGGTACGAGGTTTTTGCCTCAAACCAAGGCTATGCCCAAAGAAATGCTACCCATCATAGATAAGCCGATTATTCAGTATGTGGTAGAAGAGGCTGTTTCTGCAGGAATTACCGATATTATAATAGTTACAGGCATGCACAAGCGTTCGCTTGAGGACCATTTTGATTACAATGCTGAGCTAGAGGCTCGGCTTATCGAGACCGGCAAGGAGGATTTGGCCAAAGAGATCCACCGTATCGGCGATATGGCTAATTTTATATACGTTAGACAAAAAGGTTATTATGGTAACGGAACCCCAATCTTGAATGCTTCGCACCTAATCGGCGAAGATGAGCCATTTCTTGTATTGTGGGCCGACGACTTTGTGGTCGGCAAAAAGCCTCGGGCCCAGCAGTTGGTTGAGGCCTACGAGAGGCTGCAGGCACCAGTCATAAGCCTAATCGAGGTGCCAGATGAAGACACATCAAAATACGGTATGGCCGAGGTAGATATGAGGCTAGATGACTCGACCTTTAAGCTAAAAGGTATCACAGAAAAGCCCGCGAAGGGCGCATCGCCTAGCAACTACGCAGCTGTCGGTGGCTATATACTAACTCCCAAGGTCACTAAGCTTCTTGCCGGTCTAGAGCCAGATAGCAAAGGCGAGGTTTATTTGACTACAGCAATCCGAGAATATGCCGCAAAAAATGACCTTTATGGGATAAAGATAGAAGGCAACTGGCATGACACTGGCAACAAGAAGAAATACTTGGAGGCCATCTTGGATGTGGCGCTTGAGGACCCAGATTTATCTAGTGTTATCCACGACTTCATGAGTAAAAATAAAAGATAATAGCATGATAGAAGGATTAAAAATTGGCTTTTCTTCGGTCTCAGACGGCAACTTGAGCTACACCAAAGGATTGCCAGCAGAAGTAACAGCCTCAAGATCAAAATACCTAGCTAGCCAGGGCATTGACCCAACCAAAGCTGTAGCAATATCGCTAGTCCATGGCAATTTGGTGGTTGAGGTTACCAATGACGATGCTGGCAACCTCCTCAACCAAGACCAACAAGCCATCATAACAGCCGACGGCCTTATAACATCGAGCCCAGAGCTAGCACTATTTATACTTGTCGCCGACTGTATTCCGGTCGTAGTCTATGACACCAGACTCAAGATACTGGCGCTTGTGCATGCCGGCCGAAAAGGTGTCGAGCTCAACATTTTGGGCTCAGCAGTCAAGCAAATGGTCAAAAAAGGCTCTAACCCCGAGGATATTATTATCAAAACTGGCCCAGCAATAGCGCCAGAATCATATGTGTTTGATAATACAACAGAAATAGACACCGACTTTTGGGCTGGCAATCTAGCCTATGGATCAGATAAGAAATACCATATGGACACCAAAAACAAGCTTTTCGAGCAAGCCCTAGAGCTCGGTATAGCCAAAAACAACATCACAATTAGCGCCATCGACACTTTTACAAATAAAAATTATTTTTCGCATCGCCGCAGCCTCGCGACTGGCGAAAAAGAAGCCCGTTTTGCCGCATACGCAATGATTAAAAACTAGTTTGTAGCTAAAAACACAACGAAACTGGTATTTTAGGGCATCTAGTCAAAAAGATGCCTTGATAAAAGCTAGCTTTTATATTAAAATTATAAAATATCAATTATGAGCGTTTGAGCTTAAGCCTAACCAGCTTATGGCGAGCTCCGAAGCCTGGTCGTACAGGGCAAAAAGAGAGATCCGCCACGGATAAGCCAAGTGGAACCTCCCAAAGTATTTGGGACTTGGCAGCAAAAAGGCGGGTTTTTGTTAAAAAAGATTATAAAAAGAAAGGTAGCTATGGACAATCGAGACAATCTTCATAAAATCAGACACAGCTTGGCGCACATAATGGCGTCAGCCATCCAAAAGCTGCGGCCCGAAGCCAGCTTTGGGGTTGGTCCAGCCATCGAGAACGGCTTTTATTATGACGTTTTGGTCGATAAAAACTTTACCGAAGATGATTTGAGCTCAATCGAAGCCAGCATGCGAGAAATTATTGCCAGCAAGCTGCCATTTGAGCACCAAACCTGGCCAATCGATAAAGCGATTGAATATTTTGAATCCAAAAACCAGAAGTTTAAGGTAGAATTACTTAAAGACTTGAAGGCCAAGGGCTCAACTGCAGTAAGTGATGCCGGAGATGCCGACCTTGTCGAGGGTACTAGCGAGGGTCTCCATGAAGTAAGTATTTATAAGACTGGCGAATTTGTAGATCTTTGCCGTGGGCCGCATATCTCAAACACTTCTGAAATAAGCGCCGATAGCTTTAAGCTCAATAAGCTTAGTGGAGTCTATTGGCGAGGCAAAGAGACCAATCCGCAGATGCAAAGGCTCTATGGACTGGGCTTTGAGTCGGCCAAAGAGCTCGGACAGCACCTTTATATGATTGAAGAGGCCGAAGCCCGCGACCACCGTAAACTCGGCGCTGAGCTCGACCTGTTTGTGTTCTCGGACTTGGTTGGGTCTGGCTTACCACTCTTTACGCCTAGGGGAACGGTCTTGAGAGATTTACTCAACGACTTTTCGCAGTCGCTGCGGCTTAAGGCTGGTTTTGAGAAAGTCTGGGTACCCCATATTGCCAAAACCGACCTCTACAAGTCTTCTGGCCACTGGGATAAGTTTGGCGACGAGCTGTTTTTGGTCAAAAGCCAAGAATCGAGTGACGAATTTGCCCTCAAGCCTATGAATTGTCCGCACCATGCCCAGATTTTTGCCAGCAAGCCCAGGAGCTACCGCGATTTGCCAGTCAAATACCTCGAAACAACCACTGTCTACCGCGACGAAAAGAAGGGAGAGCTTCAGGGATTATCTAGGGTCCGCTCGGTCACGCAGGACGATAGTCATGTATTTTGTAGCCCCCAGCAGGTCGAGGAGGTACTGGGCATGCTCCTAGATATCACCAAAGAGTTTTACCGCACCCTCGATATGGATTTCACGGCTCGGCTGAGCCTGCGCGACGACTCAGACACCTATCTGGGCGATAAGGACTTATGGAAAGATGCCGAGATGATCCTCAGGAACGTCTCTAGCAATCATGGCCTCGAATATTACGAAGAAACAGGCGAAGCCGCCTTTTACGGTCCTAAAATAGACTTCATGGCCAAGGACTCGATAGGCAGAACTCACCAAGTGGCGACCGCTCAGCTCGACTTCGTTCAGCCCGAGCGGTTTGGCCTGAGCTACACCGACAGTGACGGGACCGATAAGGTGCCGATGATGGTGCATTTCGCATCGCTAGGCTCTATCGAGCGCTTCCTGAGCGTTTATATTGAGCACACCGCCGGAGCGTTTCCGCTGTGGCTGGCACCAGAGCAGGTGAGAGTAATACCGATTTCTGAAAAATTCGAGCAGTACGGACAGACTGTGCTTGATTCATTGCTGAGTAGTGGCATCAGGGCTTCGATAGACAATGCCTCAGACTCACTCGGTAAAAGAATCCATAATGCTGATAAGCTCAAACTCCCTTATGTACTAATAGTCGGCCAGAGCGAGCAAGAATCCAACCAAGTCGCCGTTCGCAAGTATGCTCTTGGCGATCAAGGCTCGAGTAGCCTTGAAGAACTAACCAGTATGCTGCTTGGTTCCATCAGCAATCGAACTAATGGCTAGGTAGGCTCCACAAATTATGTCTAAAACCCCCAAAATGATTGTTATATTAGGCCCTACGGCATCTGGAAAGTCGGCTTTAGCGATGAAATTAGCCAAAAGATATGATGGCGAAATAATCTGCGCCGATTCGCGCACAATTTATAAGCATCTCGATATTGGAACCGCCAAACCAAGCATTCAAGACCAAAAAGAGGTCAAACACCACCTTCTCGATGTAATTGAGCCTAATCAGAGCTACAGTGTTGTAGATTTTAAAACACTATGCGAAAAAACTATCGCCGATATACAGCGAAGAGGCAAGCTCCCACTCCTGGTAGGGGGTAGTGGGCTGTATATTGACGCAGTTTTGTACGATTACCAATTTAGGGCTACCAAAACCGGACTAAACATCAAAAATATGTCTGACGAGCAAAAAATTGCTAAAGCCCATGAATACTATCCCGCCGAGGCTGCCAAAATAGACTCAAATAACACGCGCAGAATAGAGCAGTTATTGACTCATGGACCCACCATAACTAACGACAGGGAGGCTATAAAAATAGATTGCGAAATAATTGGTATTGATATAAAAAAGCTTTTATTAAAGCAAAATATTGCTAACCGAACTAAGCAAATGTTGAGCAAAGGATTTATTCAGGAGGTCGAATATATTCGAAGCCAGTATGGCACTGGTTGTAAGGCCCTGGCAACTACCGGCTATCGTCAAGTGGCTGATTATCTTGATCATAAAACAACTATTGTCGAGCTCGAGGCCTCCATAAATAGTGCTACTGCCGATTTGGCAAAAAAACAAATTACTTGGTTTAAAAGAAACAATCAGATTGACTGGGTCAATAGCTATCTCGAAGCCAGCATTATCTGCTCTGATTATTTGAGAGGTATCTGATACAATAAAAGCATATGCGTAGTTTATTTGCTATCTTGGCGGCCAAAACCGCCTTCAGAATAAACCGCCTGACAGGTACAGGCGGTACATCGCTACCTGGTATGGTGGCCCAAAAAATTGATAAAGACATACTCAAGAAGCTCGTTAAAAACAACTTTCCCAGAGGCGTAATTGTAGTGACCGGTACCAACGGCAAGACCACCACCACCAAGCTGATTGCCGACATCTTAGAGGCTAATGGCATTAGTTATGTCTATAATCGTACCGGCTCGAACATGGAAAGGGGTCTTATAACTTCTGTTGCGTTAGAGTCAAACATTGTCGGTAAGGTATCGGCCGAAGTAGGGCTCTTTGAGGTCGATGAGGCCTATTTGCCAAGGGTCTGCCGAGCGATTCAACCCAATGTGATACTAGTCAGTAACCTTTTTAGGGATCAGCTCGACAGGTTCGGTGAGCTCGATAAAATCGCCAGAAGCTTCCGAAACCTAATCGAAGAGCTCGATTCGACACAGTTGGTATTAAACGCCGACGATCCTTTGGTTGCTAGTCTCGGCTATGAACTCGAAAATGAAAAAAAAGTGACTTATTTTGGTGTCGGCGACTACTCTGGGCCCAAACTTCAGCATGACCGAACAGCCGATAGTATCTTTGACCCCTTTACTCAAGAAAAGCTGTACTATACACAACATTACTTCAGTCATTTGGGCAAGTACAGGGGTAAAAGTGGGGCTTTCAGGCGACCAAAGCCTGATTACCAAGCCAATAATCTGAAGCAAAATGGTATCGAATCGATTCAATTTAATATCAATAGTGCCAGTAACCTAGTGGAGCTCAAGATTCCGGGTATCTTCAATGTATATAATGCGATGGGTGCGTTTGCGGCAGTCAAGGCTAGTCTTAATTTGGAAGACGATCAGATAACAAAGGCCATTGCAGGCTCGGCGGCGGCCTTTGGGCGCTCCGAAGTACTCAACTACAATGGCCGCGAGGCTCTGATACTACTGATAAAAAACCCAACCGGCCTAAACCAAATAATCCAGACTTATCTCTTGACCGAAAAAGACAGATTGTTGGTGTTTATCGTTAACGATAATTATGCCGATGGTCGCGATATAAGCTGGCTCTGGGACTCCGCTCTGGAGGATCTGGTGCATTACAAGGGCAAAATACTAGTTGGTGGCTCTAGGGCCGATGATATGGCTCTGCGGCTCAAGTATGCAGGCAAAGTGGATGTTTTGGCCGAAAGCAATGAAGCAGAGCTATTGAAACTGATACTCAAACACAGTAGCAAACGGAGTAAGCTATTCATACTACCTACCTATACGGCAATGCTATCAATCCGGAGCCAAATAGTGGCCAGCGACGAGCTGCAAAAGGAGTACTGGCAATGAAGCCCATTAAGATAGTGCACCTCTATCCGGAGCGAATGAGTATTTATGGAGATTATGGCAATATCATTGCGCTTCGTCAGAGGATGAGCTGGCGGGGTATTAAAAATAGCGTTGAAAATATCGAGGTCGGGTCAAAAATACCGCCCGATGCCGACCTGATATTTATCGGTGGCGGCCAGGACAAGGGCCAGGTAATAGTATCCGAAGACCTAGCCCTGAAAGCCGAGCAGATCAAGCAGTTTGTGGAGTCCGGCGGACCACTGCTGGCAGTCTGTGGTGGCTACCAACTGCTTGGAGAGTACTTTATTAGCAACGACTACGGCCAGCTTAAGGGCATCGGGCTCTTTAATGTTGTATCCAAGGCCACCAACGACAGAATGATTGGCAATATCGTAGTCCAATCTGACCGCTTCGGTAAGCTTATCGGCTTCGAGAACCATAGCGGGTCTACCGAATATATTGGCCGAGCCCAACCGCTAGGCAGGGTAGTAAAGGGCTTTGGCAATAATCCCACCGACAAGCTAGAGGGCATAATATACAAAAATGCCATCGGCACATATTTGCACGGGTCTTTCTTGCCCAAAAACCCAAAGGTCTGCGATTGGTTAATTGCTAAAGCAATTGCTAAGTCTGGTCAGTCCGTCAAGCTCAAGCCACTTGGCGATTCGTTAGAAAAACGCGCCCGCAACAGTTCGCTCGGTAGGCCATAATTATTTATTCGATTAGACTAGATTTATTGTTCAACTACTCGTATAATAGCCTTAAGTTACCTGTAGATTGCGTAAAAGAATACAATTTTTAGATAAATTTCATTCAAAAGGGGAGGCAAAATGTTTGAACAATTGTTTGGATCAAAGACCCGAGTTAAGCTGCTAAGCTTGTTTTATAATAACCCAGACCGGCCTTTTTATGTTCGTGAGATTACCCGTAAAATAGACGAACAAATTAACTCCGTGCGTCGAGAATTACAAAACCTCCTCAATATCGGAATCGTTCGGTCGGTAAGCCAGAGCAACCGCTTGTATTATGAAGTTAATGCCAAGTATAAGTTTCACAAAGAGCTACAATCGATTTTTCAGCGTATTCCTGCCAAATCTAAAGAAATAAAGCAAACCAAAGAAGAGGATCATATATTTAAAGGCCTACAGAAGGCCGGCAATGTCCGCATGGCCTTTTTGACAGGAGCTTTTGTGCGCGGCAGCCACCAGCAGATAGATATCTTTATAGTTGGCGATATGAACAAATCCCAGCTAGCCAAAATAGTCGGTGATATGGAAAAAGAAATGAACCGAGAGCTTAATTATGCTGCGATGACAATTGAGGACTTCGACTACAGACGCAACCTTAACGACCGGTTTTTGACGGACATTCTTGATGAAAACAAGATTATCTTGGTCGACAAGATTGGAGTTTTTGCAAAAACTACTCTCAAAGATAATAAAGACCAAACCGAAACTACTACCGTCGGTGTCACGGCCAAAGCTGAAGCCGAAACCTTAGCCACCGACAAGCCGCTATAATGGTCTGGCGCAGTAGGGCTTTTATCTGGTACAATTAAGTTTATGGATATAACTTACTCCGACAAAAACACCATCAAAATATCTGGCAAAAGTGCCGATGTAGCAATTAACGCTGCCTCTGGTACTAAGGCCGACCTGTTGCTATTTACCGACCCTAGCCACAAGGTAGTGCCCGAAAAATCGTTTTACGGCCCAGGTGAGTACGAGGTAATGGGTATGATGGTCGATGGTGTCGATATCAGTGCCAGCAACACTGCCTACAGCCTAGTAGTCGATGATATGCACATTACCTATGCCATCGGTCTTGACACACCCCTGACAGATGCCCAGCTCGAGCGTATGGACGGAGTAGATATATTGATTATATCGGTCCAGGACAGCAAGGCCGACCTGATGAATAAGATAATCTCACAGGTGGAACCAAAGGTTTTGATACCAATCATGGACTCCGAGCTAGAACTAGCCAAAATTAAAGCCGAATTCGGTAAAGACACCGAACCGATTGATAAGTATAAGGTCAG
>CAYORQ010000007.1:0-1997 GCA_964406425.1 uncultured Candidatus Saccharibacteria bacterium | reverse complement strand
AGGCGGAGCTTGACCTTTTGGCCGTCGATTATGAGGGTTTTGGTCTGCAGATTGGGCTTCCAGGTACGCTTAACATGCCGCTGTGAGTGACTCACATGGTTTCCGAACTGTTTTCCTTTGCCTGTTAGATCGCATCTGTATGACATAACCTGAATATATTAGCATATCAGCTGGGTTTAATCAATATCTACCGCGGCTCGATATATTTTGGCCCCGAGGCATGCTAAAATTAGGCCATGGACAGCCTCGCCACAATTATTATGTATGTGATAATCCTTGTAATTGTACTGACCGTGCATGAGTTTAGTCATGCCTGGGCAGGGCATATGCTGGGAGATTTTACTGCTAAAAATGAGGGCCGGCTAACCCTCAACCCTGCCAAACACATCGACCCTATGATGACGCTACTTTTGCCTCTGGGGCTGATTTTGCTTGGTAGCCCGGTGGTATTTGGAGCTGCCAAACCAGTGCCGTTTAACCCCTACGCCGTTCGTTATGGCAAATGGGGGGCTGCCTTGGTAGCATTTGCCGGCCCAGCCAGCAATATCTTGATGGCGCTGATAATTGGGCTCTACCTGAGGTTTGTTACGATACCAGGGCTCGGTGGAGAGTTTTTGCTACAATTTGTGATAGTCAATGTGGCCTTTTTTGTATTTAATATGATACCTTTCCCACCACTCGACGGTAGCCGACTGCTCTATGCAGTATCACCACCAGCACTGATGGACATCCTGGATAAAATAGAGCAATTCGGCCTGGTTGCGGTGTTTGCCTTTATATTTATATTTTTTACTCTCATCGGCCCAGTTTTTAGCTCGGTCGTGATGGGTATCTCATCGGCCATACTCGGGTACCCAGCTTTTTAGATGATATAATTATTAGTGCTTTCTACTGCACGCGCTTTAAAATCTTAAAGCATAGTAACTTTTTCTAATTACTTTTAACCTTAGGGAGCCCTAGATTGCACACCGTTACTTTCGGATGATGTTGCGGGCACCCACCTATAATTAGCTTAGGAAGGTTAGTTATGCTAGCGGTGTTGGTGGATTGCGCCATTATTAAAGCCCTTCTTTAAAGAGGGGCTTTAATAATACTCGTCAGCGCCAACTGACTATCTATAAGTCCCAGTGCTTACGGTATTTGGTATCGCCATCGATAGATTGAGCCACAATCAGGCGCAGCTCGCTCTTGAGGCCGAGCTGTTTTCGCAAGCTAGCTGCCAGCTTGGTGGGATTGTAGGGGATTAGCCACAGCCCCTTGGTGTAATTAATAAAGCCATGGCGCTTAAGTGTCAGGATCAGCTGGTTTCTGATGACCTTCTTGCTTTCAGGGATATCGAAGGTTATCAAATACCAGCGACCGTCCCAGCGCTCGCTAATACTAAGCCCTTCTTGGCTGACTTGGTGGGCCTTAAGTCGATCCTTGCCCTTTTCGGTAATCTTAAAGACTTTTTCGTTATCAAGTAGTCCGACACTGACATAGCCCTGCTTGGCCAAGAGGCCGGCAGTGTCTATTATTCGCCGGCGGGGAGTTGCTTTGGTAGAAGCAGAAAACAGCCCTACCAAGTGCTTATTAGAACTCAAGTCGCCCAGTGTGGCGACTTTTTTGGTCTGAATTAACCTTAGTATTTCGGCTGTTTTGTTGGAGTTTGAGCTCACCATAAGAGTATTTGGCACACATAAATTACATAAACTACATAAAGATTGTGTCATAGCATAACTGTTATGTAAATACCTTTATTAAAACTTTATTTAATTATCTTTATTTACATCTGTTGGAATAAAAAAATACGATTGATACTGCAATCGCATTTTGTAAATTATAAAAATTTTCTCTGGTCGGGGTGACCCATCCTTCGCGTAAAGCTATGGAGGGTAGTTCACCCGATAAAAATCCTTCACAGCTCCACCAGAAGTGGAGCGACGAAGGATGGTCGGGGTGACAGGACTTGAACCTGCGACCTCACGGCCCCCAGCCGTACGCGCTACCAACTGCGC
>CAYORQ010000006.1:0-18930 GCA_964406425.1 uncultured Candidatus Saccharibacteria bacterium | reverse complement strand
AGATTGTTGCTATTGGAGTATATGATGTCGATGACGAAAAAGGCGCTGTTTATTATGACAACGGCGGCGCCAAGGCCGACGATTTTGAGGAGCGGGGCATTAAGTATGTCGCAATGAACGAAGCCGAGATGCTAACAAAGTTTTGGGGAATTGCCGAAATCACCGATGAGTTTATTAGCTTTTTCGGGCGCCGGGCCGATGTGCCTTATATGATGATTCGTTCGGCCGTGCATGGTATTCGACCCAGTAAGGACTTAGTCAGCAACCGTTATAATTCAGCTGGCTTTAGAGGCGCCACCCACCACGATTTATTCGACCTACTGACCTTCTACGGCGGCGCGATGTTCAAAGGCAGCCTGCACCGTTGGTGCCGAGCCTTTGGCATTCAGAGCCCCAAGGAGTCTGGTATGGACGGCAGCGATGTCGGGCCAGCCTACGCCGCCGGCAAATACCTAGATATTGCCAAGTATAATGCCGAAGATCTGTTTGCTACCTCCAAGTTATTTCACTATTGGGATCAGTACTTGCGACCTAAAAATTAACTTTCTTAAAGTTAGGAGCTCATGGTAGAACTAAAAGTCAACGATAATGCGCCAGATTTTGACCTCCCAGACCAATCTGGAAAAAATCATAAACTCCAAGACCTCAAGGGCAAGACTACCTTGGTGTATTTTTATCCGCGCGACGAAACACCCGGCTGTACAGCTCAAGCCTGTGCACTGAGAGACAATTTTGCCGAGCTCCAGTCCAAGGGGATCGGCGTAATTGGCGTTAGTAAAGACGATACCACTAGTCATAGCAAGTTTGCCACTAAACACCAGCTGAGCTTTCCAATCCTAGCCGACACCGAGCATCAAATGATTGAGGCTTACGGCTCGTGGCAGGAGCGCAGTATGTATGGCCGTAAATTTTTTGGTACTGTTCGCTCAGCTGTAATTATCGGCCCAGATTTAAAAATAGCCGCCGTCTGGCCAAAGATTGCACCCCTAAAGACTGTTCCGGAGGTCAATAAATGGCTCCAGACCAGAGGGCAGGGAGTGGAGTAGAGTCGTGATTATATTTTGGCTAATTTTTATTGTGCTGTTTGCATCATTTGGCTTAATCGTATTTTTAGGAGCACCATTTGTACCAACCAAGTCGACTGACATCGATGAAATTTTTGATGAACTCAAGATACGAAAAGGCGCCCTAGTAGTCGATATGGGTAGTGGCGATGGGCGTATCTTGCTCTCAGCTGCCCGGCACGGCTATAAGGCGCTCGGCTACGAGCTTAATCCGTTTTTGGTAATAATTTCGCGCCTGCGCCTTAAAAAACAGCCTGATGCCAGGGTCGTGATGGGCGACTACTGGCGCGGCGATATCACTAAGGCCAGTGTGGTTTTTGTGTTTAGCGCCACTCCTTTTATGGCTCGTCTGTATGACAAGCTCAAAGCCGAGCTCAAGCCTGGCGCAATGGTAATATCTTATGGTTTTAGTTTTGAGGGAATTAAGATTGACCAAAAAATAGGTTCTGCCAATATCTATCGGTTTTGAGCTCGCGGCATGGTTGTAGTATAATTAAGCCTATGATTGAATAAAGGGTCATTGAAATATAAATCCTTGCTCGGTCTATACCAACGCCAACTCAGCGACCATCAAGGCATTTATATCGCTGACCAAGAGTTAGATTTAAAAAAAATAAATAATTAATTAAATAATTAAAATGAATTTTAAAAGGAGAAACCAATGTTAAGACTAAACCAACCGGCCCCAGACTTTAAACTCTCGGCCTACCAAAAAGGCATCAAGGGCGATTATCGCGTCGTCAGCCTAAAAGACTTTAAGGGTAAATGGATTATTTTGTTTTTTTACCCGCGCGACTTTACTTTTGTATGCCCAACTGAAATCGAGGGATTTGCAAAAATGGAAAAAGATTTTGAAAAAATTAACACCCAAATACTAGCTGCTAGCACCGACAGTGTAGAATCGCACAAGGCTTGGTACGAGCGAGACCTCAAAAATGTTGGCTTCCCAATTGTATCCGATACAGCCCACTCGCTAACACGAGCTTACGAAATACTCAAAGAAGATAGCGGAGAAGCCGAGCGCGGAACATTCATTATCGACCCCGAAGGCGACCTGCGTTACGTCGTGATGTCTGATGACAATGTCGGCAGGAGCGTCGAGGAAACATTGCGCGTCGTTAAGGCCCTTCAGACCGGTGGCCTTTGCCCGGTCGATTGGACACCAGGCCAATCTAACCTCAAGAAAGGATAACAATGGAAGCCCAAAACCCGCTAAATAATCCAGAAGCCCCTACGCCAGGACCTAGCTTGCCAGATCCGATGAGTATCAACATCCAAAAACCCGGCAAAAAGAAAACTGGCTTGATTTTAGCGATAGGCCTAGGTGCTGGAGTTGTACTGCTGCTACTAGTGGCCCTAATTGTGGTCTCATCCAACAGCTCAAAGGTCAAAAAAACCGATCTAGATGCTCAGTACAAAAAAGGCCTTGCTCAAGGCAAAGCCGACCAAACTGTAATATCTAACAATGAACTTTTGGCCCAAGCTTATGTTTATAAATCGCCTGCCGAGTTTGGTAGTTTTGAGCTGCCTATTCCCAAACTCTGGAGCTGGTCGATTGAGCCCAAACCTACTGATGGCACAATCTCAGGCATCGCCGACCCAAATTATATCGACCAAAGCTCAGACCTGCATGGCTTCACACTAGAGCTTAAAAGAGCTGATTACGACAAAATAGTTAAGGACTACGACGACAAATCCAAAAAAGTAGGCAGTGATATTAAAGGCTCAGACTTTACGGTATCAGGCATCAAGGGGCGTAAGTATGTCGGTACATTTGATTCCAAAATCAAGCTCAAGTCTGAAGTGGTAGTAATACCTCTGCGAGAAAAAATCATGATATTCGGTACCAGTGACGCAGCCAAATATGGGGCTATATTAGAAGGCATCCTAGCTGGTACTAAGCTAGTACCCTAATAAAAGCTTATGCTTGCCCTAAAGGTCATTCAAAAGTTATGCTAGACCCATGCTATTTGATTACGACTACTTTAATTTTATTCTCTCCGAGCTGGTCGGTCGGATAGCCTCTGACCAACTCATAATCGAAGCTGCTCTCGGCCCAAACGACATTAAAGTCATCCCCCCCAGACTTATAAAAATATTAGTTAAGCGTAACAAACTCAATATTGATCTTGCCAGCCAGCTGCTTTTTATTAGCAGACAAATAGGCGACTTTAGTATCCGAACGGCCAACCTGGTCGAAGCAATATCATTAGCCGAAGCGTCTTTTGAGGGATTCGCAGTACGAATTCGTACTGACCGAGTCAAGCCTCTGGTTGATGTCATGGGCGAGGTTCGGGCCATATCGTCTATAATTAGGATCATTCTTGACATCATCATCCTCGAAGATCTCCAAGCCAAAGACCTCAGCATCAGCTTGCGCCGTCGGGGCGATTACGTAACGGTCAAAATAGCAGGGTCTAAGGCTCTCAATGCCAATCAATTCTTGAAAGATGTGGTTGATTTCGTAGATAAACTAATTAAAACCTACGGAGGCAGTATTCGGTTTGTGAATTATCAAGGTCAAAGAGTAGTGTTTATAAGGATGCAGCTGTCTAATCAGATTCCACTTCTGTACAATAAGTAGTATGAAGCAGACCGTACTAATAGTAGAAGACGACACCCTCTTGGCAGAGGTCTACCAAAAATCACTTAAAGCCGAAGGCATCAGCGCAGTTGTGGCCAAAGATTTTTTCGATGCTCTAGCCAAGTTTAGGCCTCGCCAGCATGCCTTAATAGTACTCGACATCATGTTGGGCCAAAAAAACGGCTTCGAGCTCCTCAAGACACTCAGGCGGCAGCCAGGTGGTGATAGATTTTCGGTGATGATCGTGACTGGCCTTAATACCGACGAGCTAAATACCAACAAAGAGCTGATGGTGGGGCTAAATATTATCGGCATCTACACCAAGAGTCAGTTTTCGATTGATCAGTTTGTAGGTTTGGTCAAGCATCATAGCAGGGCAAAATGAAGCAAGTAGAGCTGACCGGCTTTATTGTTGGCCGAAAAAATCTTAAAGATACCGACAAGATCATCACGGTCTTTACTAAAGAGCAGGGTAAATCAAGTTTTGTCGCTAAGGGTATCAAAAAACCGACCGCAAAATTACAATCACATATGGAGCCATTGGTTGAGAGCAAGTTTCGGGTTCTAGATGGGCCTAAACTGCCTGTAGTGGTTGGGGCCAGAGCAATCGGCCAAAACTTATTCTCGTCGAAATCTCTTGAGATCAATATCGGTGCTTTGTTCCTGACCGAGGTAGTGGCCCTGGTGACTGCCGAACAGATGCCAAACCTAAAGCTATACCAAAGCTACCGCGAGAGTCTAATTGACATCGCCACTCATGATAAAACTTCACTGCTGCTTAATTATGGCCTTATAAGTATTATGCAGGCCTCAGGTATAGCGCCAAATATTCAGTGGCAAGAAGGAGCCAGTAGCTGCTATCTGAACTTCTCGGAGGGGAGCCTGAGTAATATTAAAATAGGATCATCAAGCTCAGTTATCGATATCAATATCGCCAAGCTCTGGAAGGTCTGTATGAGCCACCCTAAATCGACCGTTCTGCGCCTGCGCGTCAGTGATTTAGTGCTTAGCAAATCCTTAAATCTAATTATTGATTACTTGCAGTACAACCTAGAGCGTAAAATAAAAAGTGCCAAAGTCATGTCTGAGAGCACAAATCTTTTGCATGGCATCGCCTAGCTAAGGTATAATAAAGGCTATGAATAAACCAAAAAACAAATTATCGATGGAAGAGTTAACGAGCTATGCCAAGCGGCGCGGATTTGTGTTTCAGGCCAGCGATATCTACGGTGGCATTGCGGGGTTCTGGGACCTCGGGCCATACGGATCAGAGCTGGCAGATAACATCAAATCAAGCTGGTGGAAGAATTTTGTCTATAAAAAATCTAATGTCGTAGGTATCAATACCGCCATCATACAAAATCCAAAACTCTGGAAAGCCAGTGGCCATATCGAAACCTTTGTCGATCCGATGGTCGATTGCAAGGCTTGCAAGCACCGTTTTAGGGCCGACCACCTTGCCGGGGTCGATACCAATGACCTCAAAAAGCTCGATGAAAAACTAGTAAATCTAGCCTGCCCAAGCTGTGATGCCAAAGACTCATTTACGCCGTCCAGAACCTTCCAGATGATGTTTAAGACTTCGGTCGGACCGGTTCAGGACGCTTCCAATGAAGCCTATCTTCGACCCGAAACAGCTGGTGGAATTTTTTCGCAGTACGAAAATGTACGCGAGACTACCCGCAAAAAACTACCTTTTGGGATAGCCCAGATAGGTAAGGCTTTTCGTAACGAAATAACGCCCGGTGATTTTATCTTTCGACTGCGCGAGTTTAGTCAAATGGAGTTAGAACTATTCACTCACCCTGACCAAGCCAAAGACCAGTACGAAGCCTCCAAAGTGGCAGCTATGGATTGGCTACTAAGTCTTGGATTGAGCCAAGAAAATCTTCAGTATCACGACCATGCCGATGATGAGCGGGCGCATTATGCCGAGGCCAGCGTCGATATCCAATACCAATACCCATTTGGTTTTAAAGAGCTCTATGGCATCGCCAATCGCACCGATTACGACCTCCAGGCCCACTCCAAGCAGAGCGGCAAGGACCTATCGTATTTTGATGAGCTCACTGGCAAGCGTTTTTTGCCTTATGTGATCGAACCATCGGTCGGTGTCGAGCGCTTATTAATGGCTGTTATGCTCGATGCCTATGACAAAGAAGAGGTTAATGGTGAAGAGCGCGTTGTGATGCGCTTCACACCACAAATCGCTCCCGTGAAGGTTGCGATACTACCACTTAGCAAAAAGCCCGAGCTATCTAAGCTCGCCAATGAAGCGTTTGACTTAGTCGCAGGGGATTATAATGTCGAGTACGACGAAACCCAATCTATCGGTAAGCGTTATCGCCGCCAAGACGAGATCGGCACACCATATTGTGTGACAGTCGATTTTGAGAGCCTAGATGACAAAGCCGTAACAGTGCGCGAGCGCGACACAATGAAACAGGAGCGCATCAAACTGGCCGACCTCAAAGCCTACCTAGACGACAAACTCGGCCTCTAGGCTAGACTTTAAAGACTATTCCAACCACAATTCCGATTGATGTAGCTATCCCACCGATTATCAGTACTTCAAATGCTGACTTTAAGGGATTTAATTTCGTAAGCTTGCCCTTAACTATGCCCAGGATAGTAAGACCAACCAGAGCTAGCACAACACTTATTGGTATGGCCTGCGTCGGTGCAAAAAATAAGTATGGGGCCAAAGGCACTAGGCCAGCTACGACATACGATAAAAATATCAGTAACCCGCTAATCTTTGGGTTAGCGGGGAGTTTTAGTTTTTCTATTTCCTCCTCGGTCTCTTCGCTAATAAACTCGCTGGCTCCCATCGAGGTCGATTCGACAGCAATAATAACTAGGGCGGTGAGCAGTATAACGGATCTGTTGCCTGACCCAATGGCGATACCTGCCAGTGCACCAGTTGTTGATATTAAGCTGTCTTCAACTCCGAAAAATGCACTATGAATATAGTCTGGTGAAATCTTTTTTAAATGTCTCATGGGCTTATTATAGCAAACTTTTTACAGTGGGTAATTCGTATTTTGTTCGTATATTAAGCATATAAAAAGCTCTATTTATTATACAAAAAAGTATCTCAAAAACCCTTTACAGTGGGTAGTGAAGGGGAGTACAATGGTTCTAGTGGGTAAAAGTGGGTAACGAAAGAGAAACAATGGATTACTTCGAAAGAAAACTAGACGACAAAAATAGGCTGACAATTCCTAGCGAATTGCAAAGCGAATTAGGAAACGAAGTAGTTGTTACCCAAGGCTTCGGCCAATACCTGCACCTTTACTCCAAGACGGTTTGGGACAGCGAAATGGAAACCGCACTATCAGGCGAGATTCTAGATGAATCAATCGCCGATTTGAATGTTAAATTCAGAGTAGGCAAATCCATTTCTAAGCTCGATTCCAAACAGGGAAGAGTTACATTAGAAGCCCATCAAATGGCTTTACTTAGCAATGCTCGCGCAGTCGTGCTGGTCCGTGCCGGCAAGTACTGGCGAATTGCACCAAAGTAAAGTTACCCGATGGACTTATAAAGCCGGATCCTTAAAAACAAAAATAAAAATCAAAACACAAAGTCAACTATTTGGCAGTCAGTAAGCGTTTCTGGAGGGTGACGCTTAAATAAAGACCCTAGCATCTTATGAGAAAATACAAAACTCCACCTCACAAACTATCTCACACACTCAATAAGGACTCATTGAAGTCCTTACCACATAGTAGCTCTAGCGCCAAAAGCCTTGAGCTCTTTAACCAAAAAACAAAAACAAACATCAATAACTGGCTGCTAAATAGGTGACCTTGACAATGAAATTACACAAACCAGTATTACTAGAGCAAACCATCGAGCTACTAAATCTTAAAAGTGGTCAGACGGTTGTCGATATGACAGCCGGATATGGTGGGCATTCCGAGAAAATCCTCGAACTCATCGGTCCAGCCGGACGATTAGTACTAGTCGATACAGACATCGAAGCAATTGAGGAACTTAAAAATAAGTTTTCAAGTAACTCAAATGTAGAATACATACATAGCAATTTTGCAGATATCGACTGGAATAGTATCGGAAAGGTAGATAAAGTTTTGATGGATATCGGAGTTTCGTCTCCGCAGCTCGACCAAGCCAATCGCGGATTTAGCTTCAGCCAAGAGGCAAAGCTAGATATGCGTATGAACCAAGACCAAGAGCTTACTGCAGAGATGGTCGTAAACCAGTATTCCGAAGCAGATCTGGCGGACGTCATTTACCGCTACGGTGAGGAAACTAGGTCCAGGCGAATCGCCTCAGCGATAGTCGCCGAGCGTCAGCTTGAGCCAGTTAAAACCACCAAACAGCTAGCAACGATAGTCTCTAGCGCCATAGCGGCCAACTCCAAGATCAACCCAGCCACCAAGACCTTCCAGGCTATACGAATTGAGGTCAACCAAGAGCTAGTAAGTCTCGCAAAAGCCCTCCCAATGGCAACCGGCCAGCTCAACAAAAATGGTCGATTAGCGGTCATTAGCTTCCATAGCCTTGAGGATAGAATAGTAAAACGCTACTTCAAAGAAATTACTACAGGCGTCAAAGACCTAGTTACTGGTAGTGAAATAAGTTCACCAAACTATAGGCTAGTTAATAAAAAGCCTATCAAGGGATCAATCAAAGATAACAATCCGCGGGCCCGAAGTGCCAAACTTCGACTCGTCGAAAAAATAAACTAAACAAAAACAAAAGGAGTCCGAATATGAGTATCATAGTCAAAGACCAATCCCCACGAGCCCGAAAGCTTAAAGTTCGAGTAGTTAAATAGTTTTAGCTTACTAAAAAAACAAAAACAAAAACAAAAAAATAAAAACAAATAAGGAGCCTAAATGTCTACAGCAGCAATGTCACTAAGAAAAAACCAAAATATCGTTAAAAACAAGATCAAGTTCCAAACCGGACCAGTATCGGCTACGCTGATGCTGATAAGCCTAGTGATATTGCTAGGTTTGATGTATCTTAATCAGGTGACCAAAACATCAACTTTTAATTATAAAATATCAAATCTCGAGAACAAACAGGGCGAACTACAAACTACCAAAGACAACCTCAGTATCGACGCAGCACGTTTGCAATCGATTGCAGAGGCCAAAAAAGCTGCCCAGACTGCTCAGCTTTCAGCCGTCAAAACAGTTTCTTACGCCACTGCTCGCTAGGCTAGTATGCCAGATAGCGAGATTTTAGAGCCAATACCAACTAAGCGCATTTTTTATCTAATGATATTAATAGCTATTTTGGGCGTTATGATTATTGGTAGGCTAGTCTACATTCAGGTGTTTCAAAATAAATTATATCTTGAAAAAGCCAATGCTCAGCAATCGCGCAAATTCGATATCACTGCCCGGAGAGGCCAGATATATGTTAATGATGGCAATGGGGCAGTCTATCCGATAGCCCTAAATCAGCAATTGTTCTTATTGGCGGTTGACCCAAAGTTTGTCAAAGACCCAGCCGATACGGCCAGAAAACTAAGTAAGTACTTGCCAAGTGATGAAGCCGCAGCCTTAGAGTCAAAGCTCAGCAATAAAGACAACCGGTATTTGGTCATTAAAAAGTCGCTGCTCTCGGCTGACGCAGAGGAAATCAAAAAGTTAAAGTTGCCCGGTATTATTCTTAATTCCCAAGATGGCCGTAATTATCCCGAAGGCGAGCTATTTGCGCACATCACAGGGTATGTCAATAATGATGGAGCGGGTCAATATGGCATCGAGCAATTTTTGAACTCAAGTCTCACTGGCAAAGACGGCGTCAGTAGGGCAATTACCGATTCTTTGGGGGTACCGATTACATCTAACGAAAATACCATCATCAGGCCTGAAAACGGCAGCGACTTGGTGCTAACTATTGACCGCAATATTCAGCAAATGGCTGCCACAGCCATCGAAACCGCCGTCAATAGCAACCAAGCCGAGTCTGGCAGCATTATAGTTATGGATCCTAAAACTGGCGCAATCAGGGCCATGGCTAATTATCCTAGTTACGACCCCAATAACTACCAGGCTGTTTCGCCAGACGAGTATTACAAGTTCACAAATAGCAGCATATCTAGCCAATTTGAGCCTGGCTCTGGCTTTAAAGTTATTACCATGGCGGCCGGCCTTGATACCGGCAAGGTCAAGCCCGACACCAAGTATGAAGATACCGGGGAGGTCAAAATAGATGATCGAGTTGTCAAAAACTCCAATGATAAAAAGTACGGCGTCTCAACAATGACCGATGTCATACAAAAGTCACTCAATACGGGAGTTGTCTTTGTGCTCAAACAGCTCGGCACCGACCCCGATAACATAACCAGCAAGGCCAAGGAGGTATTTCATGATTACATCAAAAAGTTTGGCTTTGGTGAGCGCACAGGCGTCGAGCTAGCTGGCGAGGCCAAGGGCTTTGTCAAAAAACCAGATAGCTATGATGTTGATTACGCCAATATGAGCTTTGGGCAGGGCATATCAGTTACTAACCTCCAGCTGGTCAATGCTGTCTCGGCCATAGCCAATGGCGGAACCTTATATAGGCCCTATATAGTCGACAAAGAGACCAAGGCAAGTGGCGAGATTGTCCCAACTAAGCCTTCAGTCATCAGAAACGATGTAATGAGTCGACAATCGGCGGCCGAACTTGCCGAAATGATGAAGCAGGTTGTTCAGCGCGGCTCTGGCTGGCCAGCCCGTACTGCAGGCTATTCGATTGCTGGCAAAACAGGTACCGCACAGGTGCCAAAGTCCGATGGCAGCGGCTACGAGGAAAGCAAAAACATTGGTAGCTTCGTAGGCTTTGCACCAGTTGAAGACCCAAAGTTTGTAATTCTGGTGCGGGTCAACTATCCGCGCGTCGATGGTTTTGCCGAAAAAACCACCGTACCGGCCTTTGCCGAGGTAGCCAGACAGCTGTTTATGTATTATCAGATAGCTCCGAGTGGGAATTAGGCGTATTTTTTGCTAAAATAAAGGAACATCATGACAGAACAACAGTTAATTCAAAACTTCAGCTTTATATTCATTCAAGTGACACTCGGCTTTGCTATTGCCATTGCCCTGACACCCATCTACACCTATTTTGCTTTCAAACTAAAGCTCTGGAAAAAAATACGCGAAACAACCACGACGGGCGAAAAAGCCACAGTGTTTGCCAGCCTGCACGCCGAGAAGCATAAACGCAATATCCCAACCATGGCCGGCGTTATTATGATTGTGGCAATTACTCTTGTGACTCTAGCATTAAATCTTTCCAGGTCACAGACCTACCTGCCACTTTTTGGACTGCTGGCAGCGGGAGCTATTGGATTGCTCGATGACATAATCAATATCCGCGGCTCAGGCAAAGGAGTGGCGGGCTTAAAAAGTATTATTAAGTTCTCGCTAATACTACTAATTGCCATAGCTGGGGCATTATACTTTTACTTCAAGCTAGGCTATGGAATGATTCATATTCCTGCGGTTGGTGATTTTGAGATAGGCATTTTATATATACCGCTATTTATTTTAGTAATCGTCTCAACTGCCAATGCCGTCAATATTACCGATGGTCTAGATGGACTCTCCGGCGGGCTCTTGGCCACATCTTTTGGCGCTTTTGCCATTATCGCTTTGGCCCAAGGCAATGTCGGAATAGCTGGCTTTTGCATGGCTACGGCTGGTGCCGTACTTGCCTACACGTGGTTCAATATATTTCCAGCAAGATTTTTTATGGGTGATGTTGGCTCGTTTGCTCTTGGTACCGCCCTCGGTATTGTAGCGATGCTAACTAATTCTGTTTTTGTACTACCAATTATCGGACTCGTTTTTGTGGCCGAAGCCGGGTCGAGTGTCATTCAGATCCTATCTAAGAAAATCTTTAAGCGCAAAATATTTATTTCTGCACCACTTCACCACCACCTAGAAGCCATCGGCTGGCCTGAAACAAAAGTTACAATGCGACTCTGGATTATCGGAGGTATCTGCGCCGGACTAGGTGTCATGGTTGCACTAGTCGGCAAAGGATAGCAAAATGGAGCAGCGCCAAAAACAAAAAAAAGCAATCTTTTATAAACACCGCCCAGACTACATGCTAACGGTGTTAGTGCTGTTTTTGGTCGGAATCGGTCTAGTGTTGATATATTCCACAGGGTGGATTGCGGTTCTAAAACGCACTTCAGGCACAAGTGATACAAATAGCTTTTTTATTACCCAGTCTGTCGGTATGATACTAGGTATTATCGGCTGGATAGTAGCTAGTAAAATCGATTATCATCTCTGGCAAAAATACGCTACGCCGATTTTTATAGGCACAATATTGCTGATGTTCTTGGTTTTGGTGCCAGGCCTCGCAATTAGTAGTGGCGGAGCCACTCGCTGGGTCAAGCTAGCCTTCTTTAGCTTTCAGCCTGTCGAGTTTTTCAAGATAGGTGCCGTGATATTTATGGCCGCCTGGCTAACAAAAAATAAAAAAAATCTGTCCAAACCACTCGAAGGTTTGCTTCCATTTATGATAATAATTTTTATAATTGCTTTTTTGGCAGCCTTAATACAAAGCGACATGGGTAGCGCGATGGTCATAATAGTTACAATGCTAGCGATGTATTTCATCTCAGGAGTTCAGTGGTGGAGCGCAACGATTGCCACTTTATTACTCGGTGGGGGTGCAGGGCTACTAGCAATAATAGCGCCATACCGCATTACTAGGCTGACCACATTTTTAAACCACACCGAAGATACATCAGGAGCTGGCTATCATATCAACCAAGCCTTAATTGCCATAGGTAGCGGCGGTATATTTGGCAGAGGGCTGGGCAAAAGCCTCCAGGCCTACGGCTATCTTCCAGAGGCAACTAACGATTCTATATTTGCAATCATTGGTGAAGAAGCCGGATTAATTGGTACTTCAGCGGTTATTATGTTATTTGGGCTACTTTTTTGGAGAGGTGCTAGGATCGCTAGGACAGCACCCGACAATTTTGGTAGACTGCTAGCAAGTGGTATTATATTCTGGATAACTACTCAGGCGCTGATAAACATCTCAGCAATGCTCAATTTGATTCCACTGACTGGCATAACACTACCATTTATTAGCTATGGCGGCACCAGTATGCTGGCACTGCTAACAGCGGTAGGAATATTGCAGAACATTTCTAAATACACCTATAAGGAGGTCTATGATGAAGATCCTAGTAGCGGGGGGCGGAACAGCCGGGCACATATCGCCGGTACTCGCCGTCATCGCGTCACTTCACGAGCTTAACCCTGGCACCGAAATATTATTCGTTTGCTCAGGAAATGATTATGAAACTAGCTTGCTCAAGCATAGCGGTGTTAACTATAAATCAATCCCTAGCGGCAAATTCAGAAGATACGGCCGCGGCAAATTTCGCGAAATAACTGACTTCAAAACCCAAGCCCTAAATGCCACAGATATCTTAAAAACTATCAAGGGGTATTCATACAGCCGTAAAATAATTAAGCAGTTTAGGCCAGATGTAGTCTTTATTAAAGGAGGTCATGTTGGTTTGCCGGTCGGGTTGGCAGCAGCGCACCTGAACATACCATATGTCATCCATGAGAGCGATGTCGTGATGGGCAAAGCAAATAGCATCTTATCCAAGCGGGCCTCAGCCATCGCAGTTAGCTTTCCCAAATCCGCCTATCATATCGAGAACACTTCGAAGCTTTATTTCACCGGTAACCCTGTGCGTCCGGAGTATTATATAGCAGCTGAACCAATAGTAAAAAAATCTGATGAACAAAAACCGAACATTATGATTTTCGCTGGCTCTCAGGGTGCAGAGTTTATCAATAATCTGGTGTTCGATAACATCGAGCTTTTGACTAAAAACTTCAATATCTTGCACATTGCAGGCAAGCAGGGAATTGAGCGGGCCCGCGTAATCAAACACAGGCTACTAACAGAGTATCGCCGCAGCTACGACCCGCACGGTTTTTTGACGGGCGAGATGTTGGCTGCGTATCGTTGGTCTGATATCGTAGTAGCAAGGGCTGGAATGAATTCGATATCTGAGCTTGCGGCATTGTCAAAGCCATCGATTGTTATCCCTTTGCCAAGCTCAACTAATCAACATCAGCTCAAAAATGCCCAGTATTTGGCAAGGCATGGGGCAGTTCGCCTACTACTGCAGGACGATCTTCAAGGCGTGAGGCTAATTAACGAAATATCCAAACTCGCTAGCGACCAAAGCTCAATGCAATATCTGGCCAATACAATCCACAAATTCTTTAATCCAGATGCTTCAATTTCGCTAGCCAAAATAATTATAAATCTAGCCGCTAAAAATAAGAGGCCAGTAGATTGAACAAGAGGCAAGTCAAAAGATCCTACGAATTTACACCACTCCAACAAACCGACGCAAAGTCTGGCTCTGGTATCGCCAAGCGTTCAGTGCAGATTAACTGGTGGAAGCTAATAATAAAAGCATCTCCTTATATTCTTTTGCTATCTATAGCAGTAGGAATAGTGTTTTTTTCTAGTATCTTTAGAATTGATAGGGTAGACGTACAAGGACCGAACACTGAGCTTTCACAGAAGCTGAACGACGAAGTAGCAAAATACCTGAACTCTAGCTTAGTAGGGAAGAACTGGCTTTTTCTGGATGCCGGCAGTCTAAAGAGAAGACTACAAAAAACTTTCACAGGCCAAGAAGCGATAGTGGTAGAGAAGCAATTTCCCAATAAATTGATAGTTAAGACCGACGAACAAAAGGCAGCTATAGTATGGAAAACTGGCAGTAAAAAATACATCGTCTCAATTAACGGTCGAGTTATGAGCGAGCTTTTGGGCGAAAATACCACAGGGCTCAGCACAATAACAGATGGCAGCAGCTTGCCGGTGGATATTGGCAACAAAATACTTTCACGAGATTTTGTTAGTTTCGCAATCAAAGTTGGTGATTACATCAAGGCCAAGTCACTCGGCCCAGAACAAATCTATATCACCGAAACCACCAAAGAACTACTCGTCAAGACTAATGCCGGCTACGAAATCAAGTTTAATACTGAAGAGGCGCCAGACTCACAACTAAGATCACTGCAAGCAACACTAGATTTGTTGGCTTCTCAAAACAAGAAAGCCGCCCAGTATATCGATCTGCGCGTGCCAGGCCGAGCCTTCTACAAGTAGCCAATAAAAACAGCCCAATAATGCTAAAATACCTACAACCCCTACTCTAGTTCGGTTTTTGTTTATTTGCCTTTTTATGTTGCAAAATAAGCTAACCGTAGTGTGATTACTAATGGTGTGCTTCAACAGAAAAAAACTAAAAAAATAGGGAAGTCGAATAAAATATTCAAAACGGTATTTAAGTTATTATTTGGCTGTTAACCGCAACAATGTCGCAAAAGATATATTGTGCGACATCTAACATTTCTCTATTAGCTAGCTATTAGTATGTCTTTTTTGCTTTTATAAAAGTAAAACTAGCCTATAGCGCTTTAGCCCGTTATTTTTTGTAGTGCTTATTGTATCGGTTCTTTTGATTGGAGCCATGGTCTTTATTTTTTATCATGTCGCTGTATCTTTTGGGCTCAACACCGTGGAGCTCTGGCTTATTTTGAGCCGGCTGGGGCTGTCTGGGGGCCGCCTGGCTGTTTGCTTGGCCATAGGCAGGTTTAGATCCATCATTTCTATTGGCAGCGTCTCTGGCGTCTGGCGGCGCCGCCCACTCAGCGATGATCTGTTCTACATCTGAGCGAGGTATAGAGTAATGGTGCCTAGAATGTTCGATAATGGCCGCTGTATGATCATCAGAAGGGGGCGGCATATTCAGACTCTGAGCGCTAAACGGAATAGAGGTCTGACCTTCAATACTCATCGATACATAGATGTTGCGCTTATCAAGATTCACCAGGTCGATTGGCTCAAAAGTCGGCTCAAAATACTTAGATAAATATTGTGCGTCATCGGCTCCCACTCTGAAGGCTACCATCGAGCCGACATTACCAAAAACCGCATCCCTAACCTCTTCTGGCATCTGTGAGACGTATTGGTTAGCAACCGTTAGTCTCAAGCCGTACTTGCGAGCTTCGGATAAAATTACCGCAAAAGATTCCGTCGCGAAGTTCTGAAACTCATCTACATAGAGGTAGAATGGCCGCCTGTCAGAGATGTCGGCGATGTCCGAACGGCTCATCGCATCGAGCTGGATCTTGGTAATAATTAAAGAGCCCAAAATAGCGGCGTTGTCCTCGCCAATCAGGCCACGGCTGAGGTTTACAATGATAATTTTTCCTTCATCCATGGCGTTGCGTATCGAGAACGAACTATTGGGCTGACCAATAATATTTCGGACTATCGGCACGGCCGTAAATGCTCCGACCTTATTAAGGACAGGCTGGACGGCCTCGGCCGCAAACTTATCGTTCCAGCTGGCAAACTCTGTTAGCCAAAAAGCCTTCACAACCGGGTCGGCAACATTATCGACTATCATTTTGCGGTAGTTTTTATCTGTTAGCATGCGGGTAATACCGAGCATCGTGGTTCCTGGAGTTTCTAGTAGCGCCAATAGTGTAAAGCGCAAAATGTGCTCTAGCCTTGGGCCCCAGCTGTCTCCGAACATTTTTTTGAGTACACCGACAATCTCAGAAGCAATGTTATTACGCCTGTTCACGTCGCTGTATTCCATTGGGTTGAAAGCCACTGGGAAATCAACATCGTCGGGATTGATATATATCACATCTTTGATGCGGTGCTCTGGTATAAAACGCATAATGTCTTGGGCCAAGTCGCCGTGTGGATCAACAATTGCAAAGCCTTCGTTTTGGTGAATATCAGATAGTGCCAGCAGGTTGAGCATAAAGGACTTACCCACCCCACTTTTGCCGATTACATAAAGGTGCCTCTCACGATCAATGCGTTTGATTCCGAATTTTACATTGCCCTGTCTAAAAGTTGTGCTGCCAAACAGGCTCAAGTCCTCTGGCTTGGTGTTAGTTAGGGTCGGTAGTCCAGCTGGTGGCTCCCCTACTTTAGTCGAGGTGTAGGCAATATTTGGAGTCTCAACACTAGTGTGTGGCAAATGATAAACACTGGCGACCTCTTCTATATTGAGGATATAGCCAGAGTCATCGAAGAGTCTGTGCTGGTAAGCCTCCAGGCCAGCCCGCCCCTCAACCATTGGGGTGCCACCGAAGCCATTAAGGTTGATGGTATTAAATTGCTTAAAACCACCGACAAGGGCCTGCAAACGCTGCTTGGCAGCTTGTTCGCTAATTCCGACATAGCAGACTCGGATCTTGACTGCATAGCCAAGCTTTTGGGCCTTGGTCTCGATAGCTGCCAGTAGTGTGGTCTGGCCAGTCGAAAG
The DNA here is from genome assembly GCA_964406425.1 of uncultured Candidatus Saccharibacteria bacterium. Classification (GTDB taxonomy): domain Bacteria; phylum Patescibacteriota; class Saccharimonadia; order CAILAD01; family BJGX01; genus SICB01. The sequence goes on along the minus strand of CAYORQ010000006.1, from coordinate 1,961 downwards.
TTCTTTTTTGTCCGGTTTTGATTTCGGTGCCGTCTGCTCTTGGTAGACGCTAGGCGTGAAGGCCGCCATTGCTAGTAGCTTGGTAAATTTGAAAGGCGAATTTAGGGTCCTTTTTTGCCAGTTGTCGAAGATGCCATATTGCTTGCCATTGCGGACCTCATCGATGTAACGCAGAGATTTGGAGTGCCAGTTGTCATTGACAGGTTCTAATAGCATTTGAATCCACATCTCTTCATCATCACCAAGGCTCGACAAAACAGTTGTCAAACCAGCCAAGGGGTCGACCTCGAAAGTCAAAAAGGTCTTAATCGGAAATATTTCATCTTTAGTGAGCACTATCTCGGTCGAAAAAGCACCTTTTCCGGCCAAATCTTTCTTGCTATAATCCGAATCCATGGGAGTAATTTGCACTAGTGGGTACTGAGCGTAGACTTGGCTCTCAATGTAATCCTTAAGGTGTTTTGGGCACCAGACATAAAAATAAATTAGGTGGTCGTGTGACACAATCTCGAAGCTAATATGCTCCTGAATGCTACCGTCGTCTCCAACAGGTCTCAAAATACCATGCAGGCTAGCAAAGAGCTGTTCGGCGGAAAGTTCTTTTTTTTCATTGTCCTTGGGGACAATAATCTGTAGCAGTACATGTTCCGCGCGCTCTATGTAGGCTACCTTCTGGTTGTTTTTCCATATTTTGTAAGCCAGCCAGCCAGCCACGAGTAGCCAGCCCCAGAATTCAAAAAGCACGGTATTCACTACCTGAAATATCGTCATAAAAATAGTGCTTAAGGTTTCCATACTTTGTATTTATTTATTGTACTGAATTTATGCTCTTTTAGCTAACTACTTGAGCTTTATACCAGTCCGTAAACGCCCTTTTCTAGCCTCTTAAACTGCGGTTTCTCCTGTAGGTTCAGAACAATAGTGGTGGTCTTGACTTGCCTACGAGCCAGAACGCGTCGGATGATTTCATCTTTATTCATAGGCAGCTTTTCTTCTTTTAAAATCTCCTCGATGATATCAGCGACAGTGCCAGAACGATAACCCCACTCTGAGAGCGCATATATTCCTCGCCCAATAAGTACGAAGCGAGGATCCTTGATCAGTTCATTATGTACGGCCTGGGTAGTAACTTTTTTAGGATTAGCCGCTAGTATCGAAATCTTGTCGGCAATTTCAGAAAAATGTATCGGCCGGCCAGTCTTTTTTAGCACTAGGTATATTTTATCACGAATGCTTTTAGGGTTAACTTCGGGCCAAGTGGTCAGACCCCAATTACCATCTAGCTCACTTAGATAGCGCGATGCTTGAGCCATTTCGTGCAGGGTCACCTCGCTGTGAGGGCCATCAATCAGCTTATAGATGTTTGCAAACTTTGCAGGTTTGCCAGAATTGCGAATGGTTTCGACCAGCTCATCATGAATCGACTTAATAGCTTCAGTCCCAAAGTTTGAGGCGTCAGCTATCAACGCGCTATGATGGTCATTGCGATCAACAAAAAGGATCTCAGGGTTTATTTTAACCAAAAATATAACGTGTGGTCGAAGGCTGTCATCTATTTTTATAGCCTGCCCAAGAGTCTCTAGGCTTAGCAGTCCACCGCGACTATCAATTAGTTCGGCCAGTGCTAGTGCAAAGGGGTCTTTAGGGTCAGACTTGCCCTGCAGCCGTGTTAGAGCCGCCTTTTCGATTTGACGTACTCTTTCTCTGGTAATACTCATCTCGTTGCCGATTTGTTCGAGAGTTTGAGCTTTAGTATTAATACCACCCCTGCGTCGCAAAACTTCCTTGTCACGATCCTTTTTGAGGGTTCCGAGTGCCGAGTCAACTAGACTATTGAGTTGTTGGGTAGTAAATTCGTTCATAGTTAGTTTAATAATTCACAAAATGGCCAGCTTGGGCCATTTCATATCTAGAACATTATAACATCGAACTCGCTTACGGTCAACTATATTATATTTTAA
>CAYORQ010000005.1:6397-19455 GCA_964406425.1 uncultured Candidatus Saccharibacteria bacterium | reverse complement strand
GATGTCTTTTAGGCTATCCCTGTCAAAGCGCATGTACTCGCCCGACAATGCCGGCGCGCTAGATAGTAAGTAGTAGCGCAAGCTATCGGCACCCTCGAGATCAAACACTTCCTGCAGGGGTGGGTAGTTTTTTAACCTCTTAGAAAGTTTTTGTCCGTCGCTGGCGGTAATTAACCCATTAACTAAAACATTTTTATAAGCTGGCTTATCAAAAACAATCGTCGATATTACATGCAAAACATAAAACCAAAGCCTAGTTTGGTCGAGACCTTCTCCGATGTAGTCGGCCGGAAAGCTCTGCTCAAATTTGGTATCATTTTCGAAAGGATAATGCTGCTGGGCGATTGGCATTGAGCCCGACTCAAACCAACAATCAATAACTTCTTCGACGCGCTTGTAGGTTTTGCCATCTTTTTTAATAGTAACTTTGTCGATAAAAGGCCGATGCAGGTCGCTCAGGTCGAAGCCAGAATCGGTGAGTTGGTTTAGCTCGTCGATACTCTCAACAACCAAGATATCACTATCGTCGTCTTCATTGACCCAAATAGGGACGGGCGCGCCCCAGTAGCGATTGCGCGATATTGCCCAGTCGCGTGCGCCTTCTAGCCATTTGCCAAAACGGCCTTGTTTTATATTGTTGGGTGTCCAGTTGATATCTTGGGCGGTTTCTTTTAATTGCTTTTTGATCGACGAAACTGCCACAAACCAAGTGTCGATGGCATAGTATAGCAGCGGGGTTTCGCAACGATAACAAAATGGGTAGGTGTGAGAAAAGGTCTCGGCCGAGTAAATATTACCTTGCTCGGTCAAATGCTCTACCACTAGTTTATCGGCCGACTTAAAAAACTTACCTTCGATAAATTCAAGCCCGATAGATACTTTGACTTTTCCGTTGAGGTCGATGGTATTAATTAGTGGTATATCGTTAGCCTGGCTCAAAGCAAGATCGTCTTCGCCAAAAGCTGGGGCCACATGTAGTATGCCGGTACCATCTTCAACGCTTACAAAATCAGCCGGCCAAACCTTGTAGCTATTGTTGTTGGGCTGAAAGTCTTTGATAGCGAATAATGGCTGGTAGCTCTTTCCTACCAAGTCGCTTCCGAGCATTGTACTGAGTACCTCGTAGCTTTCCATCTTTAGGCTTTCTAGTCGATCTTTGGCAACGATTAGTTTTTCGCTTGATCCGTCGGCAGTGGTATTGATAAGTAAGTATTGAGCGTCTGGCTTAACGGCCAAGGCACTATTTCCAGGCAAACTCCAAGGAGTAGTTGTCCAGGCCAATAAGCTAGCATCATCATCAACTAATTTGAACTTTACAATTACGCTGGGGTCCGAGACATCATCCCTGTAGCCTTCATTAACCTCAAAGTTACTCAGTGGCGTAGCGCAGCGTGGGCAGTAAGGCATGCACTTGAAGCCCTTGTATATCAGGCCTTTTTTATAAATCTGCGCAAAAGTCCACCAGACCGACTCAATATAAGTATTGTCGATGGTGGCATAGGCGTTATCTTTGTCGGTCCAGCGACCGATGCGATCAAAAAAATCTTCCCAATCACTTTTATATGTAAAGACCGAATCCCTGCAGGCTTGGTTGAACTTTTCCAAGCCGAGCTCCATGATTTGTTGTTTGCCAGATACATTGAATTTTTTCTCAATTTCAAACTCTACCGGCAATCCATGACAATCCCAGCCGTTGCGGCGCTCTACATACCTACCGCGCATGGTCTGGAATCGACCAATCGAGTCCTTGATACTAGTTACCAGGCTGTGCCCAAAATGCGGCAAGCCGTTGGCAAAGGGAGGACCATCATAAAAACTAAATGGCTCGCCGTTTTTGGTTTTATCTAGTGATGCCTCAAAAGTGTTTTCCTTGCTCCACACTTTTAGCATTTCTTCTTCGACTTCGCTGGGCTTGTACTGTGGTATCTTTTTCATGATTTACTCCCTTAAATAATAAAACACCGCTTCAAAAACCGATTGCTCGGCGCGGTGTCAGGGTTCACTACTTTTTTAAAAAGGCGAACGGTACCACCTGACTTTTGAGCCCCCAGTAAAACTCCGAGCTATCAGAGGTTTTTTTAAAAGGATCCCAACACTTATTTTTGGCTCTAACGCGGCCCTCAGGCGACGGGTTCTACTTTCTCTCTTGCAAGCTTGCTTGCTTCATGATTTCTTCCCGTGGCGCTGCGCAATACGCACTTCTGGCTGATGACCAGTCGCTGATAACCAATCGTTATACTAACGCCCTAACTAGAAGTTATTATAATAGTATTTGTATTATTTTGCTAGATGAAGCCGATAGATTCATGGATTTCATTATTACTAGGGATAGTTCCTTGCCAAACTTTTTGAACAACTCCATCTTCGCGCATCAAAAGCACTGCCGGAAAGCTCATGATATCGTAAGCCACCGTCATACCAGCACCATTTCGTGAGTCGGCATCAATATCTTGAGAGGCAATACGGCTAATAGCTAGGTTTTTTTTGAGTTCACCTAGCTCCAACTTTAGCCTATTGGTATCAGATTTACGATAAAAAACTAGTGCTTTCATTTGCTAGTTATTTTAGCATAAAGCTACTAATTATGGAGTTTTTTGATTTTGGTAAGTTCTTTTTCGAAACTCGATAGGCTCGTAAAGCTTCGGTAGACACTAGCGAACCTGACATAGGCGACATCATCGGTTTGCAGCAGTTCGTCCATTACGATTGCCCCAATTTTATTGGTGCCGATCTCGGGCTGGTCCATACCGCGCGCCAAGCGTTCGACTTCAGATATAATCTCTTCTATTTTTACGGCTTCAATCGGTCGTTTTTCGAAAGCCCTGTAAATACCCCTGGAGAGTTTTTGTCGATCAAATAGTTCTCGTTCGCCGTTTTTCTTGATTACCATTAGGTTCGGCGTCTCTAGCCTCTCGTATGTAGTAAAGCGGTGCTTACAATCAAGGCATTCGCGTCGCCGGCGGATTGAGGCAGAATCTTCGACATCGCGCGATTCAAGTACCCGACTAACCTCCAAGCTGCAAGCTGGGCACTTCATAGCTACCCCTTTCTAAAGCTTTTTCTTTATAAAGCTTGGAATATCATCGTCATTTTTTGACTTTGGTCGACCAATCTTGATACCAAATCTTTTGTAGGCCGGAATGTCGGCAGTTTCTTCTTCTTTTTCTAGCTCAGTCGGTAAGGTTTCTACGATGGGGTCGCCATCAAATTCGCTCGTGGTAGATTCTCTGTCGTAGTCCGATTCGTCAAAATCGAAGTCAGTTACTTCACCCAGCTCTTCGGTTGCCGGCAGATCAGTAATTTTGTCGTCCACATCGTCCCCGATGGAGTCAAAATCGTCTAGTCTTTCTGGCTTAGGCTTTACCAATGGCTCAAATTCATCATTGTCTTCGAATATCGGATTAGAGCCTTGTGGCTTCAAAAAAGGTGGGTCTTCTATAATAGTTGGTGCCCCAGTGCCTGGATAAATACTTTTAGGATTTCTTTCGCCGTCGAATCCAGTTGCAACCAAGGTAACTCGAATAGCACCGGTTAGGTTTTCGTCCAGAACGGTGCCCCAAATAATATTGGCTTCTGGGTCGACTGAATCGTGAATAAGTTTGGCGGCCTCTTCGATTTCGTGCATTCCCATGTCTCGGCCACCTGTGAAATTAATTAAAACACCTTTAGCGCCTTGTATCGAAACTTCCAATAGCGGCGAATCCATAGCGTATTTTACGGCGTCGATGGCTCTAGTATCGCCAGTGCCTTCGCCGATTCCCATTAGTGCCGAGCCAGCATTACTCATAATCGATTTGACATCGGCAAAATCCAAATTAACCAAGCCGTTGACGGTAATAAGGTCGGCAATACCCTGTACACCTTGTTTTAGCACATCATCAACCGTACCAAAAGCGTCAAGTAGGGTTGTTTTGCGATCAACTAGCTGCAATATCCTGTCGTTCGGAATAATAATTAGGGTATCAACCTTATCTCTTAGCTCAGCGATACCGGCTTCGGCTATTTTGCGGCGTCTGTCGCCTTCAAAGCTAAACGGCTTGGTGATAATAGCAACTGTCAGTGCGCCAATCTCTCTGGCAATCCTGGCGACAATTGGGGCAGCCCCCGAACCTGTTCCTCCACCATAGCCTGCAGTAATAAAAACCATCTCGGAGTGCTTGAGGGCATTATAGATATCCTCTTCGCTCTCCTCAGCTGCTTGTCGTCCGATTTCGGGGTTAGCTCCGGCTCCCAAGCCCCTGGTGGCTTCCTTGCCGATATGAACCTTGTTGTTGGCCTGAGACCAATGCAGAGCCTGAGCATCAGTATTGATGGCAACAAAATCAATGCCTCGTAGTTTGGATTGGACCATTCTATTTAGGGCATTGCCTCCGCCGCCGCCGATACCGACAACCTTAATCCGTGCGAATGTTTCAATGTCTGGTAGTATCTCTGCCATAATTTTTGCCTCACTTGGTTTGATAATTGCTATGGAAGGAAACCATCCTTCCAGATATAAACTGCCTTACCACATACCTTTTATTATAAAAGGATACTTGTAATTATATATGTACTCAACATCATATGCAAGATATTTGTTCAAGTTTCTTTACTATTTATAGTGTGTAAAAAATGTGTTCAGTCCAATAATTTATTTATTCTTTTGGTTGTTCAAGACGTCAAAAATACAAAAACTGCCTATTTTTCCTAAGCAGCTCTTAACGCTATCTTTTTTTAAAAAATATACCTGGGTATAGTCGCTTAGGGCATCAATCCTTTCAATATGGTCTTGGCTTTGTGGGCGATTTTACCAATGATGCCCTCAAAAGTCTTGTTTGAGCCGCTTTTAGGTACATCCATGTCTTCTAGCATTAGCCCAATCGCTGTAGCGTAGCAAGGATCGGTGATTTTATCTGAAACACCAGTGTATTTTTGGCTTGATCCGACGATTGTGGGAAGTTTGACAAAGCTTTTTGCAAATTCGGCTATTTCGGGCATATTTGAGCCCCCGCCTGTCAAAACTACTCCGGCCGCTAGCTGTTGTTTGTGGTCGACTTTTGCTATCTCTTGAGCTACAAGTGTAAAAATCTCGCTTGCTCTGGCAAATATTATTTTGTCGATATCGCTTTTCATGACAACACCTTTGCCACCAAACTCAGATAGATCAATTTTTTGGTGGTCGTCTCTGTTGGGGTGTTCTGCTGAACCGTATTTAAGTTTTACTTTGTCGGCTATTTCGATGTTGGTCCTTAAGCCGTACACCAAGTCCTTGGTGATGTTGTTGGACCCGAGTGGAATGATGTTGGTATAAGATAGCTTGCCTTCGTTATAGATAGCAATACCGGTGGTTTCTGAACCCAAATGAACCAACGCGACACCAAGCTCCATTTGCTTTTTGGTTAGTATTGTTCTGGCGGCGGCGATTGGTACAATAAACTGACCATTAATCTGTACGCCCGATCTGAAAACTGCATTTTCGAGATTTTTTAAGGCCGGGCTAGAGCCCGTTATGATGTGCGTGTCGACCTCGAGTCGAATACCATTCATACCGACTGGGTCAACAATCCCGGCCTGACCATCGACGCTATAATTTCTTGGTATTACCTGCAAGATCTGTCGGTTCGACTCGAGTTGGATTGCCGTTGAAGCAACTTCGACTCGGGCCAGTTCTTCTTTGGTTATTTCGTGGTCGGCGCGAGACACGGCGATTACTCCCTTAGAATTCTTGCTATGGATGTGCGCTCCGTCGACAGAGATGGTCGCTCTCTCAATTGCTATACCACTCATTCGTTCGGCTTCCTCAAGGGCAGCCGTAATAGAGCTGACTGTCTCTTCGACATCGACCACTACGCCGCGGCGCAAACCGGAGTTCGGCGAAACCCCAAGACCAATAATACTAGGCAGGGCCGAGTCTTCTTGGTGTAATCCAACGACACAAACGACCTTACTGGTCCCGATGTCGATTCCTACATATGTTTCTTCGTTTTTTGGCGTCATATAAATCTATTATACTTCAAGCAAGGCGAAATGTTCAAATCTTAGCTGGCAATTACTTCGCAACCAGCTTTTGTTATTAAAATTGTGTTCTCGAATTGGGCACTCAGAGAGCCATCTCTGGTCATATAGGTCCAGCCGTCGTCGGCCAGATACAAATCGTTGGTTCCGATCGATGCGATTGGCTCGACTGCGATGGTCATACCAGCTTCCAGCACCTCCCCCTTACCGGCACTACCGTAGTTGGGTATCACGGGGTCTTCGTGCAATGCGTGCCCAACGCCATGACCAGTAAGGCTGTAGATTGGCTTTAGGTTGTGCTTTCTGAGTTGGTGCTCAATAACCGAGCTCACATCTCCGACTCTTGCTCCATGCTTAACGGCTTTTAGAGCGTCTTGCAAAGCCTCGTAACAGCCTTCTAGTAGCATCAAACCTTCTCGCGATGGCTTACCAATACTAATAGTGCGGGCGGCATCGGTGATCATACCGTTATAATTAACTCCATAATCAATCCCGACAAGGTCGCCGGTTTGTAATTTGCGGTCGTTTGGTATGGCATGAACAATCTCGTTATTGACCGATACACAAACCCGGCCCGGAAAACCCTGATAGCCCAAAAAGGCTGGTTTGCCGCCTCTGGAGATGGTCTCCTTTTCGGCGATGGCGTCGAGTTCGAGGCTGGTCACGCCTGCTTTGGCAGAGGCCACTAGTATATCTAATACTTCTGTTAGTATTTTGCCACTTTGGCGAATATTTTTAAGCTCTTCGGGTGATTTAATTTTATTTTTTAGCATTGTAAATTACCACCCTAGCGCAGCTCTGAGTCTTTTAAAAATTTCGTCCGTGCTACCAGTAGCATCTACTGAGGCGAATTTATCGCGGCCCCTGACACTATCGATGACCTCATCGGTCAGCTCATGGAAGACCTCAATACGGCGCCTGATAATAGGTTCCGTATCATCTGCTCGGCCTCTTTTTAACAAACGCCGAAGCGATTCTTGGTCGGAAATATCGAGCAATATGTACTTTGCTATCTCAATACCGTGAGTGTTGGCATAGGCCTCCATCCAATCGGCTTGGTCGGTGTCTCTTGGGAAACCATCCGATACAATGATACTGCCATCTGGAAAGCTCTCTAGTTGCTGCTGCACGATACTATTAACAAGGTCGTAATCTACTAGGTTGCCAGAATGTAGGGCTTGGGCTATCGAAGGATTAGTTTTGGCTCGTTCACGGATCAAGTCGCCGATACGGATAACTTCGATTTTACGAACTCCCTGCATAAACTCTATCTGTGTATCCTTGCCAGACCCAGGCAAACCAATAACAACTATCAGCTGTTTCATTTATTTATCAGGCCGGTTAAGAGCTGATAAAATCTAGGGCCAAACACCACTCCAGCCACTACAATTGCACCGAGCGCCGTTACTAGCACCGCGGCAGCCATCATATCCTTAATCAGTTGTACGAGGTGGTTATTTTCTTGGCTGATCAAATCTAGTGATTTTTCGATGGCGGTATTGACGATTTCAGAAAAGAAAACCATTACAATTGAGCTAAAGACGAACAGAAACTCCATTGCGCTGACTCGGACTATCAGCGAAAGCAGAATAGCCAAAACTGCGAATCCAAGATGTATCTTGGCATTACGCTCCGAACTAATGACGGCTTTCAGCCCCCTGAAGGCATATTTAAAACTCGCTAGTGTGACCATTTGAAATTCCTATATTTATAATCTAGTGACTCCATGATATCACTTTGGAGCTTGTCTAGGCTAGCTATTTGGGCTCGGTCTTGGTGGTCGTGTCCCAATAAATGCAGTGTGCCGTGTACCAAAAGCAAGGCCAACTCGCCCTCTAGGGTGATGCCGTGCTCAACTGCCTGGGACTTGGCGATACTCTCGCAGATTGCGATATCGCCAATCGTAGGATTCTCTGCAGTCGATTGGTACTCAAAACTCAAGACATCGGTCGGGTAGTCGTGGCCCGAGTAGCGTTTGTTGAGTTCCTGGCTACGATCGGAGCTCACAAAAGCAACTCCGACCTCGGCTTTTTGTGGTACGTCGACAAATAGTGCGACAGCACTGGCAATTTTTTTGAGCTGCACAGTTGGGATTAGGGTTTTGCCTTCGGTATTGTAGATAAGCGGCATAGCGGCTAAGACAACTTTTGCTTGGTCAGCTCAGCTATTAGGCTGCCGTCGGCCTGACCAGCTGTTTTTTGACGGACCAAACCAATGACTTTGCCCATATCAGCTGGGGAACTAGCACCGAGCTCGGCGATGGCATCATCGACAGCTTTAGAGACGGCTTCCTCGCTCATCTGCTCGGGCAAGTACTTTTTGATGATATCTAGTTCGGTATTCTCTTCATCGACAAGGTCTTGACGGCCGGCGCTGCCAAATTGGCTAATAGAGTCCTGGCGTTTTTTTGCTTCCTTTTGTAATACCGCTAGCGCCTCTTGCATTGTCAGGTCGTGGCCCAGCTCTATCTGATAATTCTTTAGTGAGCTTTTGAGCAAGCGCAGGGTGGTGGTGCGGACTTCATCGCGCAACTTCATAGCGTCCCCAATGTCAGATTCGAGCTGATTGATTAATTCCACTATCTTGTTCCGATTAGTTCGCGCATTTTCTGCTCTTTGCGAGCTCTTTTTCGGATGGCAACTACTCGTGCCTCGGTCTTTGAGATTGGCTTTTGAAAATACTTTCTCTGGCGAGCGGCGGTCAAAATACCAGATTGAATGACCTTTTTATTAAAGCGTCTCACTAGGTTCTCTACGGATTCGTCGTCTTTTCTTGTAACTTGTAACAATTGATACTCCTTTTTAATTTATTGGTTAAATTATTGATTAAATTATTGATTGAAGTTATTAAAATATTTTTTAAATCCGTATAATTATATCTGAAAACGCCAAAAAACTCAAGAGCCAATCATCATCGTGAGAGTTTCGACAAGTTTGTCTTGTTTATCGACCTGCTGATTGCCACTTGCGAGGTCTTTAATTATCACTTCCTCGTGCTTAGCCTCGCGGTCGCCGATAACTACGGCGTATTTGGCCTGGCACTTGTTGGCCAAGGCGAGCTGGTCGGCCATCGACTTTTTAGAGAAATTAGCCCGAACCTTAAAGCCCTTATCGAGCAACATCTCGCGCACCACCTCGGCTGTGTCAGCTGCGTCTTTGCCAATCGCCACAACGAATATATCGGGTGGCGTTGCATCAGGGATAGTGCCCATGCGTTCCAGTTCGAGCTTGATTCTCTCGATACCGATGCCCATACCGACGGCCGGCGTTTCGACTCCGCCCATGCGTTTTACAAGGGCATCGTATCGGCCGCCACCACCGATGCTGTCGCGCGACGGTTCGCTACCAGCGACAAATTCAAAAACAGTGTCGTTGTAGTAATCCAGGCCCCTCACTAGGCGGCTGTTGAGCTGATATTGGATTCCGCAATTTTCTAGTAGCTCTAAAATCTTGGCAAAACGAGCCGACGACTCTGGAGACAGGTAGTCCAATATTTGCGGTGAGTCTTCGATGAGCCTAATAACATCTGGGTCTTTACTGTCGAGAATACGCAGCGGGTTGGTCTGTAATTGTTTTTTATTTATTTCTGGCAAATCTTTAAAGTACTTTTTAAAGTACCGCTGCAAGACTTCGATGTATTTTTGGCGGTCCTGAGACGAGCCGATGCTATTAATTGCCACCTGGTGCTTGATGCCTAGGCGGTTAAAAAGCCTAACGCCAAGACTAATGACATGCGCATCGCTACTGGCAGTCGAGTCGCCAAATATCTCCAGCCCGAGTTGATGATGCTGGCGATAGCGCCCGGCCTGGGGCCTCTCGTACCTGAAGTGCGGCTCAATGTAATATAGTTCGACGGGTTTTGGAAGGCTATTCATGCCGTTTTCGATATAAGCTCGTACAACTCCGGCGGTGCTCTCTGGCTTTAGAGTCAGGCTATTGTCTGAGCGGTCATTAAAGCTGTACATCTCTTTACTAACGACTTCGGTTTCTTCTCCGACGGCCCTCGAGAAAAGCTCGGTAGATTCGATGATAGGGGTAGATATTTTATCGATTCCGGCTGATTGGCAGATATCAACATAGGCCTCTACAATATGAGACCAAAGAAGCTGATCGACCGGCAGGATATCTTGCATCCCTCTGGGCTTTTGGTACTTTATTTTTGACATACTTATATTTTAGCGACAAATAAACAATTCGACAAATACACAAACTGAACAATTTATTTAATATAGTATTAACAGATACAATATCAATTTACTATCTGTAAAACTTTTTTGAGTAATTTATTATATGAATACTAGCTATCAGTCTACTATATTATCAGATTAGAACTGTATGATTTAACTATTTGGTTCAGCAGTAGCGAACAACTTTAGTGTTCGTAAAGTTTAATATCAATTATCTCTAGCTGATGGCTGCGGCGATTTTGCCAAATGTTTTCGGCGAGTTCAAAGACTAGTTCGATGGTTTGGCCGGCCTCAATCCAGCGGTAGGTACTAGCCATACTAAAACCAATTGCTACATGCTTGCCGCCAGCCGAGTCGACCAATTGTAGTCTGAGGTGTGAGGCATCGCTACCGACCAGCCTGACTTGCTCCACGACATACACTGAGTGTAGATGCGGTTTTCTGTTGGCACTGCCAAACGGAGCAAGCTTGTTGATTTCGTCGTAAACTTCAATACTAGCCGCCCCGGTGGCAAGCTTGATGCCAATTTGGATTGTTTTAAAATTATTCTTGGCGTCCATGTTGGCAATGGCATATTGGTTGATCCGATAGCGCAGCTCTTGGATTCGCTCAGTCTTGAGTTTGAGGCCGGCAGCAAAGCTGTGCCCACCGCAGCTCTCTAAAAATTCTTCGCAACTGCGAATGGCTTTAATGATATCAAACGATCCATAGCTCCGGGCCGAACCTTTTGAGAATTCGCCCAGCTCCTGAAGTATGATGGTTGGTTTGTGCCATTTTTCAGATATCTTGCTTGCTACAATACCAACCACTCCATGCGACCAGTCGGGGCTAGATAGCACCAAGATAGGGTCTTTTTTGTACTTTTTAGCTTGCTCGCTACAACCGGCCAAGATATCTTTGGTATCTGCTTGCCTGGTGGCATTGAGCTCACCTAGCTCGAGGGCGATTGTTTTGGCCTGGGCGGCGTCGTTGGTGGTTAGCAAGTCTAAGGCTTTTTTGGCATGAGTTAGCCTTCCGGCTGCATTGAGCCTAGGGCCAATCTTGAAGCCTAAATCCGTCTCTGTGGCTAGGCTAATATCCATTGCGCAGTTCTCGGCCAAAGCAATCAGTCCTTGACGGCGGGTTTTTCTCAAGACCTTTAGACCGTAGCTAGCCAAAACTCTATTGTCGTTAGTTAGTGGCACTACATCGCAAATTGTACCAAGAGCCACCAAATCTAGTAGCCACTTCTCTTGTCCGGCATCGATTAGCTGGGTTTTTATAGCAATCGCCCGCACCAAATAAAATGCCACTCCGACGCCTGCCAAATCGCGCAGCAGGCCATCCTTCTCTAGTTTCGGATTGACACAAGCTATGATTCCTTTTGGGGCACCACCGTCTGGTTCGTGATGGTCGGTAATAATCAGGTCAATACCTACATCTTTGGCTGTTTTAGCCTGAAGATGAGCCGTAGTACCACAATCGACTGTAATAATTAGGTCGTTATGTTGTTTTTTGAGTTTTTCGATAGCACCAGAGTTGAGACCATAGCCTTCTTCGAACCTATCTGGAATATAGAGCGATACCTTTACTCCCATCGTCATAAAGGCGTCATAGAGAAGCGCCGAGGAGCTCAGGCCGTCGATGTCGTAGTCGCCATAGATTACGATTTTTTCTTTTTTATCGATTGCCCGAACTATTCTGGCCACAGCCTTGGCCATACCTGGTAGCTCAAAAGGGTCGGTCAGGCCCATGTCGTAATCTGGTTTCAAAAAAGTCTCAGCCTGCTTTTTGGTTAGGCCGCGCTTTTTAAGAAGCTGATTTGTAATGCTGGACTCACTCGAGAGCTCAATGGCTAGAGAGCTGTCCCATACTATTTTCTGCATGAATCTAGTCTAAACTAAATAAGCAAAAATACGAAGCTACTTTAGAAAATAATTATTGCATAAAAAAGTCTGAACCAGTTCTTGTCTTGAAGCCAGCTGGGGCACTAGCGACATACTGCCGGCGACCGTCTTGCAAAAATCGCTTGGTGTCGTCGAGTTTGGATTGCTTGGCAAATATAAAGTCTGTATAGCGGACTGTTTTGATTATTTTTTGTATTTGTTTCATTTTTTTCTACCTTACTTTTGTTTTTTATTTTTTGTTTTTATTTTCCGTCCTCTGTCCTCTGTGCTCGGAAGCACCCTATATCACGACCTCTTGTTGGATGTCTTTAACACCATACTCTGCAAATCCTTAAACAATATGAAGTTTTGGTTGACTCCATAAACCTTGGTATTGGCTTCTTTGTAGGCTTTGAGGTAACCGATTTTTTCGAGCCTTGCTAGCTCTCGGCTGATATTGCCGGGATCTTCTCTGGTAATTTTTGCTAGCCCCCGAATATGCACGCGGTAATCTGGATACTTACTAAAAAGCGTAACTATCTTGCGTCTGGTCTTAGAAGTGATGAAATACTGCAACATTTGTTTTTACCTCTGTTGTTACTAGTTTATAACAGCTTGGTAAAAATAACAACACTTTTTGAAGCATAACTTTTGTGGTAAAATTATTATCATAACCAAAATAAATGAATGGATAGATACTGCCCAGAATGTAACTCGACTATGACGCCAAGCTTGGTGGGCTACTTGTGCGCTAATTGCGGAAGTATGCAGCGGTTTTACACCGATACTGGCCCGATGCCTACTAACCCGTCGCCAATGCCCGTACATACCTCTAACCCCCTCGCCAGCCAACCAACCGAGGCTAGTAGCCGAGTTTTGCCCGACAACAAGCTACAAGCCACCCTAAAAAGACTCCTGGTGCCAGAATTGCCTCCGCCCCATAGCCACGACCAAGCTACCTATGTCGATAGCATATCAAGACCAAGCGGCAACAGTGGTATGACATGTATCAG
>CAYORQ010000005.1:0-6297 GCA_964406425.1 uncultured Candidatus Saccharibacteria bacterium | reverse complement strand
GCATTGAAGATCGATGAGAAAGTACCAGATACAATACCAAGTAGCAAAGCTAGTACAAAGAGTTTGATGGACTCACCACCGAACAGATAAAACGCCAACAGTACGATAATAACCGTGATAGAGGTATTTAGCGACCGAGCCAGTGTTTCGTTAATTGAGATATTGACGATCTCTTCGAAGGGCTTATTGAGGCGACGGAGGTTTTCGCGGATTCTGTCATAAACCACAATCGTATCGTGCACCGAGAAGCCAATGGTCGTTAAGAGAGCCGTCACGAACAAGGCATCGACCTGGACTCCAAAGAAGTGTCCTAAAATAGCGAAGCTGCCGAGCACAAATAGGGCGTCGTGCAAAAGAGCAATAAGCGCCGTAGCACCGAAGCTCCAGGGGCTAACGGGGGGTGGCGTATTGCGAAAAGCGAAGGCAATATATAGTAGTATCGCTAGCGAAGCCATTGCGACTCCTAGAATCGCGCTTCTGGTGATATCGCGACTAACGGCTGGGCCGACTGAGCTAAATGAAGTTTCGGTGAGGTTTTGCTGTCCTAGTAAGACCTTGATGTTTTGTCTAATTTGCTGGGAATCGCCAAGCTCTTTATCGAGGCCTTGGTCGCTATAGCGTACAATTAGCCTATCGCTACCACTGGTCGTTACAGTAATGTCTTTGACCCCGACTTTTGCAACTATATCATATAGCTGGGTTTGCGTGGCCTGCCCCGAGATTTCGAGTTCTTGCCCGCCTGTAAAATCTATGCCAGGCTTAAGACCCCACACAATTAGTGCTATTGTTCCTGGCAAGACCAATAGTATCGAAATTATAAACCATAGTTTACGCCTGCCGATGATGTTCATTTAGATAGTCTCCTCTTTGATGCGATATGAGCTTGGCTTGGAGCCGATTTTGGTTTGTACCACGGCCTGCATGAAGGTCTTAGATATCGTGATGGCCGTAAACATGCTAACTATCACTCCAATTGCTAGTGTGATGGCGAAGCCTTTGATGACCGGAATACCAGAGATGTAGAGTATCGTACAGGTAATTAGCGTGGATACATTAGAATCCCTGATGCTTGACCAGGCCCGTTTGAAACCAGTGTCCATAGCCACAGCGACCGAGCTGCCGGCACGGATTTCTTCTTTCATACGCTCAAATATTAGAATATTGGCATCGACCGCCATACCGATGCTCAAAACGAAGCCGGCAATGCCCGCAAGTGTTAAAACAATTGGCGACTGTGTGATGCCTGAAAGCTTAAAGATATCGATGGTTATTAGAGTGTAGATGACCAGTGCCACGGCAGCGACCAGGCCTGCCAAGCGGTAGTAGGCAATCATAAAAACCAGTACTGCAACCAGACCAATTAGGCCTGCAAATAAGCTACGCTGAATGGATTCTTGCCCCAGGCTAGCTCCGACGGCGCGTTGCTCGACTAGGCTAATTGGTACCGGCAGGGCTCCGGCGTTGAGTAGCAGTGAAGTTTCTTTGGCGTCCTTGAGATCTTTAAAGCCCGACATCTGCCCTTTGCCGTCGGTTATAGGGGTCGAGACGGTGCCGTTAAAAAGCGGTTCGTTATCGAGAATTATTAGTAGTCGTCCGCCCTGACGATTGATATTCTTGGTGAGTTCGGCGAATCTCTGGGTGGCGCTACCTTTCATCTGGAAAGATATGATAGGCTGGCCGTTATCGATATTAATATCGGCCGTGGCGCTTTCGAGGTCTTCGGCCTTAATATCGGTGGCTTCGGGAATGCCCTCAGGGCTAACCGACAAAAACTGCAGTTGGGCGGTCTTGCCAATTAGACCGATTGCTTGCTCGACATCTTTTACTCCAGGCAGCTGAACGCTGACTCGATCGCTACCGGATGTTTGCACTACAACCTCAGATGTACCAGTGGAGTTGACGCGCTTGTTGATGACATTTATAACCCCATCGATGGCCTTGGCTTTGTCTTGGGTTGAGACCTTCGACAAATCTGCTTGGTAAGTGAGGCTGGCACCACCCTGAAGGTCCAGACCGAGACGCAGCTTGAGGCTGGTATCTTTGATGCCAAGTGCCGAGAATATTTTGTCTTCTCTGGGTAGTGCTAGCAATACAAGAACGACCAGTAATGCGGCAATCAAATATAGTTTTGTACTTAATTTCATTATCTACCATTATTGATTAGATAAGACATATTGTAAAGCAATTAATCTTGGGCTAGGGTACAATAGATGGTATGTATGCTGAAGTCAGTGTGGTTGGTTACAAGGGGTCAAAGAAGCGAACCTTCACCTACCGAGTCGCCGAGGGGGTTATGGCCCGAGCCGGCAACTTGGTGAGTATTAAATTTGGCAAAAATCAGACTGTCGGTATTATTAGTAGCATCAGCAAGACTCCGCCACCGAAAGCCATCAAACTAAAAAGCATTGATGCGGTTTTGCCGATAGCTCCATTGCCCAAGCAGTTAATAGCCCTGAGCGAATGGCTAATAGATTATTACTGCGCCGTACCGTATAGCGCCTGGCAGTTGATATTGCCCAAAAACCCCACGACCACACCGCGCAAGGTTTTTGATAAGCCCAAGCTGGCGACCAAAAAACTGGTCGAGCTCTTGCCGGAGCAAGCCAAAATATACCAAGCCATATTGAGCTCAGAGCGGCCAACACTGCTAGAGGGTGTGATGGGTTCGGGCAAAACGGAAATATACTTCCATTTGATAGCCAAGATGCTGGCCGAGGGTAAGTCGGCAATTATGCTGATGCCTGAGATATTCTTGACCAACCAAATGATCGAGCGGGCTCAAAAACATTTTGCCGACCAGCTGATTGTGACGCACTCTGGGCTCAGCCCTGCCCAGAGGCGGGCTGTTTGGATGGAGTGCAATGGCAAATCGGCCGAAACGCCGATGGTTGTTTTGGGCCCGCGCTCGGCACTCTTTATGCCCTTGCACAAGCTGGGGCTAATAGTTGTCGATGAATGCCACGAGCAGAGCTACAAGCAAGATTCCTCGCCGCGCTACCATGCCGAGATGGTGGCCGGCAAACTCGCCAGCCTGGCTGGTGCTAAGCTGGTGCTTGGTAGCGCCACGCCTTCAGTTACGACACGATTTTTGGCCGATGCCGGCAAACTTCAGCTACTGAGCCTCAAGCAGCGGGCCATTGCTTCATCGCACCCGGATATTAAGATTGTTAAAAAAGACAAGCAATCTGAGATATTCACAAGCCAGCTAACTACCGCCATCAAAGCAACCTTGGCCAATCGTAAGCTCGTAATGCTCTACCTCAATCGCCGTGGAACGGCACCGATATTTGTTTGCAACGACTGCGGCCAGGGCTTCGAGTGCCCCCACTGCGGGGTCAACTTGCACTTCCACGGCGATAGCATGCGCTTGGTTTGCCATGTCTGTGGGTTCAAGCAAACTCCGCCGGCAAAATGCCCAAGCTGTGAGGGCAGCAACTTACGCGGAGTCGGTATCGGCACCAAGGCTGTCGCCGAAAAAGCCGCAGAGCTGTTTGCTGGAGCTAGGATCGTGCGAATCGATCGCGATAGTGCCGAGCCAAAAGAATTTAAAAAGATTTTAGATAGTATCAACAATAACGAGGTCGATATCATAATCGGTACGCAAATTATTGGCCGCGGGCTAGACCTCGAGAATCTTCATTTGGTGGGTATGGTAGACGCCGATTATGATTTGGCTAATATCGACTACAACAGTCTGGAGCGGGCTTTTCAGCTTTTGAGTCAGACGGCGGGTAGAGCTGGACGACGCAAAGACCGCGGCGAGGTAATTATTCAAACCAAAAACCCCGACAACAAATTTTTTGAGCTAATCACTAATAACGATTATGAGAGCTTCTACCAATCGGAGCTGGCTCTACGCAAAAAATACTCTTACCCACCTTACTCGTATCTGTTAAAATTAGAGTGTGGTTTTGTAAGCTCCGAGCTCGGTCGGCAAAAAGCCCAAAACCTAATCGCCCAGCTCCGCGGCAAACAATCGATAACTATTTTGGGGCCAGTCAGGTCGCACCCCTCATTGCGAGGCAAGAAGCACCTCTGGAGCTTGATAATAAAAAGCCGCAACCGCAAAATACTTGTTGATATAGCCTCAGAGCTTGAGCCGTACTGGACAATCAACCTCGACCCCTTCGGAATATCATGATAAAAAAAATAATCACCATACCCAATAAAATACTTCGAAGCAAATCCAAACGGATTGGCTATGTCGACGACTCTATTCGAAATCTCGCTAACGACATGATCGCCACCACCCTAGACTGGGACCACGACAGCGAGTTTGGTGCGGCACTGGCAGCTATTCAGGTGGGCGAACCGCTCAAGCTAACTGTTGTTCGCAACGACTTCGACGACCCCAAAAGCAAAGAGTTTACGACCTTAGTGAACCCCGAAATAGTCAAAGTTAGTGCCGAAATGATTAGTGATATCGAAGGCTGCCTGAGTGTGCCTGGTATTTATGGTCGGGTCAAGCGCCCCCTAAAGGTCAAGGTCAAAGCTCAAGACGCCAACGGAGCGCCAATTCGACTTAGCGTTGAGGGCTTTCCAGCCAGAGTTTTGCAACACGAAATCGATCATATGAACGGCGTTATATTCCTAGACCACATCAAAGACTCCTCGCAGTTATTTAGTATCGACAAAAACGGATCCCTCATGCCAGTAGCTCAAGCCAAAAAAGATGATATCAAAAAAAACAAATAGCCCAAGGCAATCGATAGTCTTTTTTGGCACAGGCCAAACCAGCCTCGAGGCTCTGCAGTGCCTGAGTGAGGTATTCGATATTGAGCTAGTTGTTACCAAACCACCAGCCAGCAACTCGGCTGGTAAGAAGTTCAAAAACGCCGTCCAACTCTGGGCCGAAAGTAACTCGATTGGCGTAGTTAACCCAAGCTCAAAAACCGATATCAGCAAGCTGATCGGCTCGGCCGATATTAAGAGCCCAGTGGCTGTGGTGCTAGATTTTGGAATGATTATACCGAAAGATGTCATCGACTCATTCGAGCACGGCATATTGAATAGTCACTTTAGCTTGCTACCGAAATACCGCGGGGCCGACCCAATCAGAACCGCCCTAATTAATGGCGATGCCGCTACTGGAGTGACCATCATAAAAATTACGCCCTGCTTAGATGACGGCCCAATTTTGACTTGGTCTGAGGTTGATTGCAAAGACTATAATGCTACCGAGCTGCGCGAAAAACTATCGTTAGTTAATTGCGCCTTACTACCAGAGACTATTGAGCTCTACCTACACGGGCAGCTCGATGCGGTAGATCAAGACGAATCGGCCGTTAATTATACCAAAAAGACTACCAAACAAGATGGGCTAATTGACTCTCGTAAGACAGCTAGCGAGCTGGCAAATGAAATTCGTGCCTATGCTGGCTGGCCAAAGAGCTACATCGTATCAAAAGACAATACCTACATTGTTTTGAATGCGCTAGCATCAAAACAGACTGCTGCGCGGGGTGAGCTTTGGGCAGAAGGCGGCAAGCTCTATTTTGGATGCTCCGACGGAAGCCTACAGATACTATCAATCCAGCCTGCCGGAAAAGCCCCAATGGATGCTATGGGCTTTATTAATGGCTATTTAAAAAGTTCTTAGGACAAAAACGGAAGAATCTTTTCGACTACTTCACTTGGGGTTAGGTCGGTCTTTACAATGTAGTCGCGTGCGCCAAGGCTTTTGGCTTGGTCGATAGTGGCTTGGTCCATGACATTAGTCAAAACAATCACTGGCAAATCCGGAGTTATATTCTGTTTCATGAGTTCTTCGAGCACTTCAATACCACTTACATTTGGCATCATCAAATCTAGCAACACAACCTGCGGCTGGTGCTCATTGATTTTAGCTAGAGCCATTGCTCCGTCAATAGCCTCGACCACATCAATCTTAGATTTTGATAGCTTCAGATTATACATATTGCGGATAAAATCATTATCTTCGACAAGCAAGCATACTTTTTTCATATCTATACTATACCTATTATGCTTGATAAAAGTCAAATGCTTTTGCTTGGCTGCAATAGAGCATAAAGAGTTAAAAGTCGCTGCCGCGTGGCGTGTACTGCTAGCCCGCTCGCCACTATATAGTATTCTCGTGCTTCACTGGCTCAATTCTGGTTCGCCATGCCTAGATCTCCCGTATCATTCTTAGCGCATTATAATAATATTCAGTCGGGTTATTGCGCTATGACCCGCAGCTAATGTATCTTTTAGTAAGCCTCAAAATAAATTAGCTCCGGGTAGGGGCTAATTTATTTTGGCTAACATTCTTGAGCCTGCAAATAGTATCTAGAAGGT
>CAYORQ010000004.1:0-24858 GCA_964406425.1 uncultured Candidatus Saccharibacteria bacterium | reverse complement strand
CCTCCAACTTCGAGATCTGTTTTCATCTGGACGCTGTCATAACCTTGCAGAAGGGCATAGAGTGTCTCGTGCAATCCGACCGGCTTTTTGGCCTTGATGCGATTGGCAAAATTCTCTCGCTCCGTCATCTGCTGAATGGTAAATAGACTAGTCAGCTTAAAAAACTCATCTAACTGCATCTTTTCGAACCAATCGCCATTGTGAAACATCTCTACCCTATCCATATCCAAAATCTTAGAGAGCTGGCCATGGTAGGATTTGAAATTATCGGCGACTTCTTCACTAGAGAGCATTTTGCGTTCCGAGAACTTATCTGATGTGTCACCGATTTGGGCCGTAAAAGTGCCTGCAACAAATGTTATCTGGTGGCCTAAATCCTGAAATTGTCTTAGCTTCCAGAGAGCTACGGCGCGCCCAATGTGGATCCTCGATCCGGTTGGGTCGATACCGAGCTTGATTCTTAATTTTTTGCCTGATTTTAATTTTTTCTCGAGTTCACTACGTACAATCAGGTCTTCGACATTGCGGGTCAGTAGGTCATTTAGTATATCTTTAGATTTCATATCAATTTTCCTTAGATTAGTTTATTTATTAATTAAAGTTCAAGCAAATAGCTTGCGGGCTGACGCTAAAATCAGCCATTGATATACCAAAAGTAATAATTAAATTTGCTTGCTAATAATAAAGTCATATCTGTCACATTATACCAACAATAGCGTTACAATGTAATCATACTCATCAATAAATTTATTGGCTAAGTCGTGATATAATTTAATGTAATAACTCTATGGCAAAAAAACCAGTAAATAAAGCTAATAAATCTACCCGTCGTGTGGTTAAGCATACGACTAAATCTAGCGGTGGCAAAAAAATAACCTCCAGGCCTAAAGTCAAGGGATGGGCTAGGTTTCATTACAAAAATATCATTAGGGTCATTACGAGCAAAAAAGCTCTAAAAATATATGGCATAACTGCAGCTGTTACAGTACTGCTTTTGGCTGGCTTGTTCTTATGGTTCGCTAAAGACCTGCCAAGCCCTAATAAAATCAACTCCCGAGTCAGCGCCCAGACTACCAAAATATACGACCGAACCGGCGAAAACCTACTAATCGAAGTCTATGGTGATAAAAACCGCAGCATCATCGAATTCAATCAAATGCCACAATGTATTAAAGATGCCACGGTTGCCTTGGAGGACAAAAATTTTTATAAGCAAGGTGCTTTTAGCCCGGCCGGTATTGCCAGGGCTTTTACGGGTGTAATATTCAAAGATCCATCTAAAGGCGGGGGGTCGACTATTACTCAACAGTATGTCAAAAACGCCCTCCTCACCAACGAGCGAACTTTTACCCGCAAAATCAAAGAGCTTATTTTGTCTATCCAGATGGAGCAACTCTACAAAAAGGACGACATCCTGAAGCTCTATCTTAATGAGATACCTTATGGCTCAACTGCCTATGGCATTCAGGCTGCCTCTAAGCAGTATTTTGGTATCGACGCCAAAGACCTAAACCTAGCTCAATGTGTTACTCTGGCTAGTCTTCCTCAGGCACCAACTTATTACTCACCTTATGGTCAGAATAAACAGGCCTTACTAAACAAAAAAGACCGTGTGCTAGATATGCTTGTCGAGCAGAACTATATCAAAAGAGAGCAAGCCGATGAAGCTAAAAAAGTAGATGTCTTGTCGCTACTTAAGCCCTACAATCCATACGCCAATATCCAAGCCCCACACTTCGTGCAATATATTCGAGAGCAGCTAGAAGAAAAGTATGGCATCAAACGAGTCAACGAAGGTGGCTTTAAGGTCATCTCCACTATCGATCTAACCAAGCAAAAGCTAGCCGAAGAAATCGTCTTTAAAAACATCGATTCTGTCAGGCGTTACGGAGGCGACAACGCGGCGTTAGTGTCGGCCGACCCAAACAACGGACAGGTGCTTGTGATGGTCGGGAGCTATGATGCCACTAACCCTGAGTTTGGTATTTATAATGTAGCTGCCGCGCTTAGACAACCCGGCTCGTCTATTAAACCCGTGGTTTATGCTAGCTTGTTCAAGAAAAACTGGGGGGCTGGTAGCACAATATATGATGTTCGAACTGACTTCGGTGGGATTCCACCATATATTCCCAAAAACTACACCGGCGGTTTTTATGGAGTACAGTCGGTCAGAACAGCATTGGCTAGCTCTCTGAATATACCTGCCGTAAAAGGCCTCTACATCGGTGGCATACCAGAGTTTATTGGTACTGCACGAGATATGGGCATCACCACCTACGACAAGCCAGTCGATGAATACGGCCTAAGTATGGCATTAGGGGCAGGAGAAGTTCGTATGATCGATATGGTCAATGCCTATTCGGCCTTTCCTACCAACGGCCAGCACCACGACCCTGTCTATTGGCTCAAGATTACCGACGGCTCTGGCAAGGTCATCGAGGACAACACCAAGCCCGATAGCAACAAATCCAAGCAAGTGCTGGATCCACAAATTGCTTATCTGATAAGTGATATTATGGCTGATAATAACGCGCGTTGTAGTAATGGTACATTCCCGTGCAACAACCCGTTAACACTGCCCAATAAAACCGTAGCAGCAAAGACTGGTACATCGGAAGACTACCGAGACGCCTGGACTATTGGCTTCACCAAGCGAGTCATCACGGCTACTTGGGCTGGTAACAACGACAACACGCCGATGACCCAAGCGGCCAGTATCGTTGCGGCTCCAATCTGGAATCAGTATATGCGCGAAGTCACCAAAGACGATCCGAATGAGAAGTTCGATAGACCACCGGGTATAAAGCAAGAAACCATTGATGCCAATACTGGCAAGTCGCCTATAGCGGGCTCAAAGCTTCGGACAGATATCTTTCCGAGCTGGTACCGTGTCGAAAAGGCTCAAGACTCGCAAAAAGCCACTATCGATATTGTATCGGGAAAGCTAGCTACCGACTGCACGCCAGCTGGCGCGCGCAAGGAAATAACTGGCTCTCTAATAACGGCCGAAATAGCCCCAACCGACCCCTCGTACCCAAGGTGGAACTCACCAGTGCAGGTTCTGGCTGCCTCGCTAGGATATGCCCAAGGCGGAAGTATTCCGTCAGAAAAAGACGACGTCCACCAGTGTGGCGATCCTCAGCCGGTAGTATCAATCACGACCACACCCACCACAGGTAGCACCTTTACTATTACCGCAGCCACTACTCAGGGTAAATTCCCAATTAGCCAAGTTGCTTTTTATATGGATGGAAACATTCTCGCAACAAAATCTGGTAGTGGGCCAACCTTTACCACTACAGTCACGCCTTCGGCTGGAGTACACAAATTTAGCGCAGTTGTAACAGACTCGGGGTACTACACCGGCACCAGCAATAGCGTAACTACTACAGCGACGGGGATCGGTGGTGCAAACTTGAGCTGTACGAGTAATAATAAATGCAAATTTACTTATACATTAGGTAACTTTAGCGTTCAGCTCTTTGTAGATAATGCGCCTCGTGGTGACGCCAAAGATTCTTCGCCCGCCGAATGGAATGGTGTTAACTGGACAGGCTCCAATGTTCAAGCTAGTTTCTTGCCGGCCAGCGGACCTGCACAAACTATCTATCCCTAGCGCTAGGCTTATAAAAAATATCGTTATTTGTTTAGCAAGTAAACTGTATTAAAGGCTGTATCTGCCAAACTAATCTCGGCTTTAGGAAAAATTAGCCCTGACTTACTGCCACTAACTGAAGTGCTAATTGTTTTTACTATCTAGGGTTTTTAGTTGGAGTAAACTTGGCGGGCTTTCTGGGTTGTCTGGGTGGACGAGTGCTGGAGCTAGCCTTAGCATTTTTAGGAGTAGCAAATATCATCTTGCCAGCAACAGACTGAAATATCCTAGTAACTTCGCAGTCGACATCCTTGCCAATGAGCTTATCGCCCCCATCGACCACAATCATGGTTCCGTCGGGCAGGTATCCGACGCCTTGGTTTTTTTCTTTTCCGGCCTGAACAACATTGACCTTCATAATTTCGCCTGGTAATACGACAGCACGGATGGCGTTAGCCAACTCATTGATATTGAGTATTTTAACGCCTTCGATTGTTGCGACGCGGTTAAGGTTGTAGTCGGTGGTTAGGATATTGGCGCGATGCTTTTTGGCCAAATACACTAGCTTGTGATCTACCTCTTTTACATCCTTGGGGTCGTCTTCAATAATTTCAAGCTGCAAGGCATCGTTGAGGCGCATTTCGTTTAGTATTTCCAGGCCACGACGGCCTCTACCTCGACGCAGTGCATCTTCACTGTCGGCAATATTTTGAAGCTCAGCCAGAACAAACCTTGGCACAATCAGCGCGCCCGGTATAAACCCACTGGCTACGATGTCGCCGATTCGGCCATCGATTATGGCCGAGGTATCGACCAGCACTTTGGTTTCGTGCTTATTGAGTTTAAGGGGCTTAAGTTTGTCTTGTATTTGTTTCTTGTCGCCTTTTTTAGGCATTAGGTTATCTAAGAATTCATGTTGCGAATAAAACACCAATGCTAACGCAACAGCTAAGACAACCGTTACGGCGATTGGCAGGTACTGCCTATACGGCTCGGCTAAGGCTGAGAGCGGGATAGCCAATAAGGATCCGATGATGCTACCAAGCAGCGCGCCTATTACGACTAGTATTAATTTCTGGGCGCTTAATTTGGCCAAGCGATATGTTACGACAAATATAGCTAAGGCAATTACTAATATAACTTCTACTACTAACATGAATTATGGTTTCCTCTATTTTAATGATTTGATAGCTTCAGCAATTGTCTTCACACCAAGGTAGTTTTGACCTTTGGCACTGGATGGCACAATAGCATTTTTATAGCCAAGTTTGCTGGCTTCACGAAGTCTTAAATTGGACATATTGACTGACCGAACTTCACCGCTTAGACCCACTTCACCAAATACTACCGTGCTTGGCTTGATAATTTTACCGCTTGAGGCGGATGCGATTGCTAAAATAATTGCGAGATCAATTGCTGGTTCGGCGAGCTTTATTCCACCTACAATATTAACATAGACATCGTGACTACTCAAGTTGATACCACCACGTTTTTGCATAACTGCGCACAATAAGCCAAGCCGATTGAGATCAAAACCATCGGCTACTCGTTTTGGGTAGCCAAATACGCTGGTGCTAACTAGTGCCTGAACTTCTACCAAAATAGGCCGGCTGCCTTCCATACCAACAAACACTACACTACCCGGCAGCTCTTGGCGCTCTTGCAGTAGAGCTTCAGAAGGATTCTTGACAGCTACAAGGCCAGCTTCGGTCATCTCTAGCATTCCGACTTCATTGGTGGCTCCAAAACGGTTCTTAACACTTCTTAAGAGTTTGAGGAGGCCATAACGCTCGCCCTCGAGATACAGCACAGTATCTACCAAGTGCTCCATCAGTCTTGGTCCGGCGACATTACCCTCCTTAGTGACATGGCCAATAATGATAAAAGAGGTGTTGGTGGTCTTTGCTAGCCGCACCAGACTATTGGTGTTGTTGGTTATTTGGCTGGTTGTACCGGCTGATCCGCTAAGGTTTTGGCTGACCATTGTTTGAATCGAATCCACCACCACCAGCTGGTACCCGCCCGTCTGAGCATAGGCCAAGACTTCATCGACATCTGTGGTAGCCAAAAACTCAAATTCAGTATTCATACCTTTAAGCCTGGCTCCGCGAAGCTTAACCTGGGCTGCCGATTCTTCACCACTAACGTAGAGTACTTTGCATTGCTTGGCTACTTCGGCTGCGATCTGCAAAACCAGCGTAGATTTGCCGATGCCGGGGTCGCCCGCCAAGAGTATTAGACTGCCGGGGACTATTCCGCCGCCCAAGACCGCATCGACTTCACTGTTGCCAGTGCCAATTCGACTTTTATCAGAAGATGAAATTTCATGGAATTTGTCGATTTTAGTGGTTGGGGTAGCGAGCTTTTTGTTGCCACTAGTGCCCAGTGCGACACTCTCGACAATACTGTCCCAGGCGCCACACTGCATGCATTTGCCACTCCACTTGCTGGAGTTTGCTCCGCAGTTTTGACAACTAAACTGTACATTTGATTTAGGCATACCACAAATTATACACGACTAATGCGATACGAACAAATAGCGAATAGATTTTTGGGACAACTAGCTAATTATACTGTGGCACCAACTTTGATGTTCAGATCGACTTCGCCATCTTTAGCACTAATTTCTACGGTGTCCCCTGGCTTGATCATTTCCGAAACTATTCCACTGGCCAGTTTGTCTTCGATCAGCCTTTGGACTGCACGCTTCATTGGTCGAGCTCCGTTTTCGATATCATAGCCTTTCTCTACCAATAGGGGCCGCACACTTGGCTTAAACTTTAGGATAATTTCCTTCTCTTCTAGGCGTCTGGCAAGGTCCTTGAGTTGAAGCTCTGCTATTTTTTCGATGTCTAGTTTAGAGAGTGCTTTGAATACCACGACATGGTCAATACGATTCAAAAATTCTGGGCGGAATTGTTTTTTTAATTCGCTGGTAACTTTTTCTGTCATTTGAACATGGATTTCTTCTAGCTTTTGCTGCTCTTTCGGAGTATCGGTTGTAAAACCAATTTCAGCTTCCTTGGCCAAAACTCTGGCTCCAACGTTACTCGTCATAATAATGATGGTGTTACTAAAATCTACTTTTTTGCCCTTGGCGTCAGTCAAGATACCATCCTCTAGAATCTGCAATAAAATATTAAAAATATCTGGATGAGCCTTTTCGATTTCATCAAATAATATCAGGCTATACGGCTTACGGCGAACTTTTTCGGTGAGTTGGCCGGCGTCTTCATAGCCGACATACCCAGCAGGGGCTCCGACCAAGCGCGAGACATTGTGCTTTTCCATAAACTCGCTCATGTCGACTTTGATGATTGAGTCTGCATCATTAAATAGCTCCGCTGAGAGTACCCGGGCCAATTCAGTTTTGCCAACACCAGTTGGACCCAAAAACATAAATGATCCGATGGGCTTTTTTTGGTCAGCGATGCCTGTACGGCTGCGGCGGATAGCCTTAGCGATGACATCGACAGCATTATCTTGGCCAATAATCTTGAGTTTTAATGTTTGCTCTAGCTTCTTAAGGCTATCGGTCTCAAACTTCGCCAGTTTTTCGACAGGGATACCGGTAGATTGAGCCACCACCTTGGTAATATCCTCGATTGTAACCTGCACTTTATCATTCTTTTTAGAGTCTGCTTGGACTTCATTTAGTTTTTTTTCTATGACGCTGGCTTCGGATTTTAATCTAGCAGCCTGCTCGAAATCTTGGTTGTATACAGCGTCATCGATTTTGGTTAGCTTTTCTTCGAGCTGTTTGGATAGTCGCTTGCCTCGTCCGTCGGTACTAGAACGAGTTATTCTGGCCCTGGAAGATGCCTCGTCGATTAGATCTATAGCCTTGTCTGGTAAAAACCTGTCGGCTATGTAGCGCTTGGCTAGTTTGGCAGCCTCTTCGATTGCCTCATCGGTAATTTTGACACTATGAAATTTTTCGTACCTTGGACGCAGACCCTTGAGCACCTCGATAGTTTCATCGACCGTAGCTTCTGGAACTATAATTGGTTGAAACCGACGCTCCAGTGCGGCATCTTTTTCGATGTATTTTCTGTATTCTTCGAGTGTAGTGGCGCCAATCGTCTGGACTTCCCCACGCGACAAGGCTGGCTTGAGGATATTGGCAGCATCAATCGCACCTTCGGCGCTTCCGGCTCCAACGACATTATGAAGCTCGTCAATGAATAATATTACATCCGACGAAGCAATCACTTCATCGATTATTTTTTTGAGTCGCTCTTCGAATTCGCCTCTGAACTTAGTGCCTGCAATAACAGATGCCATATCGAGCATCATCAGCCTTTTGCCAAGCAACATGTCAGGTACTGTCTCGTCGACAATTCGTTTAGCGAGGCCCTCGACAATTGCTGTTTTACCGACACCTGGCTCGCCTATCAGGACTGGGTTGTTTTTGCTACGACGGTTTAGTATTTGGATCATCCTATCGATTTGAGTTTCTCGACCAACCACCGGGTCAAGCAAGTCTTTTATAGCCTTGGCGGTCAGATCTATACCAAAATGGTCTAACGCTGGTGTCTTGGAGTTCTTGGAGTTTTTGCGGCCCGGGCCACCCTGCGGTATTTCAACCTGTGATGGCTGTGAGTCTAGGTACTTTTCGAGTTCGTTTCTAACCGAGATTGGATCGACCTGCATGTCTTTTAGGATAGATATCGCTCGAGAATTTTTTTGTCCGAGAATTGCAAGTAGTAAGTGCTCCGTACCAGCGTAGGGTTGGCCGTTTTGTTGTGCGACCCTCAGTGCGGAGGTGATGGTTTGCTTGGCTGTTTCAGATAGCTCAATGCTGCCAGATGGCGTGGAGGTCTGGATATTATGGTTGCCATAGACCGGGACGTTATCGATTCTGACACCCATATCGGCCAGCAGGCGAGCTCCAATCGAACCTTGAACTTTGAGCATTCCTAGCAGCAAATGTTCGGTACCGATGTAGCTCGAGCCCATATTAATCGCAAGCAAGCCAGCACTCTCCAGGCTTTTTTTGGCATTTTGTGTGAACCTATCAAAATGGTTTAAAAAATCGTCTTGCATAATTCTTATCCTCCATTCATTCTAGCAAACTTTAGTTTTTATGTCTGTTTATTTATCTTCCGAATCTTCTAAGGCTTCTTCTTTTTCTACAACTTCCTTATCATTTTTAGATTCTGGCTTGGCTTTAGTGGCTTTAGTGACTTTAGTGACGGCTTCACCCTCCTTCGATTCGGTGCTGACATTAGAAGCCGCAATTATGGCGTCCTCTAGGTCGGCGGTACGAGCCGGTTTGGGTTCGGGCACTATCTCTTTTGCAGTCGCTTCGACGCCGGCATCGTCGGCGCCATCGATATCGATATTCCACTCAGTCAATTTGGCTGCCAATCTGACATTCTGGCCAGATTTGCCAATCGCTAGGCTCAACTGGTCTTCAGGAACTTTAACCACGGCTTTTTTATTTTCCTTATCTAATTTAACGCTAATTACTTTGGTTGGTGACAGAGCATTTGTGATGTACTCCTTGGGGTCTTCACTAAAAGCAATGATATCAATTTTTTCTTCCCCAAGCTCTCCAATGACGGCCTGCACTCTAGTGCCTCTGCCACCGACAAAAGTACCAACCGGGTCGACACCGGGGACATTGGATTTGACGGCAATCTTGGTGCGAGCTCCAGCTTCGCGGGCGATGCCGGCAATTTCTACCGATCCGTTGGCTATCTCAGGAACTTCAAGCTCGAATAATCTTCGGACCATATCTGGGTGAGTACGACTAACTACAATTTGTGGGCCGCGGTTGGTTTGCTCGACGCGCACCACGAAGACCTTGATTTTTTGGGCAGGATAATACTTTTCGTTAGGTATTTGGTCGCTCGGGAACATCACGCCAGTTGCTTTTCCGAGATCTATAAAGACATTACCGCTCTCGAACCTTTGGACCATGGCGTTAATAATTAGCCCCTCCTTGCCACTAAATTCGCTAAATACGACATCTCGTTCGGCTTCACGAATTCTCTGCACAATCACCTGCTTAGCAGTTTGGGCGGCGACTCGTCCGAATTCTTTATTGTCTTCCTTAAACTCAATCATATCACCGAGGGCATTAGCTTTTTTGAGCTTCTTGGCGTCAGCTATTGATATCTGAATTAGGCCGTCTTCGACGCTCTCGACAACTTCTTTGGTTACAAAAATTGTTGGCTCGCCGCTGTCGGGGTTCAGCTCAACCCGAACTTCCTGCTCCTTATCGCCGAAGTCTTTTTTGTAGGCAGCAATTATTGCGGCCTTAATTGCCTCGATTACCATATCTTTCGATATGCCTTTTTCTTCACATATTTGCTCTATTGCTGATAAAAATTGGTTTTGCATAATTCTCCTATTAAAATGTTATTAAATTGTAGTTAGCCTTCGATAAAGCTTGAATAAAAAAGCCGGTACACCAGTGCAACCGACAGTTTCGCTCATTTCAGACTATGCTCATAATTGTACTTTTTTAGCAATCTTATGTCAAGAGTGCTAGGGCTGGTATTGATGGCTTATTGATTTGTGGCGTCATAGTTCGCTCGTTTATGAGGCTCAGGCCGATTTGTAGCTGTAGCTACAACGAGGCGAACCGGAATAAATGAGTTAGAGCTATGGCGTTACAAGGCGGTGAGCAAGCGGTATGAGACTCTAGCACTTTTGACATCAGTCAAGAGTGCTAAGGCTTTAGTTGTGCTATTCGATGGCGCTTTCGATAAATTGTATCTTCTCGTTACTGCCTACGGCAATGACATCAATCCGGGGCTGTAGTTTTGCATATTGTGGATTTTCGTAAAGCCAGTACTCGAAGCCCCTAGCCAGGCGCTTTTTTTTATCGGCCGATATGGCTCCAAGACCGCCTCCATAATCGTCACTATTGCGGTATTTTACCTCAATACAGCAGATATAGTCAGTATTTTTGGCGACAATGTCTAGCTCACTAAAGCGGTTTTTGAAATTGCGTTGCAATATTTCGTATCCATGCCGCATCAAGTATTGGGCAGCCAAGTCCTCGGCCCGCAAGCCAACTGCAGTGGTGTTTTTCATAAATAACCTTTGCAAAAACTTTTTCTGTGTAAATCTGTTAGCCCTTTTGTAGCCAAACATTCTAGGTGTTTCTTGGTGCCATAGCCGACATTAGTATTAAAGCCATAGCCCTCGAACTCCCCGGCCCAGCTGATCATGTATTGGTCGCGAGCGACTTTTGCGATAATACTGGCGGCGGCTACGCAGCTCACTTTTTGATCGGCCTTAACAATGGTCTGACTTATCTCATATTCAGACAGATAGTCGTAATTTCCGTCTATGATAATTGAGCTAAACTCACACTTCAAATCTTCTAAGGAACGAAGGTATGCCAAGCGCACGGCTTCGGTTAGTCCAAGTGAGTCTATTTCGATGTTATTCACCCAACCGATACCATAACCGACTGAATTGTCGATGATATATTCCGATAGCTCTTCTCGCCTAGCAAAAGATAATAATTTGGAATCTTTTAGCGGCTTACGCCAGTCAGACGGCAAAACAACCGCTGCAGCCACAAGTGGCCCGGCCAAGCTGCCGCGACCGACTTCATCGATACCACAAACAAAGAGTTGCCCGCTTCTCCTTAGGGAGTTTTCCATGCGCATACTAGCCTTCAAACTTGAACCTCCTTTAATGTATGCGATTATACATCTATTTATCGATATAAATAAATTCACCACAGCCTTTTAAGAGCTGTGGTGAAATGGTTATTAGCTACGACGGAGCTTGGAGATATTTGCTTTAGCCTCTTCAAAAAGGCTAGGCTTGTCGTAATAATGGTGCGGCACCAAGGTCTGGCGATAGCATTCGTGGGCAATGTCTCGCATTGTCTGGTGACAATCTTCGTAAGACTGAACCACCCGCCATGGCAAAACCTTGCAAGCCGGCGGCTCAGTGCTATCGAGCGTCACAGCTACTGGTATAACCCAGCCCTGCATGATGTCCATAGTTCCGTTTTTTAGTGGTTGCATATGAACGCGGTCTCGCAAAAATAGGTCCTTAGAGGCACTCGGTGCAATGGCCAACAAACGACCACCTGGCTTGAGGAACTTATCTAACTCGATTCGAGTCAGCTCATTAGATAATTTTACAAGCTCGGCAGGAAAGTTTTTGCTTCTAACAGACGGCGTAGTCGGAAAGCTAAAAAATATATTGCTAAAAAGCTGAAGTGCTTCAACGGTGGGCATATTGATGCCAAGATTGCTGAGATCAGCCTTGGTTGTAGCGATACCGCGGCTAATAATTAGCCCGCTACTCTGAGAGAACTCTTCGCCGCCGATTAGTTCGGCCAGTTCCAGTCGCAAAGCTCCTAGGACCAAGGCAATATCAACCACATTGCTGTGGTTCGTTACCAAGGTAAAATTCATTCCGCTTCGGAGCATTTCGCCTGCGACAAATTGCAACATATCCTGATGCTCTCGCCAGGCAGGGGGTATGACTGCAAAATTACGATGCACAGCTGGTCCTAGCGGCGCCAGCATTTCATTTGATATCGAGCTGACATCACAGCGAACCGTGGTTAGCTGATGAAATGGCTTTGATGGGTCGTACGACATCGGTACGAGTGGGCCAGCGGCATTTCTTGAGCCTAGCTCTTCGATGGATCTAAAGATACTGGCTTCATCGTAAGTTCGGAGCTTACTCTTGATCTGTTCTAATCTTGATATAGACAATTTGAGGACTCCTTAGGTTGGCACTATTGAAAGGTACGAAACAATATTATAACATATTTAATGACATAATAAAATAGCCCCTAGGTATGGGGGCTATGGTCTTTTATGATATCTAACTAAACCGTTACTTCTGTACTTTATCGACTCCGGCTTTGAACTCTTCGGCGGGAAGCTGGGCTTCGTCTTCGCCATCGGTGTTTATTTGTTCATCGACAGTTTTGTCTTTAGGGGCTTCATCGCCGGTGGCATCATCTTTATTGGCAAGTTTGTTCTCTTTTTTAGCTAGCGTCTCGGTGCTTTCTTCGACTTGGTTGAGCTCGTCGTTGTTTGCATTGGCGCTATCTTCGGAAGCAATCTCAGCTTGCTCTGCTTCGGCGAGCTGGGTAGGAGTTCTCTCATCAGACTCGTTAGCGGTATTTCTATCAAAATCTCGCTCGGCCATTCTGGCAGACTTGCCAGATCGGGATCGCATGTAGCTAAGCACAGCTCGGCGAACCTTGCTACGTTTGGTGATTTGGATTTTTACAACATTAGGGCTATTGACGAACCAAGTTTTTTCGACACCAACGCCTGAGGCAACTTTGCGGACAGTAATAACTGCTGCCACACCACCAGAGTTGCGATAGCTAATTACGAGACCTTCGAATATCTGGACTCGCTCTTTTTTACCTTCCTTGATTCTTTGATGAACGCGAACAGTATCGCCGACACGGATGTCGGAGATTTTTTTCTTGATAGAACCTTGTTCGATTGCATTGAGAGCTTCTTGCATAACTCAACAATTCTATCACAACTCGCTACATCTGGCAAGGCATAATAATGCTAGCGTGGGCAGGGCTATTCTACTTCTGTATAGATGTAGCGACAAGAATATTATGGTCGCCTGCAATTGATTTTAGCTTTTTAATTAACTCTTCTGAGATAGTTACCCCCTTGGGAAGCTTCAATTTTTGGGCGGTCTTAGTAAAATCCAGAGTAACCATGCTGTCGCCAGAGTTGCTGTCTAGCAGGGCCTTAATTTGCATCAGTTGGTCGGTGTTGGAGATTGACTCAAGCACTATCAGTAGGCTCGACGATTTTACCATGGGTGCCTCTTTGGGTGGGGCTAGCCACATCCGGGCTGTATCGGCGTTTAATACCTTGACCTTATCGGCTATTATTTTGAGCTCGTCTGTAGAGCTGCCGTCTCGGTCCTTGGCGTTTATTTTACCCTCTATTTCAACGACATTATCAGTAGCGATGTCTTGTTCGTATTTAACAAAGGTTTTCGGAAAAACAATAACTTCGATATCGCCGCTAACTGTTTCGATAGCCACAAAAGCCATCGGATCGTTTTTGCGGGTGTATATTTTGCGCATCGAAGTGATGATGCCGCCTATCACAATCGGCTTGCCATCGTCAGATCTTTTGTAGTCCTTGATGGATTGAGTTTTATTTTTGAAGTAGTTTCTGAAGTCGTCAAGCGGGTGGTTACTAACATACAATCCTAAAAGCTCTTTCTCCCAGACTAAACTTTGGCGAGGGTCAATCTTGCCTGTCGGGTTATCCATACTGATTGGGGGTATTTCTTGATCGGCGCTAAGAGATCCAAAAATATCAATCTGACCCGACAGGGCGTTTTTCTGAACCCTGCTGGCATAGGACGTAATCTTGTCAGCATTAAACAGTAGCTTGTGTCGATCGCCCAAGCTGTCAAAAGCTCCGCACTTTATGAGGCTCTCCATGACTTTTTTATTGACCACCGCCGCATCGACTCGCTTGGCAAAATCTTCAACAGATTTAAATGGATCCCCGTCCCTGGCCTCAATAATCTTTTCGATTGGACCTTGGCCAACATTTTTGACAGCCCCCAGACCAAACCGAATATTACCAGTTTCCGGCACAACCGCAAACTCCTTATAGGACTCGTTGATATCGGGTGGCAAAACCTCAATCCCTAGCTTTCGACACTCCCCTACCTCAATTGCGATTCGGTCGAGGTTCTCATGGTCGCTTGTTAATAAAGCCGCCATGTAGGCCGAGGGGTAGTGGCTTTTGAGGTAAGCTGTCTGAACGGCAATTAGGGCGTAGCAGGCGGCGTGTGATTTGTTAAAACTATAGGCCGCAAAATCTTCAAGACTGACCCATAGGTCCTCGATAAACTTCTTGTCTACTTTTGAGTTCTTGATTGCCCCACTAATAAACTCTTTCTTCATTTTAGCCAATACCTCGGGAATCTTCTTGGCGATACCCTTCCTGAGGGTGTCGGCCTGACCGCCACTAAAACCACACAAATCTTTGGCTATTTGCATCACCTGTTCTTGATAGACAATAATACCGTAGGTTTCCTTGAGAGCAGATTCCATTTTAGTATGTCCATAGACTATAAGGCCCGGATTATGCTTGCGCTTAATAAACTCTTCTATCCACTGCATTGGTCCTGGACGATACAATGACACCATCGCAATAATGTCTTCAAACTTATCGGGCTTGAGGTCTTTGAGGTAGCGCTTCATACCAGCCGACTCAAGCTGAAATACTCCGGTGGTATCGCCGCGGCTGAGTAGCTCGAAAGTCTTTTTGTCATCAATTGGTATTTGATTTATCTGAATGTCTTTTTTATAAACTTTTTTAATTATTCTTAAAGCATTTTTTAATACTGTAAGATTCGATAAGCCCAGAAAATCAAACTTCAAAAGCCCCAGGTCTTCGATTGGGTTCATCGAGTATTGAGTTGCAATACCTCCCTTGCTAGCCCTTGTAAGCGGGGTGTATTCGACCAGTGGTTCTGGGGCTATCACCACACCAGCGGCATGAGTGCCGGCATTTCGGATTGTACCCTCGAGCTGGATTGCAATGTCGATAATTTCTTTGGCCTTAGAGTTGCCAGTGTAGATTGATTTTAACTCTGGGCTTTCGATGATAGAAACGGTCAGTGGTATGTGCCGGCCCTGAACCGGTGGAGGAATATTTTTGGCTATCGCATCGACCTCACCATAAGGCACGCCCAAAACTCTGCCAGTGTCCCTGACGGCATTGCGAGCGGCCATTACACCAAAAGTGATAATCTGAGCTACCCTGTCTTGCCCGTACTTTTCGGTAGCATAAGCTATTACTTCTTCGCGGCGATCATCGGCATAGTCCATATCAATATCTGGCATGCTGATTCGGTCTGGGTTCAAAAACCGTTCAAAGAGCAATCCAAATCTGATGGGATCAATTTCGGTAATGTTGGTACAATAAGCAATAATACTACCCGCGGCGCTACCGCGTCCGGGCCCACAGACGATTCCCTGATTCTTGCTCCAGTTAATGAGGTCAGCCACAATCAGCATATAGCCCTCGTACCCCATTTGGCCAATAACAGTTAGCTCGTATTCTATCCTGTCGATTATTTTTTTATCAAGCTTAGGCTTGACCTTGGCTTCTGTAATTTTATCGAGGTCTTCTTTTGGAACATCACTATACCGATTCGCGGCCCCTATGTACACCAGCTTACGGAGATAGCTTTTTTCGGTTTCACCCTTTGGAACACTCGGAAAGCGCGGTATTAGTATCTTTCCGAGCTCAATCTCGAGGTTACACATTTTTGCAATCTTGATGGTATTGGTGATGGCCTCTGGCGTGTCTTTGAACCTCTCCATAAAGACTTGGCCTGGCTGCATCGAAAGGTCCATATCGAGTTTCATCCTATTGGTATCATCGACATTGGAGCCTGTCTGAACACACAGTAAAATATCGTGAGGATAATGATCGGCTTCGGTCGAATAATGGCAATCGCCGGTTACAACTAGCCCGATGCCGAGACGTTTCGATATTTTCTTTAGTGCGGAGTTGAGTTTTTTTTGGGGTGCCCACTGCGTGTGCGGCTGCATTTCCAGATAATAATTTTCCTTACCAAAAACACCCCGATACCACTTAGCCAAATCTAGAGCTTGTTCGAACTGGTCGTTGCTAATGAGTGTGCCAAGCTCCCCACCCAAACAGCCAGACAGGACAATGAGTCCTTCGCTGTACTTTTCGAGCAGATCGTGATCGACACGGGGTTTATAATAAAAGCCCTCCAGGCTAGCGATGGTGCTGAGCTTCATTAGGTTTTGGTAGCCCTGCTTGTTTTTAGCAAGCAGAGTTAGGTGAAATGGGCTGCGATCCTCTGACGAGCTTTTGTCGGTATGCTTGCGTGGCGCGACATAGGTTTCGATACCGACAATCGGCTTAATACCGCGTGCCTTGCAGGCTTTATAAAACTCAATGCTACCGCTTAGCGTGCCGTGGTCTGTAATGGCAACCGAAGTCTGACCCAGCTCAGTAACTCTGTCGAGCATCTGGGGAACCTTTTGTAAGCCATCGAGCAGGCTGTAGTGGGTGTGATTATGCAAGTGAACGAAATCGACAAAATCCGCCTCTTTTCGAGCCTGCATGGCGGTTTCGTTGTCTGATATTTTAGCCTCACCTGGCATACTGCCCCTCCTATGCCTCTATTATAGCAAGATTATTTGGCCTATTTAACGGCACTTCCAATCTGTTTTATAAATTCACCTATTATTGGGACGCCGCCAAGATTTGCAACCATTAAGCCAACTAAGATAATTGCCAATGCTGCACCTAGTATGCCCGCAAAACCCCTAACGAAACCAGCTTTGAAATTTAGCCAAAATAGTTTCCTGGGGCTGGCTAGTATTTCCATGATTCCATCGAGTGACACTATTTTTTCGGCTTTGATTGATTGGGTTTTGGATTTATCTGGCATCGACTACTTGTCTTTTTTTAATGATTTTAGGTCTTTTTTTATTTCGGTTGAAGCAACCTTGGCTACCTTGTCGCCAGACTCGGCAGCTTTTTTGGCGAACTCCTTGGTGTCTTTTAGCGCATCCGTCTTGTAGCTATTGAGCTCTACCACCAAGACTTTGCCGTCTTGGATCATTTTGTCGGTTTCATGGGCAGCCACCCTAGTAACTTTTTTGCCAGATTTGCCGAATTCGGCACTTTTTGTAGTCAATGCCAGCTTCAAATCTTCGGCTTGGTTAATTAGCTCTAGTCTTTTATCTTTATCGTTGCCTGTCAGGATGTCGATATCTATTTTGGCTTGCTTAATTTTGGCATCAAGATCGGTACTAACCTCGTGAGCCTTGATGGCGATGTCTTGCCGCAGCTCTTTGCCAGCCTTAGGCGCAAACAACAATGCTAGTCCTCCTGCTATAGCAGCACCTATAGCAGCTCCTGTAATAAAACCTCGTCCTCTGGCCATCTTAGCGTTTGCCCTTTTTACCAAAGTGGCGCTTCAGGTATTTTTCAAACATCATCGCTACTATGCCGGGGTTAATGACAGCACTCCTGACCTCATCGACCAATTCGGCAGCTGAGTCGGCGCTTTCTTGGACCTTTGTGGCAGCCAAGCGAATTTGTTTCATCGCTGCAATTAGTCCTACCAAAAAGGCTACCGTGAAGGTTATTAGTATGATTAAGGCAATCGACACTAGAGTTATAAGAACTATAAGTAATGTTTCCATTATTGGGTCACCCTTTCTTTATTGAGCTAACTTTGCTCTTTATTGCGCTAGCTTTATTTATTATAGCACTTTGGCCCTTGGGCATTTGCGAAAAGACATGCCGCTCGATAACTACCCACTCGTTTTTTTCGATAACACTGTTGGGTACCACATGGAGCTGGCCATCTTCGCCCAGGATGCGAGTTTTTTTGATGTCCATTTCTCTTATCACACCAATTGTCTTATGGTCTCCAACCTTGACCTTGTAGCCGACCCTGAAGTCTTTGTCGTTGGCGAGCTGTAAGCCGGCCATTAGGTCGCTAACGGTCGACGATATGCCAGACGAAAAGCCCAATAGCAAAATAGCGAACGAGCCGGTAACTGCCAGCGCAACACTAGTTAGGCCGAGTATTTGCAATACAGCAATCAGTAGCAACCCCCACATAGCAATCCGTAGTAGTGTAGCCATTATCTCCTGGAGTCCAATCGGCCAGCTCGTCAGTCGCAGGCCAGCTTTCAAAAAGCGGGACATTATTTTAATAATGATAAAGCCTATCAGCAGTGCTACTAGAGCAGCTGGTATTTTTGGGAGTATCTGGGTGGCAGATACTGTTGCGTTATTGAAGCCAGCTAGTACGTCGGTCTGTAAGTTTTGCATTTATATTACTCCTTTAGTAATTTAACCATAAGCTGGTTGACTTTAGAAGGGTTAGCTTGGCCTTTGGTCTGTTTCATAACCTCGCCTACAAAGAATCCAAGCACTCGATCATTGCCAGAGCGATAGTCATCAACGGGTTTGGGGTTGTCTAATATTATTTTTTTGATGATGTTCTCGAGCTCAGAATCGTCCGAAACTTGCTTGAGGCCTTTTTGCGCCACAATGTCGCTAGGCTTGTCGCCCGCTACAATATCAGCAAAAATAGACTTGGCTATTTTGGAGCTAATGTCGCCATTCTCAACGAGCTCTATTAGCTCCGCTAAGTGCTGACCAGTTAGTAGAGGCTTTTTGTTGGCGGCAAGGATAGACTGATAATCGCCGACCAGCCAATTGACAGCTTTTTTGATTAGCTCGGGTTTTTTGAGGGCACCCTCGGCGTCTTTAAATATCACGATAGTCTTAGGCTGAGCCAACAACACATCTTGTTCGTCGGCATTGAGGTTGAGACTAACGAGATCCTTGCGAACCTCGATTGGCAGAACCGCTATTTGGCTCTGGATTTGGTCGATATAACCTTGGCTTAAGGTGATTGGAGGAAGGTCTGGCTCTGGGAAATAGCGGTAGTCGTTGGCCTGCTCCTTGCTACG
This sequence comes from uncultured Candidatus Saccharibacteria bacterium, assembly GCA_964406425.1. Classification (GTDB taxonomy): domain Bacteria; phylum Patescibacteriota; class Saccharimonadia; order CAILAD01; family BJGX01; genus SICB01. The sequence continues at coordinate 5,791 of CAYORQ010000004.1, read as the reverse complement.
CTGAGAGAATGTCACGGCCTTGGTGTCGTTCCAGCCCCTAGTTTCTTGCTCTATCACTCCACCTGACTCGAGCACCGCTATCTGGCGGGCTATCTCATAATTTAGGGCTCTTTCGGCATTGCGAAAGGAATTGAGGTTTTTGAGTTCGGTTCTGGTGCCGAGTGTCGAGCTATCGCTAATGGATATATTTAGATCGAACTTAAAGTTGCCGTGCTCCATGTCGCCATTGCAAATACCAAGACTAGTGACAATATTATATACTTCCTGCAAGTAACGCTTGGCCTGTTCGGTACTTTTAATTTCTGGCTCCGATACAATCTCAGTTAGTGGGGTTCCGGCTCTATTAAAATCGACTAGGCTGTAATTAGATCCGTCGGGGTGAGTTAGTTTGCCAGCGTCTTCCTCGAGGTGAGCATGATGAATACCGATTTTGATAAACTCGCCGCCAACAAGTATTTCGACATAGCCGTTTTTAACAATTGGCTGGTCCATTTGGGTTATCTGGTAGCCCTTGGGTGAGTCCGGATAAAAGTAATTTTTTCGATCGAAGCTAGTGGTGCGGGCTACTTCGGCATTAAAACCCTTGGCGAGTTTGATGGCCATATCGATGGCTCCTTTGTTGATTACCGGCAAGCTGCCCGGCAGAGCCAAGCAGACTGGGCAGATGTTGGTGTTGGGCAAAGCCCCGCGGCTGTCATTATTACACCCACAAAACATCTTGCTATTTGTGGCGAGCTGGGCATGGATTTCGATACCGATGGTTGGTTTGTATTTGCTCATATTGTTACTCCTAATTCTCGGATTGCATTGCCTAGGCTAGCTATGGCCTGCTCGACCTGGGCGGGCACCAAATCGTGCTCGACATTGTGGGCCAGCTCGTTGCGCAGCTTGTGGGCGTTCCAGACGGCATTGATATTGCTAAGCTGGTGGCCGTCGCTTTTGAGCCGCTCGCCCATGGTTTCGCCCTTGAAGCCATTGCCGACCATGCAATAATCTAGCAGCTTATCGGCCTCGAAGAGGGCAGTTTTAAGACCCGATGGGCCAGAGTTTTTCATGGCGGTTATTTCTGCCCACTTGGACTGCACCAAGCCGACATTAAAAGTATTTGGCTGATCATCATTATTGGCACTAGATTTGTACTGCTTACGAATTGGTTTGGCTTTTTGTTTGAGCGTGAGCGATATTAGTATTGTCATAACTACCAAGGCAATAAGAAACGAAATGGTTGAGATGTTCATAGCTTTAATTCCTTAAGTTTATTGTGCCAGTCGCTACCAGATTGGATGTGTTTAGCGACAGCCAAAACCTTCTTGTCGTCGCCTTGCTTGCCGATAATTTGTAGCCCCATAGGTAAGCCAGTTGTAGGCTCAAAACCGATAGGAATACTAATGGCTGGTACACCGGCGAGGTTTGCAAATACTGTCAGTAGGTCGGTCTTATACATTTCGATGGGGTCGGATTTTGACCCGAGCTTAAAGGCTGGCTCGAGAGTAGTTGGTACAAGTATTGCATCGTTGGCTTCAAATACTTTATTGAGAGCTAGTATAATTAGCGTCCGAACTTGCATTGCTTTTTTGTAATAGGCGTCGTAGTAGCCGGCCGAGAGCGCGTAGGTGCCAATGATGTTGCGGCGTACTACTTCAGGGCCCAAGAATTCGCTACGGGTTTTCATGTAGCTGTCTAGTAAGTCCTTGCTATCCTTAGCCTTGCTGCCGTATCTTACGCCGTCGTAACGCTCCAAGTTGGAGCTGATCTCAGAAGGCACCAAGACATAGTAAGCTGCCAGGGCCAGCTCTAGTGGCACCAGCTCAGCAATACTAGCTTCGGTTCGGATATCAAGTAGGCTGCCTTCTATCGCTGCAACTCCTTTCGATACTACATCAGAATCTTCGTCGTCATAAAAGACTGCTTTTAGCTTGCCGACGGGGATTTTGTCGTTAAGAGTTTTGTCGCTGAGAGCTATAGTAGTGGAATCCTTACTGTCCTTGCCGGCAATAACTTCAAAGACTATCTGGGCATCTTCGGCAGACCGAGCCACAGGGCCAACACAATCAAAGCTACTGGCCATCGCAATTACTCCATAACGACTAACAACTCCGTAGGTTGGCTTGAAGCCTGTTACTCCACAGTAGCTGGCGGGCTGGCGAATTGAGCCACCGGTATCGGTACCTAGGCTAAATATACCAAAGTCTGCTGCCACCGATGCGGCCGAGCCACCCGAACTTCCGCCCGGCACCCGGTCGAGGTCCCAGGGGTTATGTGTGACATGATAAGAACTATTTTCGGTGCTGCCACCGTGCGCGAATTCGTCCTGATTGACCTTGGCAATCAAGACTGCTCCAGCTTGGTCGAGTTTTTCGATAACAGTTGCTGAGTAAGGCGGAATATAATCTTCCAGTATCTTACTGGCAGCTGTGGTTCGGATTCCTTTAGTCAAGAACATATCTTTGGCGGTATAAGGAATGCCCTCAAGCAGCCCAATCTCTGCCCCGCTAGTAATCTTAGCATCGACCTTTTTGGCTTGGCTTAGGGCTTGGCTTTCGCAGACAGTCAGGATGGCACGGATTTTTGGATTAAGATTACGGATTTTACCAATGTAAAATTCAGTCAGCTCTTGGGCCGAAATCTTTTTGGCTACTAATAGCTCGTGAGCTTCTGTAATAGATAAATAATTCAAGTCGGGCATTATAGTACCTTTTTGACCTTTACATAGCCATCCTGCATGTCTGGTGCGCTGGCCAACAAAAGTTTTGGAGATATTGTACACTTAACGACCGAGTCTTCGCGCCATACATCGGTCAGCCCAGTGACCTGAGAGGTTGGCTCGACGCCGGCCGTATCGGTGTTTTGTATGGTATCGACAAAATCCAAAATCGAGCTAATCTCGGTGCTGGCTACTACTAGCTCGTCGTCGGATAGCTCAATTCTGGCTAGCAGTGCAACCTTTTGTATTTCGTCTAATGATAACTTTGCCATATCTGTTATTTTAGCAGATACTGCCCAATATTAGTACCTGTGATGTTATTTTGCCGAGGAGGCCTGGGGAGCAACTATAAAGGCCAAAATAATTGCATAAATAATTGCAAAACCACACATTACCGACGGTATCGCTTGCTCAGACGATGGGATTATCCAGTACAGAATTCCGGTTGGGATTAGAAACGATAGAGTTCCGATACCGAGCCAGTGCAGCGAGTTGCGCCTAACTTTAGATTTTTGTTTTCTAGACATCACAAAAACAATTGCGAGGGTTATCAATAGTAGCCCAAAGTAATAGCTAGAGTATACAACCGTGGCTGTTTCGGACAAAGCAAATATCACATAATTGCCGGTGCATATTGAGTTATTGATAGCACTTGGGGCAAAACCAAAAAACACCGCAAAGCCCGTTGCCGTAAGTAGCACCAAGGCGCTCGACCAATGGTTTTTGCGGCCAGCTAATTCGTTGGCCAACGTAACTCCTAGGGCCGGCAAAAAAGTAATTGCCACAAAGCCTATGCGCGAGGATACATCAGTGATGAAGCTGCTATAGCTTCCACAAACAGAAAATTCGGCGAGCTGGAATAGTGCTAGCAAAACCAATGAAGCCGAAATAATATTCTTAATCCTCGAGGGCTTGATGCGCAAAAAAGTGTATATCACCAGAGCGATTTCGACGACAAAAGTCACTATCATTACTAGAGGGCTGAAGCAATATAGGGTATTTTTGTTTCGAGTGGTTGTTTTTTTTGTTTGCTTTTTATTGATTTGAATCATAACTTGTTACGCTTAAATTGTATCACAAAGCGAGTTTTTTGATAAATCCCCTCTCATCAAGTGTGGTCACGCCCAGGCTTTTGGCCTTATCATACTTGCTACCCGGGTCTGCGCCATAAACAACATAGCTAGTCTGGCTGCTGACTGAGTTGGTTACCTGCCCTCCTCGCGCTCGTACTTTTGCGCTTGCTTCTTCCCGGCTTAGCGAGCTCAGAGTTCCTGTAAAAACCCAGATTGTAGAGGTCAGTTCGCCTTTGGCTTTTGGCTTGGCGGTAGCAACTACGACTCCGTGGGCCAGCAGCTGCTCGACCATTCTTATGTTATGCGACTCGCCTAGCCAACCGATGAGCGAATCAGACACGACACCACCAACTCCGTCGATACTAGCCAAATCGTCGGGCTGAGCAACCAAAAACTTAGCTAGGCTGTGGTAGTGCTGGGCTATATCGTTAGCGGTTTTGGACCCGACATGGCGAATACCTAGGGCGTATATAAATCTCCCTAGCCCCACTTTGGAGTGCTCATTAATAGAGTCGATAAGGTTCTGAGCTGAGGTTTCGGCGAACCTCTCGAGGCCAAGCAGATCGTCTTTGGTTAGTTTAAAAATATCGACGGCGCTAGCAACTAGCCCTTCTTCCATCAGTTGAGCTAGGATCTTCTCGCCCAGACCATCAATATCGAAAGCCGATTTTGATACAAAATGTATAAGCTGTTGCCAGCGTATTTCGCCGGTTTGTAAATCTGCCAGTCGGGCCACTGCTTCGCCTACGGGCCGTACCACAGCAACTCCATCGATGCTGGTTGGCATTTTCCATATTTTTTCATTTCCGGTTCTGAGCTTGGTGATAGGCTCAATCACTTCGGGGATAATATCGCCAGCCTTTTGAATTATTACGGTATCACCAATGCGCAGGTCCTTGCGAGCAACTTCGTCTTCATTATGGAGGGTGGCACGCCTAACGGTACTGCCAGCCACATTGACCGGCGTCAAAACTGCATAAGGTGTAACTGCCCCCGTCCGCCCAATACTAACTCTAATATCTTCAAGTATTGTAGTGGCGGTTTCGGCCGGGTACTTGTAGGCGACGGCGCCACGAGGTGCCTTGCCGGCCACGCCGAGTGACTCAAATTCGGCATTATTATTGATGGTTATGACGAGTCCGTCGGTCTGGTACGGCAATTTCTGACGCTCACCAGACCACCTGGTGATGTAGGCCTGGATCTCTGCCACACTCGATACAACTTGGTCGTTTGGCTCCACCATAAAGCCGAGCTCACGGGCCATATTGTGCTCGTCTGCATGGTTGGTCAGACCCGGCAGATCCATCTCTACCGCGTAGGCAACAAATTTTAGATTACGGCTGGCGGCTACTGCTGGGTCGAGCTGGCGGACAGTACCCGCTCCGGCGTTACGCGGGTTAGCAAATAATGGCAGGCCATCTTTGGCTCGCTGAAGGTTGATATTGTCAAAATCTTTTTTGGGTATTATGACCTCTCCGCGGATTTCAAAAAAATCATAAACCTCAGCCGAGACCTTATCGCTTTGGCGCAACTTTAGTGGTACGGTCTGAATTGTCTTAACGGTATGGGTAACGTCTTCGCCAGTCTTTCCGTCGCCGCGCGTTATAGCGCGCACAAACAGGCCTTTTTCATACTGCAGTGCCATAGCCAGACCATCCATCTTGAGCTCTATATAATATTCGAGCTTAGTTTTTTGGGTGAGCTTATGAACGCGCTGCTCCCAAGCTTCTAGCTCGCCAGCGTCAAAAACATCGTTCAGGCTGAGCATTGGGCGTTGGTGTGGAATGCTTTTAAATTTTGCCGAGGCCTTACCGCCGACTCTCTGAGTTGGCGAATCGGGCGTTGTTAGATCCGGGTAGGCCTCTTCGATTTTGGCTAATTCGCGGGTTAGGCTTTGGTAAATCTCATCTGTGACCGACGGATCTCCTAGCACATGGTAACGGTATCGGTAGTCGTTGATTACGCCAGAGAGCTCTTTGGCTCTATCCTTGGCCTGGTCTTTATTCATTCAGAT
>CAYORQ010000003.1:0-28566 GCA_964406425.1 uncultured Candidatus Saccharibacteria bacterium | reverse complement strand
CCTCACTGCTGCCTCCCGTAGGAGTCTGGGCCGTATCTCAGTCCCAGTGTGGCTGATCATCCTCTCAAACCAGCTAAACATCGTAGCCTTGGTGAGCTTTTACCTCACCAACAAGCTAATGTTACGCAGGCCCCTCCCGAAGCGCGAAAGCTTTCCTCCGAATAAATCGGAGTATATGGGGTATTAGCCACCCTTTCGGATGGTTATCCCCCTCTTCGGGGCAGGTTCCAACGTGTTACTCACCCGTCCGCCACTAAAAAGTAGAAGCTAGACGATAGATGTTAGAGATTCGAATAAATCGAAATTCTAACATCTAAAATCTAAAATCTAAATTTTCGTTCGACTTGCATGTGTTAGGCGTGCCGCCAGCGTTCATCCTGAGCCAGGATCAAACTCTCCAAAAAAATTGGAGCTGGCAATCTATATAAGTACTTAGTCTAGGCTACAAACGGCAAGCCGCTTGGAGCATCTGAACTAAGTATTGTTCTTAAAAATAGATAAAACCAATCTCCAACAAAAGAGTTACTGGCTTTAAAACCAGTGATGCATTCTCTAAAAAGAGAAGCACCTTGGGTTGTTACATTTTTAAAAAAACGTAACCAAAAAGAAATTAACGAGTCCTTGTTTCTAGCACTATTTACTTCTCAAGATACCATGCTTTTACTTCAGCCTTCAGCAGCGTCAAAATAAAATCAGCTGACAATTTAATGTCTGCTGTTTTTATTTGTAGTCCGCTTTATTTGCTAAGCAAAAACTTAAATTGAATTTTACAGGTTAAATAGGGTGGTGTCAAGCCTATAATGCCTATCTACTTCTTTTTGCCAGCTTTTTTGAGCCAAGCTTTTTTACTAGAGTCGTCATCGAGCGAACTAAAACGCGCAATTTTGCGCAAATTGGCCATTCGCCAGATAGCAATTAGCATCAGCAGGGCCCATACGGTCATAATCGTAACTGCCAGCCAGCGCTGCCCGTAAGGTAGTATCGACTCGTTGGCGAGTAGGCCTGCCAGTAGCATCAATAGACCAAGACTGATATTAGAAAGCTGAAAGTAGGTGTTGATCTTTTTAAGTTCGCGGTCTTTTTTGATTTTCTTTTTATAAACTGCAAATATGCCCAGCGAAACGATTATTAGCGCTGCGCCGACACCAAAGATTATGTTTATTTCTAATTTGCTTGGCGCTGATGTTAGCCATTTTATAATCGGCGAGAGCTGATTGAGGCTAAAGAGCGTGGCGACGAGCCCGCCCAATATCGCACCGACGATCACCTCTAGTGGCTGGTGGCCTAGTATCTCACGAAGCTGACGGTAGTCGTCTGGTTTGCGCAAATTTCCGCTGCGGGCCATCTCGGCTATCAATGTGTTGAGGGTTCGGGCTTGTTCGCCAGCACTGCGGCGCACACCAAAGCTATCGTACATTACAATACCGGCGATTATCGCCGTAACGCCAAACAGCGGGCTATTTATTCCCTGATGATAAAAAGTATAGCCAGCCAGCGCCGTGACCACGGCCGAGTGTGCCGAGGGCATTCCGCCTGATGCATAAAGATAGCGCACATCGGCGTCGCCTTTGATGATTTCGATGGTTGTCTTGATGAGCTGGGCTATTAGCCAAGCCAACAGTGGAACATACAAATAAGGTGTAATCATAAAAAAAGTCCCTCTCGTTAAATTATATTTATTCTAAAGCTTTAATAGCTATAAGTCTATAACTTATCTGTAGCTACGGCGAACCGAAGCTAAAAACCATACCATAGTGGTAGCCAGGCAGGTCTATCAGCCGCTTGAAGCTCATTCCGCAACTGTTCATGAGCCGAAGGGCATCTTCCTTGGTGACACGCCTATCCATACTCGGCCCAACATTTACTATTTTACTATCCCAGTCGATTAGTACTATTTCACTATCGGACTTTAGGTATTGGCCAATCGCTAGGCAAAACGAGTCGGGCTTGATGGTACTAGATAGCAGGTTGGTCAAAACTACAGTGTCAAGCGAGCCATTTGGTATGGCACCACCAGTCAAAACATCGGCCAAGAGCAAAAATTCTAGGTTTTTTCGCTCCGCCAGGTGCGATAACTTGCCAAAAGAGTCCATGCTCGGCCCTGCAACAAAGACGCTGCCTTCTTCGCCAACTTTATTGAGTAAAGCCGGAGCAAAAAAGCCAATCGGTAGGCCTATCTCGAGTACTTTGTGGCCAATGCGGATATCTAGGCCATCGATGACAGCGGTTGGGTTCAAGAAATGGCTGGCAATTCTTGAATGTAACTTTTTTGGAAAAGCCTGGAGCATACTTTTACCTTTCTGTTAGCTTCATAATACTATAATTTGGCTATGCTTACAAAGTGCTCAGAATTTACTTAGCTGTCTTTTTTGATGGTTTTGGATCTTCGGATGGCTTTGGTGGCTTGCTGTTATCTGCAATTGGTACAATCGGTGCTTCGATTGGTATATCGGACTCCAGCTCTTTTGGCAGGAGTGCGATAGATGCTATCTGGTCGCCTTCGGCCATGCGCATAATTCGAACGCCTTGGGTTGATCGGCCAATTACAGGAATCGCGCTAAGCTTGAGGCGTATTACTTGTCCACGCTTGGATATAATAAGTACGTCGTCTTCGCGTCCGTCGATTATTCGGACATCAACAGCCTTGCCGGTCTTGGCTGTTGCAACGCCGGCTTTAATGCCAACCCCGCCGCGATTGTGCGACGAAAATTGGTTGCTCTTGGTTATTTTTCCGTAGCCGTTTTCCATAATCACTAGCATCAGCTTGTCTTCGCCACTAATTACATCCATCCCGACTACGATATCGTCTTTGCGCAACCTAATGCCCCTAACGCCTCTGGTGGCTCGCCCCATTGGCCGAGCGTCTTTTTCGTTAAAACGAATTGCTTGGGCATTAGATGTTGAGATTATAATATTGTCCTCGCCGGTGGTCTTTTTGACCCAGCTAAGCTTATCGCCGCCATCGAGCTTAATGGCCACTATTCCGCTCTGGCGGATATTGGTAAAGTCCGAAAGGGAAGTCTTTTTGACGGTTCCATTATTGGTGGTCATAAATAGGTATTTGGCTGGGTCGTCTTTTTGGATAGCAACAAGCGAGGTGACGCTTTCCTCGGGGCTGAGGCTTAGGACGTTCATTATGGACTGGCCTTTGGCTATTCGGCTGGCTGGTGGGATTTCGTAAACCTTGAGCTTAAATACCCGGCCGAGCGTCGTGAAAAATAGTATCGTGTCGTGCGTTCGGGCTTGTACAACATGCTCTACGACATCTTCTTCTTTGGTGCGCATACCCATTTTGCCCTTGCCTCCTCGGCCCTGTGATCGGTATTCGGTAGCAATAATTCGCTTAATATAATTGCCCTTGGTATGTGTGATAACCACTTCCTCGTCCGGAATTAGGTCTTCTTCGGTAAAGTTACCAATTGCTTTTTTGATAATCTGAGTTTTGCGCTTATCGCCATAAGTTTCTTTTACTTCCTCGAGTTCGGTTCGGATGACCTTCAGGATGTTGGCCGCACTACTGAGGATTTCTTGGAGCTTTTTGATGAGCTTTTGGAGTTCGAGGTACTCGTCTTCGATGCGTTTACGCTCGAGCCCAGCCAAGACGCGAAGTTGCATCGCCAAGATGGCATTGGCCTGGATTTCGGTTAGCTTAAATTGAGTCATGAGGTTGGCGCGGGCCTCCTCTTGGTTGGCACTGGCACGAATAGTGCTAATGACTTTGTCGATTTCATCGAGGGCAATCTTGAGCCCTTCGAGTATGTGGGCGCGGGCTTCGGCCTTACGAAGCTCAAATTCGGTTCGTCGGCGCACCACGACCTGTCGGTGGTCAAGGTAATAGCGAAGCACCATTTCGATGTTCAAAACCCTAGGCTGAATACCCTCGACAAGAGCCAGCATATTGACATGGAAGGCCGTTTGCATTGGTGTCATCTTGTAGAGTTGGTTTAGTATCTTGCCCGAATAGGCGTCTTTTTTGAGCTCTATCACAACTCGCACACCCTCTTTGCCAGATTCATCTCGCAGGTCGGATATGCCGACTATCTTTTTGGCACCAACTAACTCGGCGATTTTTTCTACCAAGCTAGCTTTGTTTGTCTGGTAAGGAACTTCGGTAATAATAATACGCTCTTTGCCTTTTTGGTCTTCGGTAATCTCGGCTACGGCGCGCATCGTAATGGAGCCTCGGCCAGTGCCGTAAGCTTGAGCAATTGAGCCGTCATCGAATATCACACCGCCAGTTGGAAAGTCTGGGCCTTTGATGATCTTAATGAGGTCGGCTACGCCAGCTTCGGGATTGTCTATGAGGTGTAATACGGCATCGACAACCTCAGTTAGGTTGTGAGTAGGAATATTGGTGGCCATTCCGACGGCGATTCCCTGCACTCCATTAAGCAACAAGTTTGGCACTTTGGCTGGCAATACCTTGGGCTCAAACTGCGAGCCGTCGTAGTTGGGCATAAAATCGACAGTGTCTTTTTCGATGTCTAAGAGCATTTCTTCGGCATACTTTGTCATGCGAGCTTCGGTGTATCGATGGGCCGCTGCGCCGTCGCCGTCCATGCTTCCGAAGTTACCCTGGCCATCGACCATTCGGTAGCGCATTACCCAGTCTTGTGCCATACGAACCATCGACTCATAAACCGCAACGTCACCGTGCGGGTGGTACTTACCCAAAACTTCACCAACGATGGTGGCGGATTTGCGGAACTTAACATTGTGCCTAAGGCCGAGGTTGTTCATAGCAAAAAGTATTCGACGATGAACCGGCTTGAGTCCGTCGCGGACATCGGGCAGTGCCCTAGATACAATTACGCTCATCGCGTAGTCGAGGTAGCTTTTTTCCATTTCGCCTTCGATGGTCTGGGGAGCTACCAAGCCAAACTCGGTCTTGACGGCCTGGCCCTTGCCGCTAGCGTTAGTGCCGCCAACTGGTGCGCTGAGCGAGTCCATTTGGTTCTCTGGTGGTATGGTTGGTACTTCTTCTGGGTTTGGGGTTTGTTTGTCCATCTTATACGTCCAAGTTCTCTACGCTACTGGCGTGGGTTTGAATAAAGTTTTTGCGCAGGCTGACTTCTTCGCCCATCAGCTTATTGAATATAGCATCAGCTTTTTCGGCATCATCGACCGTGACCTTTAAAAGCACTCGGTTGGTCGGGTCCATGGTGGTTTCCCAGAGCTGCTCGGGATTCATCTCACCCAGACCTTTATAGCGCTGGATGCTAATGCCGGCGATTTTTTGATTTTCGCCACCACCACCGCCACCGGTTTCGGCTTCGGCCTGAACATCGCCTGCTAGCTCGGCTAGATCTTTGGCCGTCTGAATATCGGCGCTAATTTTAGCTTCAGCTATTTTCTGATCACTCGATACAGCTTTTTTAGTTTCGGCTTTCTTGGCCTGAATCGCTTTTATTATGCTGTCGCGCTGGGCGTCCGAGTAGGCATACTCGCTACTTTTGCCAGCGCTAATTTTATAAAGTGGTGGCTGAGCGATGTATATCTTGCCGGCCAAGACTAGCTCGCTAAAGTGACGGTAAAATAATGTTAGTAGTAGGGTTCGAATATGAGCACCATCGACATCGGCGTCGGTCATAATAATAATGCGGTGATAACGCAGCCTAGAAATATCGAAGGTTTCGCCAATGCCAGTGCCCATCGCAATGATAAGGTTTTTGACTTCATTATTGGCGAGCATTTTATCGAGACGGGCGCGTTCGACATTGAGGATCTTACCCCTTAGCGGCAAGATGGCCTGAAACTCTCGGTCGCGGCCTTGTTTGGCCGAACCGCCGGCCGAGTCGCCCTCTACCAAATACACTTCGCTCTTTTCGGCATCTTTGCTACTGCAGTCGGCGAGCTTACCAGGCAAGGTCATACCCTCGAGGGCGCCCTTGCGAATTACGCTATCGCGGGCCGCACGAGCCGCGAGCCGGGCACGAGCCGAAAGCAAACCCTTGCCGATAATTTTTTTGGCTTCGTTGGGGTTTTCCTCTAGGTAATAGCTAAGGTATTCGTTTAGGACCTTCTCGACGATACTGCGAATTTCGGGGTTACCGAGCTTGGCTTTGGTTTGGCCTTCGAACTGGGGGTCGGCGAGCTTGACTGAAACAATCGCGGTTAGGCCCTCCCGAACATCATCGCCAGTGAGGTTTTCTTCTTTTTCTTTGATGAGTCCATTTTTGCGTGTGTAGTCGTTGATGGCTCGAGTTAGGGCCGACCTAAAACCAATTACATGAGTGCCACCCTCTGGGTTGAAGATGTTATTGGCAAAAGCCTTAAACTGCTCATTAAAACTATTGCTGTATTGAATTGCAATCTCAACTACTACATCGTCGACCTTTTTATCGACATAAAATGTTGGCTCATTGAGCGACTCTTTGCCCTTGTTGAGATGCTCGACATAGCTCTTGATACCGCCTTCAAAATAAAAGCTATAGCTCTGGCTAGTGCGCTCGTCTTTGATATTGACCTGCACGCCCTTGGTTAGGTAGGCCTGGTGGCGCAAATAATCCAAGATAATCTTGTAGCTAAACTTGGTGCTCTCAAAAATGTCATCATCGGCCTTAAAACTAATCTGGGTGCCGCGCTTGGTGGTCTTGTCGATTTTTTTGATGCCCGATACCGGTACGCCTAACTTGTAATTTTGCTGGTACTCAAAGCCGTCTTTCCAGACGGTCGCCTTGAGGTCGGTCGATAGGGCATTAACAACACTAATGCCGACTCCGTGTAATCCGCCAGAGACTTTGTATCCGCCGCCGCCAAACTTTCCGCCGGCGTGTAATACCGTCAGGACGGTTTCGAGGGCCGACTTGCCGGTGGTTTTGTGTTTATCGACAGGTATTCCTCGGCCGTCGTCAGTGACAGTTACCCAGCCGTCGTCTTGCAATACGACATCGACCTTGGTAGCTTCGCCAGCCAAAGCTTCGTCGATAGAGTTATTGACAATCTCCCAGACCAAATGATGCAAACCCTCAATGCCAGTACCACCAATATACATTCCTGGTCGCTTGCGTACTGGATCCAGTCCCTCTAGGACCTGGATCTGCTCAGCGTTATATTGTTGCTTTTTTTCGGCCATAAATTATCGGTAATCCCCTCTGTTAGTCAAGTAATAATAAGCTTTTGTGGTGGCTTATATATAAAACTATTATAGGCGAAAGGCCAGCCACAAGCAATCTATTTAATTTGGCTGGTCGAATAACTTCCGATGCGGCTCGGTATTATTAAGCGGCAAACTAGTGCAGACTAGCCGGCTAGGTTTTTGATGATTTCGGCCTGGACCTCGGCCTTGGGCTTGGCGTACTGCGCACGACTCAGCGCCTTCATGGCTGCTAGTTGCTCAGGCTTAGGCTTACCCAGCGGAGGCATTATATCTTTCATCGAAAATGGTACTGTCGGCACACCTTTAGAAATAATCTTGGTGGCGGCGTAGTGGTTCGGGATAGTCATCAAATCTGGAGCATCAAAGGCAGGCGCGAATTGCTTGACCAAAAACTCGGCGTCGTCCGGGCCGACCCTAAAGCCAATCATCGAGCCAACATTACCAAACACCGAGTCTCTGACCTTCTCGTCGAGTTGTGATATGAACTGGTTGGCCATAAACATACTCAGGCGGTACTTGCGAGCTTCCGATAAAATAGTCGCGATGGAGTCGGTCGAATAGTTTTGAAACTCATCGATATAAACGCTAAAGTCGCGGCGCTCACTCTCGGGCGTATCGGCACGGCTCATGGCGGCCATTTGAAACTTAATAATAAACATTATGCCCAGTAGATTAGAGTTGATGTCGCCCAAAAGCCCCTTAGACAAATTAACAAACAAAATCTTGCCATCGTCCATGATCTCACGCAAATCAAAGGCCGATTGTTTTTGACCTACGATGTTACGCATAATTTCGTTGTTGGCGAAGGCTCCGAATTTTGATGCGAACCAACCCAACATTTCAGATTTTGAATGGGCGTCGGTCTGGGCCATTTCGCCGGTCCAGAATTCTTGAATCACGGGGTCGGTGACATGTTTGAACTTTTTCTTGAGGTATTCGTCGTCGGTGAATACTTTTGGAACTTCAATAAAAGTTCCGCCTTTGGGGTCGGCCATGACAGTCAGGGCGGCATTTCTAAACCAAGCCTCAAAGCGTGGGCCCATAAAGCCCTGCTTGTTCGGGTCGTATATTTTATAAAGCATCGATATCGCTTCTTGCACCAAGAAGTCTTTTTGCTCTGGGTGGGCGGGGTCGAACTCCATAATATTCCAGCCCATCGGAAACTCCGTATCGCCGGGGTTAAAATAAATAACATCTTTAGCGCGGTGTGGCGGCACTAATGCCATTAGCTCCTCGGCGGTATCGCCGTGTGGATCAATAAAAGCCAGACCTCTGCCGGAATACATATCCTGGACGATAGAGTTGCGCAAAAAGAGCGACTTTCCGGTGCCGGTTTGCCCAATGATATAAACATGGCGGCGGCGGTCTTCGTCTGAGAGGCGAATAATTTCTTCGCGACCTTGGTAGATGTTGGAACCCAGTATCATACCCTCTTCGCTCATTCCGGCCGGTGCTGCGACTTCTTTCATACCCTTGCGTTCGACCTGCGCCGTCATTTCGAGGTTCTCACTCGGCAAGTGAAAGACGGTGGCGAGCTCGACCGAATTAAGCACCGTTCTGTTTTTTTTGATGGGGAAGTACCTAAATATAAAGTCGGTTGTGAGCTTTTCGATATCATCAGCTTTTTTGTACTCGAACGCATTAGAATTGGTCAGAGTCAGCTGGGCGAAGCCGAGCTTAATACTATCGATGATGCCGCTAGCTGTCGCAATATCATCAGAGCTAGCTACAACCCTAATAAGTGTTTCAAATGCTGGGTATTTTGACTTCTCTTCCAGTAGCTCAATTTCTTTTTGCTCTAGCATATTGAGCTGCTTATCACCCTTTGGTTTATCCTCTTCAGACTTGCTGCCCTTAAATGGGGCCTTGGCAATTTCTCCTGCCATACCAATAATCTTCTCACTGCCTTCTTTTTTATCGGGGTCGAGGATTTGTTTTGCGAGGCGTCTAGATTTTTTGGCCCATTTGGAACTGGCCGGGCGAATTAGTACTTGGATAGCCGCACCATCTCCGGCGTTTAAGTTCGATAACCCTGATAGCATTCCGGCCAAGGAATCTTGCTCGCTCATTTGGTAGTTTTGGATAGGATAGTAGCTAGATTTTTTGAGCTCAAATTCTCCACCCGTCACGCCGCTTATTTTTGCTTCTTTCGAGAAAAAATTAATATCTTCTTTTTGCTCTATTTGCACCCCTGGGTAGCCAGAAGATAGGGCTTTTTTGACTGGCTCCAAAAGGCTGGCTGGTACTGCGGCATAAAAAAATATTTGCTTGCCAATAGCAACTATCTCAAAGCCCACATAGCGCTGTCCGTAAAGCCGGGATTTTTTTGCTGAAATGCCAGAAAGTAAGCGGTAAACTCCTTCAGCCTTAGAAATATTCTCCTTGGCTGCTTCGCGGCTATCGCGCCCTTCGGTAGGAGTTTCTCGAGGTGGTATCTTGATAAGCAGCGGCACGAGCTTGAGGCTGCGCTCGACCGACTTGGAGTGACGGGATTTTTGGACAAACAAAAAAGCTACGGCGCCAGCAAAGCCCAGCAAAACAATCACTGCTATAAATATTACTAGAGGCATGATGTCGGACATTTTCGGGCTACTCTATCTCGAGGTTAAATCTTTTTTTCAGATAAGCACGACTAAGGCTGTGTTGGGCGTCGTCTTGATGGTACGGGTCGGAGCTAGTTTTGGCGACAATCTCGTCGGCTTTTTGGATCCACTCTGACTCGATTGGACCAGAGTCCTCGGCGGGCAACTGGGCGAGTCCGGCTTCGTAGGGGCTGGTGGTGCTATCGTCGTCGGTGATGGTTTTTGTACTAGTGGCGGCGGTGGCAGAGGTAGATGCTACAACAGTAGGAGGGGGCGTTGTAGCGCTAGTGACAGCAGGCTGGGTCTCAGGTGAAGATTCGGTGGGCTGGTTGGGATTTTTACTAATAGCCAACTCACCTGCAGCAGGTATAGATTCAACAGAACCAGTATTTTTATCATCTGGCTTCATAGCTATAATTATACCAGTTATGCTTGCCAGTAACTAGCTATGGAGCAAGAATTATGTTGGCTCAATAAAAATTAATTATGAACCCAAACCGGAGTGCCAATACTGGCCCAGCCATACAAAAATGCCGCCGAGGCCTTGGGCATATTGACACAGCCGTGGCTGCCGCCGTAGTAGTAATCTTGCCCACCAAAGGCGCTGCGCCAGTCGGCGTCGTGCAAGCCGTAGCCTCCATAGAACGGCATCCAATAATCGACATAGACATTGTAGTCCCAGCCATAAGGACGCCCATTGAGATAGCGGGCGGTTTCTTTGGCATAGATGCTAAATAGCCCTGTCACCGTCGGAAAGCCGGCGCCGGTGGCACCGCTGGTAATTGGAGTCGAGAATATCACTTGGTTGTCTTGATAAGCCCAGAGGCGCTGGCTGGATAGATTGATCTCAATATAACGGCCGTATTCGAGGCTGACGGAGCTATTGCTTTCGGTCTTAAAGGCGATTGGTTGGGTCTGTAGGTTTATTGAGACACTCTTGGATTCTATGGCGGCCATAATTGCATCGGCTGCGACGGCTTGTAGTATCGCGCTGCCGTTTTGGCCTTCCTGCTCGACCGAACTGACGCCATTGCGGATATTAACCTTTTTGTTCTTGGGTGCGACATTGACTTGGTTGGCAACTGACTGCAAGTAGCCCAAAATCTGCTCACGCGAGATATATACACCCAGATCAACCGTACCATCAGAATTGATGGTGTGCCTAAACTCCAGCCAGCGACCTATCGTAGCTCGGTCGGGTATAAACTGCCGGCCTTCATAATTCAAGACCACTGTGCGCAAGAGTATTGCGTCGGCTTGCTGTCTGGCTTTTCCAGTGTCGGCAGCTAAAAATGGGGCCTTAACCGAAACTGGCGAGAGTTTTAGATTCTTATCCTTACCGTCGGCAATTGAACTCCGGATGATACTATCGAGAAGTTTCTGGTCGACCCTAAAGCCATCCTTGTCAGCTACGACCGTTAGCTGCCCATCGACAACAGCTAGCGTCGCATTGACGGGGTCAATGCCAACAGCCGCTATGACTTTAGAGGTAAATTTCTTGAGTTCATCACGGTTGATACTATAAGAGTAGCCCATTTGCCCATATTTGTTGGCATCAAAAAATCCCATAATGGGTAATGGGCTAGTGTGGCCGACGCCATAAGCGAGCTTAAGGGTTTCGTCGAGCTCGTACTGTGCACCAAGATCGCTACTGGTAGCCAAAAATGTCTGGTCGCCGACCTCTACCGTAAAATTCCGCTGGCGACGCATATCCGAGAGTATTTGTCGGGCTTGCTCTTGGGTCTTGAAGCTGAGGTCTTTGCCTGCCACCGAAACTCCCGGAAACATCACACCAACGGTCAGGGCGCTAACTAACAGATTTGAAAACACAAAGGCGATCGTAACTCCTAAAAAGATAAACCAAACTCGAGCTTTCAGGGCTGGCTTCTGGCCAGATTTAGATAACCGCCTTGGTAGACTCAAAAAATGCGAATAAGGTTTATTGCTCATATGCTTATTATTATAGCGAGATTACTAACTATTGGCTACAATACTTTTGCTTTTATCTTAGATGTAATTAGCTTTGTGCTTCGTGTTAGCTGCTGCGTAATTTGCTCTGAGGTTGGGTTGGGCCCGAGGTCTATTCCGATTGTAATTGTAAGGCGTTTTTTTGAGCTCTTTTTTAGTTCATCATTCTGGTACTCACTATTGTATTGTACCGAGAAAAGCCCAGCTGCTAACATTTTCTTAATACTCTGGTATAGCACGGCCTCATCTAGCTCTACGGTAATATCTCGATAGACTATTTGGTAGCTCGGAATGGCTCGAAGGTCGGGCTGGTTAGCTTGCTCAATCAGCTTGTCGATGTTAATACTCGCAAAAGACAGCTCCTTGGCAATATCAAACTTTTTTAAGATAGCAGGGAAGAGCTGGCCGAAATCTCCGTACCCGCCTACCATCGATCCGGCGCGGTTGCGAATATAAATATCACTCGTGATCCGCGAGACCTCAATATCGTGGCGGTACCAGCCAAAGACACTATCCATGACTCCCTTTAGTCTGGCTAGGCTATGCTCATTCCAAATGGTGATACCTAGCACCCACTTCTCTGTCGGCTCTGGCGTGGTCTGCTCGTACACTCGGCTGATTTCAAATATACCGTCGTGGTCGCTGTCGTGATTGGATCTAGCCGCCTTGAGATGACTACTCAAGAGCCCCGTGCGCAGGTAATCTTGCTCGCTGCTAAGTGGGTTTTCGATTTGAAGGTGCTTGGCTTTATCGGCGAGGGTGCCTTCAATATCGGACTTAGATACAAACGAATAAGTCATTACTTCAATTAATCCAAGGGCTGCGAGTTTTTCTCGGAGCTCCATCAGCTGGGGCAGTAGCTGGTGATCGGTTGTATTGGTAAGCTGAATTGTCGGTAAGCTGGCAGGCAAATTTTCGTAACCCAAGCCCTTGGCGATTTCCTCGATTATATCGGCCTCCATAGCGACATCACTGCGCCACCAAGGCACATCGACCGTCAGGATGTGGTTGAAATTTTCGGCGTAACGACGTGCGCCCAGATACAGTGGGGATTTAGTGAAGCTTGTTATCGGCACCAGTTTGGGTGTGCCAGACAAGCTCTGCAGCTTACTTTTGCCAATGTATATTCCAGCCTGCTGAGGATTATTTTTGGGCTTTTTATCTGTTGGGGCAGATAAAAATAGTACATCGCCCGGCTTCAGGCTGGCTTCTGGCACCTCCATACCTGAGCTGAATTGCTCCTTTAGGGTTGATCCGAGCATAATGCCGGCCTTTGAATATAGCTCACGGACGGTAGCTTCGCCTGCGATATCGCTCCCTAGTTGCGGTGCGCCAAGTGCCTTGAGCTCCTTACTTATCGAAAAATGGCTAGGGTCGAAGCCACGTTTATCTAGTACTGCTGTCACTTCCTTTTCATCGAGCTTGATGCCCAAAAACTTCTCGGCGTATCTAATTCGAACACCTAATTTGGTGCCGTGGGACTGGTGTAATAGCTGCTGAGTAGGGAAGCCAACTACTTCGGCTTGGCAGATGTCTTTGAGCAAACCAACTATGCGGGCGGTTGCAATTTTGGCAAGGGAAGCAGGGAGGCCTCTTTCAAACCTTGATGAGGCTTCGGTTCTTATACCGTGCCGTAAAGCCGAACGCCGAACGCTGGTTTTGTCAAAATTGGCAACCTCTAGCCAAATTTCAGTACTTGAAGCATCTGTTTCGGTGCTTTTACCACCCATTACTCCTGCCAACCCGATTGGGCCAGAGTTATCCACAACGACCAAATCCTGGACGCTAAGCTCGATGTTCTTACCATCGAGGGTAGTGAGCATTTCGTTGGCGCCAGCAAAGCGCACACCGAAGTTGCCACTGATTTTGCCCGCGTCATAGGCATGCGATGGCTGGCCATACTCGAGCATCACGAAGTTTGTAATGTCTACAACGGCACTGATTGACCTAAGGCCAGCCGACTGTAAGTTATCCACAAGCCAGCTAGGGCTGGTGCAGTTTGGTTCGAGTTTGAGATGAGTCAAATAAAAGGCTTGGCACTGCCCGTCTTTCTTGACTTTCACGGCTTCTCTGTCTTGATAGGTTATTTTGTCTATACCAGGTTCGACCAAGCCATTATCAGCTTGAGTCGCCGAAATTTCGCGGGCCAGACCAATGTACGATAAGTAGTCCCAGCGGTTCGAGGGTGTCTTAATGTCTATGATATCGCTAGTATTTGCTATGTCGCACAATGACTGCCCGAGGGGTAGGCTAGGGTCTTGCTCTATAATACCGCTATGATCCTTGCCCCAGCCGAGTTCGAGTTCCGAACAAAGCATTCCGTGAGATTTTTCACCCCGTATCTCGGCATCTTGTATCTCGTCACCACTTGGCAAAATGGTTCCTACCTGAGCCAAGACTACTACCATGCCAGCGCGGATATTGGGAGCTCCACAGACTATATCGACTATCCCATTGCCAGTATCCACCTTGGCGAGTTTGAGCCTATCGGCATTAGGATGAGGTTTGGTTTCTACCACCTTAGCTACAATTATTTTGGGGTCTAGTTTTTTTGCATACAAGATTTCTTCGACTTCAACTTCGGTGCTTTCTAGAGCCTCTGTCATCTGTTCGGTATTTAAGTGCTTTTTAAGATAGCTGTTTATGAGTTTGACGCTAATTTTCATCTAAAATTGCTCCAGAAATTCAATTTTTGGTCGCCATAATTGTCTTAGGTCTGTGATGTTGTACTTGATGGCTGCAATGCGCTCAACTCCCCACCCGAAGGCGAAACCAGAGTATTTGTTGGGGTCGACGCCACCCCTCATTAGTACTTCGGGGTGCACCATGCCTGCTCCACCCAGCTCGAGCCATTTGCCTTGATACTTAGCATCGACCTCTACCGAAGGTTCGGTGTAAGGAAAATAGCTAGCTCTAAACCTAATTTCGGTATCATCACCGAGCTGCCTTTTGATAATTTGCAGCAAGGTTCCTTTGAGGTCGGCCATACTCACACTCTCCCCGACCACTAGGCCCTCTATCTGATTAAACGACCAAGAGTGTGTAGCATCTTCGTTTTCGTTTCGAAAGACCTTACCCGGAACAATAATCTTAAAGGGAGGCTTATTGGCCAGCATGAACCTGACTTGCATGCCAGAAGTGTGGGTTCTTGGTAAGAGCTTTTGCTTGCTGTCTTTGATATAGAAGGTGTCTTGCATCTCTCGGGCGGGATGAACTTCGGGCATATTGAGAGCTTCAAAATTGTACCAGTCTGTCTCGATTTCTGGACTATCGACAATAGCAAAGCCTAGCTCGGTGAATATCTGGTAGGTCTCTTTAAGCACCAGGCTAGCGGGGTGCAAATGCCCTACTCGCGAGCACGAGCTGAGACTCTTGCCGGGGCTACTAATATCAAAGGGTGCGTACTGACGGTCGGCTTCACCCTTATCTAGCCTATCCTGGGTGGCTTGAATAATATTCCTGACTGAAGTTTTAAGTCTATTTAATTGCCTACCGAGCTTCGCTCTATCGTCCCCCTGGTGGAGTGCTAGCTTGGCCATTTCGGCTGCGATAAAGCTTTTTTTACCCAAGTACTTTGATTTGAGCAGCACCAAGTCGTTCGCAGTCGACACCCCAGCTGCATCCTTTTTGAGCTTAGTTATAGCTGTATTAGAATCCATGGCTCAAGCGACCTTCTTTCTGGTTCTAAAAAATATTTCCACGACTATCACGATCACTGCAAATAGCAAAATATCGCGCCAGCTCAGGCTGCGCAAACTAGACAGAGCCAGAAGCCCAATAATACTAAAGCCAAGTAGCGAGCCGAACCTCAAACTACTTCTGAATGATACAACCTCGTTGTCATTGCTTTTAAGATTTCTGGATTTAAATTTGAAAGACAAGATGGTCAGTAAAGCCGACACCATCACCAAGGCATTGATAAACCAGAAGGTAACGCCGGCAGGACCGAGCTTGGTGGGGTTAGTAGTAGCAAGTGATAGCACAAATACCACAGTTGTAATGATTAAGACTGCCGATATAGCTACCAAATAGACTGTTGCGCGCTTTTTCATAAGATATAACATATTATCGCACAGCTGGTTTTTATAGTACAGGGCACCATAAATTTCTTCAATAATCGAATAAAAAAATAATTAGACTGAACACATTTATTCTGATGGTGTTTTTAGAAGCCCTACTGAACACTATATTTATCATTTGTAATTGAACAAGTAATTTTTATACTCCCCGCTCTAGCCGATTCACTTGCCTAGTGGTTTTTGTGATCGTGATAATAGGCTGAGGGCTGTGGATAACCCACTTTTTTGTTTATTCACCAAATTTAGTGCTAAAATATGCCGTTGTTGTAATTATTACTATAAGACACTTTGGTATAGTGATGTTTTTCAATGAATCATTGTAATTTATACTTCTGGCCTTCTAGCATTGGTATATTTTTGTTGATTTGGTTATTTTCCCGCATCATCCGTATGGAAGAGTTCTATAAATGCTCTTTTGCCTTCTTTTTGGGGCTTTGGTACCAAACTCGGATGCACCAAACGCCCTGTGAGCTGTTTGATTGACCCGATGCTTAGCTGTTATAAGGTTAGGTTTGATTCCCTGGCCGGTGTTGATCTGCTGGATGTTTGGCCGGGCCGGCTATTACAATCTTTAAGTTGGCACTTTAAGCCCGACCAACCGATGCTTTTGTATCTCTAGAGCTCTCAGAGTATGTGTTAAATACAAAAAAACACTCTGCTATGAGCAGAGTGTTTGACTTTGGTAAGCTTAAAAATGGTTACGGGCCGATGCAAATGCCCATAAAAATGTTTAGAAACAAATTGGCATGTATCGGCCCGGGTGTGGATCCTAACCGGAGCTAAGATCCTTCATTGAAGTTTGCCAGCCGCTTTTTATTTAATACTTGAAGGTGCTAATTGACGGCTAACGCTTCCCAACCATCGGTACGGTACCTGACCATAATTGTACCTTCTGGTTTAGTAGAAGGTACAATTATGGTCAAGTTCCTTCGAGCTGTCTCCTGTATCCCCCTTAGCATAATGACTGCTTACAGAGTGGCTCTACGACAGTAAGGAAGTTCTGGTACAAAAAACAAGGGGGTTGTTTTTTGTATCCAGAGATTCCTCACCGTCAAATTGTGGGCAAAAGACCTTTAAGAGTTCAGGCCATCGCCTATGGTGGTTTGATATGTGGCATAATTTTTATTTTTTGTTTTTAATGAACTAGAATAGCTCTAGTATAGCACTATGCTTATGCTTATGTCAATACTTTTGATGTAATAATTGCACTTTTCAGGTGTAGAAGGATGTTATATTTTTTACAACAACCCAATTTTAGATTTCACTTCGTTGAGCTTTTTATTGGCTATTTGGCTAGCTTTGGCGTTTCCCTGTTCGATAATGGCCATTAGGGCTGTCTCATTAGACCGATATTTTTCGAACTCAGCCTGGAGAGCCGATAGTTTATCGGCGACGAGCTCACCGAGCTCTTGCTTGAACTCTGCGTAGCCTTTTTGCTGATACTTAATCTCTACTGTAGCGATATCGACCTCAGCGAAGCCGGCATAGATCTCAATGAGGTTAGAAATGGCTGGTTTGGCTTTGGGGTCGTAGCGGATCTTGTCGTCAGAGTCAGTAACAGCTCGCTTGAACTTCTTGATTACCGATTCGGCGTCCTCGCCGAGCGCCACATAGCTATCTGGGTGGTCGCTTTTGCTCATCTTATAGCGAGGGTCATCGAGCCCCCTTACTCTTGAGCCATGCTGTGGGGTGGTAGCTTTAGGAATTACAAATGTTTCTCCATAGATATTATTAAATCGAGTGGCAATATCTCTGGTGAGCTCAACATGTTGAATCTGGTCTTCTCCTACCGGAACTTCGTCGGTACTATAGAGCAATATATCGGCAGCCATCAGTACTGGGTAGTTAAATAGCCCCGCTAGCTGACCTTCGGCCGAAGACTTGCCGCTTTTATCCTTAAACTGCGTCATGCGACTGAGCTCGCCGATTGTTACGAAGTTGTCGAGTATCCAAAATAGCTCAGCATGCGCTGGCACCATAGATTGCACCAATATAATCGACTCATTAGGGTCAACACCAACCGCCAAAAGCCAGGCCACTAGGTCTAGGGTCCTGGTTTTGAGCTGGGTGGGGTCTTGCCGTACCGTCAGGGCGTGCGAATTTGGCACAAAAAAGATGCTTCTGCTGTCAGCTTGGCTACTAGGCCAGTGCTTCATGGCCCCTATGTAGTTGCCAATTGTCATCTCGCCGGTCGGTTTTAGTCCTGAGAATATTGTTTTCATGCTTTTATTATACAACACCATAGGCTAATCATCGATATTTGGCTTCTCCAGAAATGCTGGATCGACAGACTCATCTGTGCCAGCTATATTAACGACATCTTTATCGACCTTTTTAAGCTCTTTGTGGGCGTTATTGTAATGATTGACGGTGGTCGATAGCGACCCCCCTAGTTTATGCATAAATTCTTCGTAGCTCTTGATATGGCGGCCCAGCATGCCGACTCTCTTTTGGATTTCTTTGGCTTGGTCTTCTATCTGTAGACTTCTTAAGCCCTGCAAGACGGTCTGCAAATAAGCCATGAAGGTCGTGGGGCTAACAATTATTACCTTTTTATCCTGAAAAGCGTATTCGATGAGGTCTCTCGAGGCGGTATCGGCGGTGCCTATCTTGTTGGTTAATAGATCGTTATAAATCGCTTCAGAAGGTATAAACATGAACGCAAAATCCATAGTGTTTTCGCTGGGCCTGATGTATTTGCTGGTTTCGTCGATTCGGGTCTTGAGATCTTGCTTGAAACGCTTAACATAGATGGCTCTTTGATCTTTGTTCTTCTCTTCTACCAAGCGGTTATAATTTTCGAGACTAAACTTTGAGTCGATGGGTAGTATTTTGTCTTTTTCGAGGAATATAACGGCATCGACGATATCGCCGTCCTTAAACTTGTACTGCAGCTTGTACCTGTTGGCCGGTAGCACATTGTCGAGTACGGTTTGCAGGTAGTATTCGCCAAGTACGCCTCGCTGCTTGGGGTTTTGAAGTACATTTTGAAGTGTCTTGAGCTCGTCGGCAACATCGACTACCCTCTTATTGGTTTCATCGAGCTTAGTGAGGCGTTCGGTAACATCAATAATCAGCTTCGACGACTCACTCATCTGTTTTTGGACGCTGGCCTGCATGGCAGAGTTGTTTTTATCGATCCTTTCGTTCAGATGGGATTGAGATTGATTAATAAGCTGCTGAATGCCCTGCAGATCTTGTTTGAGCATACCAAGAGAATCCGAGCTAACACCCGACTTCTTGACCGCTAGGAGATATATAACTATTAGTAAGGCCAGTAACACTAGTCCTATCAGCACTATTAGAATGGTATTCATGTTTCCTCCTTATGGTATATAGTATAGCACCCCCGAATTACTAATAAAAATAAGCTGGCGGTCTGGACAGCGCCAATAATCTCTATGAACAATATCTTAACTCAATTGTACTAATTATATTACAGCGTCTAATAAACTTACTTTACAGATTGGTAGTGGCAGAATTGTACATATAAATAGTGCTTTAGCACTAGGTTTGTGTGCTAAAAATCAGAGCTCAAAGATCTGAGATATGTGATGGATGCGGCAATTAGCAGCAACATAATTGCGACCATCAGGCCGGTCTGAACATAGAAAAAAAGCAAAAAACCAATGCCTCCTGGCGTAGTGGGGCCAGCGAAGATAACTTCGTTACTAAGATAGCGTAATACTTGCATCAAAACGATACATCCGAGGGCATAAAGCACAAATCGACGGGTTCGGGTACGGTTCAGGCGTCGGGCGGCCGCTACTAGCTTAGCCCTGGTGGGCCTGGTAATAGTTTTAGAGCTTCCAGATGTAAGTTTGAGCTGGCTAGTGCGTCTTTTTACATTTCTAGATTTATTGATAGTACTCATGCTTATAATAATACTCTGGTTGCCACTTATAATCCAGACATCCACCAGGGAAGCTTTAGTTTAGCCCGGTGGCTGCGACGCTGATAAGCAGTTGGCTCAAAGTATTTATCTAAAATAGCCGGCCAGTTTTCTTTTAGCCATTTATTTTGCTCGATGTACATATATTCTAGGCCTCTTTCGGCAAACTCGCGCCTAATAACGCCTCCGCGGTGAGGGTGTTGCTGTTTTTGCTCCAGCGGCGAGTTAAAGCCGTGCGCATAATGCGTCATTTCATGAACAATGGTAGCTACAATCACGAATTCCGGGACCTCTAGGTCTTTAAAAATTGGGTTTATCCTGATTATCGAAGTGCTTGGATCATCTTTATCAAGTCCTATCGAGCCTAAGCGGCGTTTGGCTTTTTTGCCAAATATAATTTTGACGTTATTGGCTCTTGGTACATCATCGAAATGAGAATTCCAGATGTAATCGAGGGTACTCTCGAGCCAGCGCTGGTTACGATAAGAGTCGATTTTCATATCAGTAGCTTATTAAAATCAAGTTGACTTTGGCCCTTATCGTCAAACTTCATAGCCTTAATGCCCTCCACGGCTTGCGTGATTAGAAGCAAAGTTTTTTCGTTATCGATTTTGGTGTTTTTACCTATCACGAAGTCCTCAATAAACTCCAAGCTAGTTACCGACACCGGACTTTGTTGTAATTTTTCCCACGATAGGGCGTATATTCCGAGCTGAACGCTGGCTTTGGCCTTACTGTCGGCTGCTTTCTGATCTTTGACTCTTGAGGTCTTGAAATCTCTGATTTCGATGCCATCCTTGGAGCTCAGAATAATATCATAACGACCCGAAATCACTGTTTTTAGGTCTGGTAGTTGCAATTCAAAGGGTTTTTCGATAGCAATTGGCTTGGCTTCGTCTTTAGCATGGTTGCGAATATAGTTTATGAGTGCCTTTTGGCCGGTCTCAAACAACTCCTTCTCGTGCTCAACAGATACAAAACCCTCGCTACGCCAGGCGCCCTTATAAACCTCCAGAACTTCGTTTTGAGATATCTTGCGGTCCTTGAGCCTAAACTTGTAGTAGTGTTCGAGTGCGGCGTGCATACTGGAGCCATAAACTAATGTATGGAATGGTCCTTTTGGCAGCTTCAAAACATGAAAAAGCCAGAACTCCTTGGGCGATCGCAGGTAGTCGGCGACCTGGCTAATTGACAGGTATAGCCAATCGCCTCTGTAGAGCCTGGCTAGTAGGCTGTCTTGGTCGGCGACCTTAATGATTGATTCGAACGAACCGATTAGCTCGGCCATATTGCGCTGGTCATCGACTTGAACTGCCCTGCTGAGCCAGTCGTTACCGAGTGCCTCGCCGATAAACCGTGATGGTTTTTTTGCCCTCTTGCCCCCATAGTCGGCGGCGTAGCTCAAAAATGCTCCAATTCGGGCTCTTGTCAGCGCAACGTAAAACAAGCGGCGTTCCTCTTGATAGTGGTCGCCACCAATGTGCTTCAAGACTTCTTCTGGAAACTTCACATCTTCACCTTTTCGGTAGGTCGGAAAGCTCTGCTCTACCAACTCGGGTATAAAGACATAGTCAAATTCTAGTCCTTTGGCCTTGTGAATAGTCAAAATCTGCACTCCAGAGCTGTCGAGTGGTGATATATCGCTCATTATATCGGTCGACGAAAGCTTAATTTCGTCGAGGTACTTGCAAAACTCTACCAGACTAGGGTTGGTCGAAGCTAGCTCGAACTGCTTTACGAGCCCAAAGAAGTCGGTCATGTACTGTACCGACAGCGCCGAATCGAGCGAAGTGCTGGCGTCATCGAGCAGATCTTTGAGGAGGCCGTTGGCCTTAATGGCCACAAAGAGCAATTCGCCGGCAGTATAATCGGCCAGCATTTCTCGCCACTCTGCGATATCGCTCATCGCCTGATCTATCCATGGTTCCCGATCTGGCTCGGTTAGGGCGTCAAAAAGACTCTTGTTTTGGCGGGCTATTAGCGATGAAATACCTACCATTTGGTGTTTGTCGTGGTTTTTAAAAAAGCCACTAATCAGTAGCTGAAAAAGCGATGATGAATCGTGCGGATCAGTAATTGCTTTGGCTAGTGCGACGAGCATTTTTACACTTTTTTGATCAAATAGCTCAACATCTTGATGAACATAATAGGCGATGTTTTTTCTCTGAAGTGCCAAGATGTATGCTTTGAGCTGACTATTTTTGCGAAGCAATATCGCAACATCTTTTTGCTCTGCCCCTTCACCCAATAGACTCGCAATCTTTTCTACTACTCCATCGACTTCGCTGGGCTTATTGGGGTAATATTCGATTCCAACCGCAGCTTTGGGGTACTTATGAGCAATTAGTTGCTTGTTGATATGCTCCGAAAACTCCAGCCTGTCTGGGTTGTTGTTTTGAATCAACTTGTAGCCGGCGTCTAGTATGGCTTGGCCACTTCGAAAGTTGTCTTTTAGCACCACCAGCTCGCTTTTGGGGAAAAGCGTCCTGAAATTAAGGATGTTTTGGACCGATGCGCCTCTAAAGCTGTAAATAGCCTGGTCGTCATCACCGACTACCATGATATTTTTTGACTTTGATAGCAAACTGGCTATGATATCCATTTGTATGGAGTTGGTATCCTGAAATTCGTCAACTAGCAAGTACTGGTAGCGCTGATTAAGCTCTTTTTTGACTTCGGGACGGGTTTTTAACAAATGTTGTAATTTTAGCAATAAATCACCAAAGTCTAAGCTGTTTTTAGCGGTACAAAGCTCTGTATAAAGTTGGTATACTTTGGCCAAATCGAGCATTGGCTCGTTTGGTTGGCCGTCACCGGTGTCGGCTAGGTGCTTGGCTAACTTACTGAACTCTGCAGCGTCTATTCCCTCATCCTTAAGCCTTGATATGGCACTTTTTAGCGACCTAATGTATGCAAACGGGTCGTGCTGGGGCTTGAAATACTTAAAATCAACCGCTGCTATGACTTCTTGCAGGATAATGGTCTGCTGAACATCATTTAAAACCATAAACTCGGGGCTCAAACCAGCATCAAGGGCAAACTCCTGCAAAATTCTCTCTGACAAGGCGTGGAAGGTCATTATTTGAGTGTCCAAATAGCCATATGGCAGCAGCTCATCGACCCGCTGCTGCATTTCCATAGCAGCTTTGTCGGTAAAAGTTAGCGCCAGTATGGCATCGGCCTTGGCTTTGCTCGATAATATTAGGCGAGCTATTCGTTGCGTTATAACAGCTGTTTTGCCAGTGCCAGCACCTGCCACAACTAGCATAGGGCCTTCATTATGGCCGATAGCCTTGAGCTGGTCCTTGGTAAAAGAGATGTTTTCTGGGTCGTTTTTATGCATAATTTCAATCTCTATCATACCTTAATACATACAGATGGTATAATAGTTATGAAAAAGGATAAGCCTTATGGATGCCAAAGAAATTTACACCAGACATATTCAAATCAATCATCGCCCAAAGCGTCCTCTAAGATCTGTGGCAGAGTCTTTTGCTGTTGGGTTTGAGCCATCCTCAGATGCCAGCTCCGAGTCGGGCAACCTATACTTGCTATTCGAATTCCATGATGACGATAAGAGGATTGACCTAGATAAGTTCCTGGATGGCTGTGGTAAGGCTTTTTACGAGAGTGGCATCGAGACCGGCTTCGATAATCGCTTCAAGCTGTGCTTGCGGGCGGTCAATGAGCTCATTAGCAATTCCAAGAGCACCTGCAACGTTGGTTTGGTCGCTATAGTAGCCAATGAAATGCTATTTGCCAATGTCGGTGAGCTGACCATGATCCACTCTCGCAAAGGCAGTGCCACAAGCCTCACAACAGAGAGCTCTGAGAATAAATTTAGGGAGATCGGCTCTGGTAAGGTTCAGTCCGGAGACAGTATCTTGCTCGCCAGCAAGGCTGTGACGGCCAGCCTGACTCAATCGGAGCTAGGCAAGATCATATCTGACCAGTCCATCGAGCAGTCAAGCCAGGACATCACTAGTAACCTGCAGCTTCCAGAAGAAGTTCCTTACAGTGTACTGCTGATTCAGGCCGAGAAGTCGCCAATACCAAAAGACCTCTTGCGACAGACTCCAGATGATATCCCCAAACAATCACAGGCCAAAATCAATAATATCCTGGTTGCGCTCCAGGGCCACGCCAAAAAAGGCGGCCAAAAGATAAAAGGCGGCCTTAAACAATCGGCCTCCAATGCCAAAACTAAGGTGGTGCCAGCAGTTTTATCCAAATCCAAGCACGGCTGGACTAGGTTTTGGTCGAAGTACATCAACCCCAACCCCAAGCAAGCATTTATCGTTGTAATAATATCTATATTAATTGTTCTCGGTGTAATTTGGGGTTTTTCGTCAGTTTATAGTGGCACTAGTGCGTCTAAAGAGCTAGACGATGCCAGCACACTGATTGCCTCGGCGCAGACATCGCTATCTAAAAATAATTCTAAGTCTGCGCAGGAAAGCGTCGATAAAGCCCGTGAGATTTTGTCTAAAATTAGCAAATCCGACCAAGACAAGCTCAACCAGCTAGCTCAGTCTAATAAAATTAAGCGCGGTTATGCAGAAATTAGTAGTGAGCTAACAATAGTTGAAGACAAAATAACTGATACGACGCGTATTAAGCTAGCTGACGGCTTTGGCATCGAGCAAGCCAAACTGGTAGCTATGATGTGGGTCAATAACAGCCTGTATGGCCTCGACGCCGCGGCTGGGACTATCGTAGCAATCAACCCTCTGCTTGGTGCTCCGAGTATTAAAGCTGCCGATAAAGATTTGGTGGGTGCCAAGGCGCTGACCAACCAAGGCGATATCGGCCTAATAGCAATTGGGTCTAGCAATCTGTGGCAGTATAACCTAGAGAGCGGCCTGCAATCGCTAAAGACAGATCCGGGTGGGGCGGTTGATCTGGAAAGCTATTTGAGCAACCTGTATCTGCTAGTGCCTAGCGAGTCGCAAATAGTGCGCTATGTAAAATCTGGGCTAAATCTTGGCTCCAAAGCTAATATCTTGAAGTCTCCGAGTGCCGGAAGCCTTGCTAGCGCTAGCTCGCTGATGATCAATGGCAATATATTCATAACCCAAGCCAATAAGATTAAATTGTTCGAGCAAGGAACCGAGAGTAGCTACGATACCAACGGTTTGCCGGCTAGTTTTGGCGATATCAAAGACAGCTACTTCGATTTGGAATCTGGCTACTTTATGCTACTTAATAAAGACCTAAACAAGCTCGCCATGCTCACCATCAGCTCCGATTCGGCCAATTTTGTGAGGTTTTACGCACTTGAAGGCAACGCCCCGATATATTCATTTGCTTTAGAGCCAAAAAGTGGTCAGTTATTTATAAATACTGATAAGAAAATTATTACATATAAGATACAAAAATAGTTGCTTTTTTTACTACACCAACATAATTAGAAAACTACATTTTTTGAAGCAAATCAACGCCGATAATAGCGAATATCGCCTGGTAGGCAAGCTTAAATTGAGCAATAAAGACTAATTTTTGGGCGGCCTTAGGATTGCCGACGATTCTTTCTTTTTCATAGTAGTCGTGGAAGGCTCTGGCGACCTCTACCGTCTGATGCAACAGCTGATGAACTTTGTGCGTGCCAGTAATCTCCTCTAGTAGCTCGCCTATCTTGGATAGCTCCAGAGTAAGTTGCTTTTCGGCCACCGTCAGCTGGTAACCCTTGAGGTTTTTGGCAGGCGCAATGCCCTGCTCGGTGGCTTTGGCTTGAATCGAACAGGCTCTGGCATAGGCGTAGAGCGAATAATAGACCGGGTTTTTGGCGGAGCGCTCCTTGACTAGGTCAATATCAAAGTCCATGTGCGTATTGGTATCGCGCATCGCAAAATAAAAGCGGGCGGCCTCGGTTGGGACTTCATTCAAAAAGTCATCAAGCAAAATATAATTGCCCTTACGCTTGCTCATCTTAAACTCTTTGCCGTACTTGATTAGCCTGATTGTCTGGGTAGATATCTCGGTGAAGCTCTCGTGGCCAAGCGCTCGCAGGGTATTAATTAGTCTAATGGCCTGCCCATGATGGTCGGGCCCGACAATCGTGATGGTTTCGTTAAAGCCGCGCTCTTCGAGGCGCTCCAGCTGGTAGGCGATGTCTTTAAGAAAATAGCTATCGCCGTTATCGTACGATCTGACCAGCACTTCATCTTGTTTGAGCCCAACTTCTGAGCCAATTAGCCAGGTTGCGCCGTCTTTTTTGGTAGTCAGGCCGGCCTCTTGCAGGCGCTTCAGAGTTTTTTTGATATCTGGTTTGTTTTCGGAGTAAATCGAATCGTGGTGGACCTCCAGTCGGGCTAGATCGGGCTTGATGTAGGTTTCCATAATAATCTCTGCAGCCCTAGCGCCAATTTCTGACGGCTCAGACTGCTTAATTTGCTCTACTGAGCCCATTTCTGTTGTAATTATTTCAGCGGTATTGTCGATATAATCGCCTCGGTACAGATTGGCGGAGATTTCGGCATCGAACTCAACTCCAATCGATTGCTGTACCGCTTTGCCAAGGGCTATCAGCTGATTGCCACCGTCATTGAGGTAATACTCGCGGTTAGTTTTGTAGCCTTGAGAATCGTAGATGTTCGATAAAATATCGCCATAGTACCCTTGCCAGGCGTTGGTGACCACCAACGGGCCAGTCGGGTTGGCTGATATAAACTCTATCTGGATCGACCGCCCCTTGCCTAGCTGGCTATGGGCAAAGCTGGTATTAAACGACATGGCGTAATCGAGCCAAAGCTGGTTAATGAGAGTAACATTGATAAATCCAGGCGGCGCAAATTCGGCTGCTTCGATGGAGTTATGCTGTTTTAGGCTATCGACGATACCTCGGGCTACATCAGATGGGCTCTGGCCTTCGAGCTTGGAGAGCTTGAAGGCAATGTTGGTGCTATAATCGCCAAATTGAGCGTCGCAATGGCTAATGCTGTGGCCAATATCGGATTGGCTAACCGAATTAAAGGCTTTTATGGTGATATCGGTCAAGATATCGGTAAAAATGTCTTTGGGGTGTTGCATATTACTTATCATTATATCGCAAAAGCTAGGATTTGAGCTATAATCAAGCTATGAAGATTATCGCCACCAATCGCCGAGCCCGGCACGACTACGAACTCAAAGACAAATTTGAGGCTGGTTTGGTATTGACTGGAGCCGAAGTCAAGAGCATCAAGGCTGGGCATATTGACCTCAAGGGTAGCTACATATCGATCCGAAACAACGAAGCTTATCTGGTAAAAGCCCACGTTAGCCCCTACAAACAGGCCTCAAATAGTGCCGATTACGATCCCGAGGCCGAGCGCAAACTGTTGTTGCACAAAAAAGAACTGCTAAAAATCATCGAAAGTGGTACTGCCGAGCATCTTAGCGTGGTTCCGACTGCTGTGGGGCTTGTACGCGGCCGTGTGAAGCTCGAAATAGCGCTGGCTCGTGGTAAAAAGCTCTACGACAAGCGCGAAACCAAAAAGCGCCAGTCGATGTTACGCGATGCTCGGCTCGACAACACCAAGAAATAATTTATTTATTCATTTTTTTTTGCTTTTACATCTGTAAATGTGCCACTAATCTGCATATATAAAATGCTACCGCACGCAGTATATGTACTCAAAAAGGCTTCCGAGGTGGCGAATATTGCAAAAATAAGACATAAGGCTTATGCTAGAGATATGAATCAGTCGCTTTCAGCTATAGTGCAGCAACTAATGGCCTCACCGAAAGGTCTTTTGGCTGCCGACGAAAGCACTAAGTCGTGTTGCAAGCGCTTTGATACCCTTAAGATTGCCTGCACAGACGAGTCTAGGCTCCAGTGGCGCCAATTATTGTGCATGTCGCCCAATATCGAGCTTTATATTTCGGGAGTGATACTCTACGACGAAACCATTCGTCAGCAAACCGACAGTGGCCTGACTTTTGCCGAAGCTCTCACCAAAAACGGTATTATACCAGGCATAAAGGTCGATAAAGGCTTGGTTGAAATGGCCAATTTTGCGCCCCAGACCATCACCGAGGGGCTCGACGGTCTGGCAGAGCGCCTTACCGAGTATTACGCTATGGGAGCTCGCTTTACCAAGTGGCGCAGTGCCTTTGCTATAGGTGTCGACCTCCCCTCTCCAGCTGTCGTGCGCGCCAATATGGCTGTAATGGCCCGCTATGCAGCGATTGTGCAAGCCGCCGAAATGGTGCCGATAGTCGAGCCAGAGGTAATCTATGATGGCGACCACAGCCTAGCCGAGTCTGGCCGGGCAACAGAGCTAGTTATAAAGGTTTTATTCGAGGAGCTAGCCGACTTGAAGGTCGATTTGACAGGTCTGATACTCAAAACCAGCATGGTTTTGGCAGGTAAGGATGCCGCTGATGTTAGTAGCCCCCAACAGGTTGCCGACGCAACGCTGAAGGTGCTCAATGCCGCAGTGCCGCGTGAGGTTGGTGGAATTGTATTTTTATCAGGTGGGCAGTCGCCCGATCAGGCCAGCAATAACCTCAACGCAATCGGAGCTATCGGTGCCCAACCCTGGCCCATTACCTACAGTTACTCGAGAGCCGTACAGGAACCAGCCCTAAAAATATGGCATGGCAACCAAAACAATATCAAGAAAGCCCAGCTTAAGTTCGCCCAATTGCTGGCCCGCAATAGCGCCGCCCGTGACGGCGAGTACGCTTGAAGGCAAAAAAAGTCTAAAAAATTATTAAAGAAAGTTAAAAAAAGTCTAAAAAAGTTGTTGACAGACCCCAACCTTAAGCGTTATTATAGTACCAGTGCTGCACACATAAATTACTCAAAAACAAAAACAAAGACCCTACAACAGGTTAGCGAGCGCCAGAGGCCCAAGCTAACCTGTTTTTTTATAGGCAAATAATAACAACACTTGACCGAAAATTTTTTCTGGGCGAGTATTTTTTTGTTCACTACTTATTAGTTCGGGACGGTGGTGAGCT
>CAYORQ010000002.1:0-30539 GCA_964406425.1 uncultured Candidatus Saccharibacteria bacterium | reverse complement strand
TGGCAGGGGTGGCAGGAATTGAACCCGCGGCCTTCGGTTTTGGAGACCGACGCTCTAGCCAACTGAGCTACACCCCTTCGTCTAAATACGATTTTAGCTTGCGTAATTTGTTTAAGTACAAATTGCTTCAGCTGGTATCGTATTTTTCCTCTGGATTTGTCAAACAGCCTTCGGTTAAAAACTCGGCTTGGTTTAACAAATCCTACAAAACACTAGTAACAGTACCTATCGCAATAACGGCGTCAAATTACGATTGCACTTTTTGCTGGTATGCTAAAAAAAAGTACAAATTAGACAGGCCCAAACCGCTTTTTTAAAGCTGCATCACAGCATTCTGCGACCCCACAATTATACCACATCTTATAATCACCCCAATTGGCTCCAAAACTAGTATAATTGCTGTATAATCAGTCGGTGTCACAAATTATGATAAAAAAGCGTTATTATGACCGAACATAACCAGTTGCAACATTTGCTCGAGCTAGTAGCCCGAGCGCAGGCTGGCGATGAAGCAGCTTTCGAACAACTCTATAACGAATGCTATGAGCCAATACTGCGCTTTATTGCTTTTCGTGTGCCAACGCCAGATGATGCCGAAGATCTCTCCCAACAAGTATTTATACGCTTTTATAAGAATCTTACTAATTGGAAGGATCAAGGCTATTCGCCGATGGCCTATATATTTACTATTGCCAGGAGCGTCATTGCCGATTACTGGAGGGCCAACAAAAACCGGCCGGTCAGCAACTCGGAAGACATCATTCCGCTCCTAGTAGATAGTAGCAGGGGGCCCGAAGACATCGCGCAGGGCAACGAAGCTCTGGCCGATATACTTAGTGCTATCGCCACACTACCAGGTAATTACCAAGAGGTAGTGGGCCTGAGGCTTATCGAGGGGTTAACGAATCCCGAAATAGCCAAAATCATCAATAAATCCGAGGTGGCAACCCGAAAACTCTATTCTAGAGGCATACATAAGTTGCAAATAATCCTAAAAAATGGAAAAAACAATGAATAATTACCAAAAAATACTTCAATATCATCTCGATAACAATCTTAAGCAGATTTCACCAAAATATGCCAAATCTTTGAATTTGGGTCAAAAACAAGAACTAGCCCAGGCCTTAAAACTAAATACTAGGCTTTCGCAGCTCAAAGTAAGGGATAGTTCTGGTCAGGAGTCCTTGCGCCAAGCCCTTGAGTCGCTGGATAGTTCTGCAGACGCCAAAGTGAGTTTTATGAGCCGAGTATTCAAGATTCATCGCCTGCGAATAGCTACCACCTATGTGGCAGTTGCGGCGATTGTTCTAGTTGCCGGAGGTTTTGGCGCCCTAACTCTAAATAAGCCCAAATCCGATAGCCTCAAAACCTCTAGCGTCTCCGCTAACGGCTCTATCGAAAATATCCATAATCTCAACCTCGTAGACGCCGAAAACGACGCCAGCCAGCTAATAGCCGACAATAGCACCGATAAAGCAGTAGTAGCCGACCTTCAGAGCGTCTCTAGCGCCGATGAGGTAACCAATGGAGACTTCTAGTATGAAACTCACCAGCCGCTTTGTGATGGCGTTAGCAATCGTAGCCCTACAGCTTACAAATGTCGGTACCGCCACCGCCCAAGCCGTCAGAGCAGAGGCTAAACTGCCGTTTTGCCAAAGCATCGAGGCAATTGCCATCCGAATGGAATCTGACATCGAAAGCAAAAAAATGCCCCAATATAATAAAATCAGCAACCTCAACCCCGAACTCGATAGCAAAAGAGCCGAAGCCGATACTATGCGCAGCCAGCACTTCGAAAAAATAATCAAAAAATACAATACTCCAGACCAGTCTCGGGCTATTGCCGAATATAGGCAGACTATTCTGGGTGCCACCGCCAAGCGCCGCATTGCCGTCGATTCCGCGCGTCAAGATTTCAAAGACGCAGCTAATGCCTTACAGGCCACTCACCAACAAGTAGTTGCTCAAGCCGAACAAAACTTACAATCTAGCATCGAGGCAAGTATCGCAACGGCAAAAACCGACTGTAGCTCAGGAGGTAGCTCAGAACAAGCCAGAGATACCTTTAAGGCCGCCCTAGACCAAGCCCGAAATCAATTTCAGGCTCTTGTAAAACCTCAACCAAATCAGCTGCAAGCACTCAATTTGCTGATAACTACTCGCAAGCAGGCTATCGAAGTGGCCGTCGCGGAGTTTAGGCAAACAGCTTACGATGCCAAAGAAAAACTCTTGCTCGCCTTGTCGCAGTAATATAATATTCAAAAGTTTGCTAAAATATAGCTATGAGATTTATCAATAAAATAATCCAATTCGTGCTGTTTGTAGCTGCCTTGCTACTAATCAACATTTTTACTTTTGTTGGAATTTTTTCATCAAACCAAAACCTCACCAAAATACTTGAAACATCCGGGTTTTATTCGGTCGCTTCAAAGTCGATGTCTAGCGAATTGATTGGGCAAATCACAACCTCCAACCAAAACCTGTCTGCCGCCATCAAAAACAGCCTAGAGCTAGTAATAAACCCCGATATCGCCAAGACAGTCATTACGCCCGGCCAGATAGTATTCGTGGAATGGCTCAATAACGGCCAGCCTGCAATTGATCTCGACCTAGATTTGCTGCCCATTAAAAACAAACTAATTTCATCCTCGGTCGACCCCAAAGTGAGGTTTGAGATCACAAAATTGCTGCCAGATAATCTGCTGATTTTGAGCTCCAAAAAAGACGAAAACAACATCCTACCTCAGCTCGAGCGAATCAAGCTAGCCTATACTACAGCCAAAAACGCCCTGCCAACACTATGGCTCGTGGTGGCTTCCTGCGCACTGCTACTATTCATGCTCAACCTTAAAAAAGGCAGCAAAAAATTTACCAAGGTGTTTTACCCACTGCTATTTGCTGGGGCTTTGGGGTTAGTTGCCGCCACCGCGGCGGTCGTTGTGGCCAGCAACATTGCTCTGGATTCTAGCGCCAAGCTCGAGCCAAACAATTTTCAATTGCTAACCAAGATTATGATGGTAGCGGTTCAGCAAACGACCCTAGCCTTCAGCTTGCTAGCGGTCACTAGCCTGGTGGCAATAGTGGTAGTGAGGTTTGTTTATCGGGGCCGAGATAAGGCCCTCAAGCACAAAGGCAAACACTAGCAACTAAACTTCGTAGCGGCTCTTCCAGCGTGGGCTTTTGAGCTCGTATTTGATCATCGAAAATACTACCTCGAGTAAAATCAATAAGCAGCCAAGCGGATAAAGTAGTGCCCCAGTGATACTCTGTTTTGATTTGAACATCACAATCAGCCTATTTGATAGCATCAGCGCGCAGCCGATCGCCAATAAAATTGTCCCTTCGTACTGCCCGATTGCCAGCAGGTAAGTAAGTATCACAATCGGTAGGCTTGTCACAAAAATACCGCCCGAAATAAGAGCAATACTGAGGGGCATATTGAATCTCAGGCTGGGGTAGAGTCGCTGCTCGTTGTATTTCCTGAGCTCCCCAAAATCTGATCTATTTTGGCTAATAGCTAAATCGCTGGCGCAATAAAAGGCGGTATTGAGCCCGGCGCGCTTCGCTTTGTTGGCAATATCCAGGTCTTCCAGCGGGCTGTTTTTGACCGACTCAAAACCACCGAGCTTATTAATAGGGGCTCTTTTAAATGCCAACAGACTGCTATAAGCTGTTGCTAGCTCGGGGCGTTTTGATGTCAAATAGGCCGAAGGGTACATGCCAAAGAGCAAATAATGCTCTTGGCTCATAATTAGTTGTTGCCAAAACGATTTGTTTTGGTCTGCCGGCAAGAGCGATACCAGCTCGGCAGTGCTGGCATCAAAAATGCTGGCAATTACCGATAGGGTATTGGGCAGAAGAATAGTATCAGCGCCAAGCAGCACAGCAATACCAGACTTCGATTTTTTAAAAAGCACATTGCTCGCCCAAGCCTGCATTGCCCAGCCTGCAGGTGGCTTTGATACATCGACAATGTGTAGCCGTTTGTCTTGGTATCCTTCAGCTATTTTTTGGGCCTGCGGATTGTTGTCGAGGTTAGCATAATAAATGTCAAAGTGCGGGTAGTTTTGACCAATTAGGGCCAAAATGGTCGAGGCGATGTTGTCTTTATCGCCGATGGAGTGAACTAGTATATCGATGTGCGGCAGTTCGCCTAATCTTTTAGATTTCGGCCTGGCTAGCTTGTGGTAGTTATAGCTTATTAAGACGAACTGAACTATCCCAAAACCCAAGATGAAGCCGGCAAACCAGACCGTCCTGAGACCAGCCAAAGCAAACGGATCGTAGACAAAAATTAGTAGCTGGCTCAGCCAAAAGCCAACAATCAAATTTAGCCAAATAAAATTCTTCCAGGCTCGGCGGTATTGAGTACTATTGGCATCGGACCGAAACTTTCTAAAAAACAGCACATTGAGCGGGTAGACAAGTAGTATCAATCCCGCTAGCAGACCCCAGGGAAAATAAAACACCACAGCTATCAGGCAACATAGGCTGTAGAGCACTAGGCTGTAAGTGTTGGTAAATTTGCTCCCGAGCTTGGTGGCAATAGAGGCGATACCAGCAGAGCGGTCGGGTTTGATATCCGGAATCGAGCCCAGTGCCTGAGAGGCAGCACACCAGCAAAAGAAGGCAATAATCGCCGGCCATGGCAAAGAGCTGGCACCACCATACACCAAGCCAAAGACTAGTGGCAGCACAAAGTGCAAGCTAGAATTGATCGAATCCAAAATAGGCACTTCCTTAAATCGTAACGGCCTTATTGAGTAGCTAAACGCAAAAAAGACAATCAGCCCAACCACGATATTACTAAGCAAACTGCCGGTGGCAAGCAAAAACACCAACAAGGGCAGGTTTAACCCGACTATCAAATAAAACATTGTTTTGTGCTTGCTCTTTTCGACCAACCCACCCTCGATAGAGTTCTTGCGAGGGTTTTTGATGTCCGAATCGTAGTCGTAGATGTCATTGACACCATACATCAGGTAATTATAAAAAAAACAAAAATAAATCGTACCAATAATACCACTTAAGGTCATAGCGCCGTGACCAATCGCGTAGCCCACAAAAAAAGGAATAGCAGTGTTAGGCCAACTAAACGGCCGAGAGGTCATCAGCACTTCTTTAAGGCTTGGTCGGGTATTTTTTGTGGCTTCTGTCTTCATTGCAAAGTTTATTAAATAGTCCCGGTAGCACTACAACTGCTACCACTATGTAACCCAAATCCTCAATCGGGAAGGTTAATATTCTGATATTCAGAATCGAGTTAGTATTATACACCACTATCGGCAGAGCCGTAAGATAGGTATTAAACACCAGCATGCTAGCCAAAACAACTAGCGCTGTTATATAGTTGGCTTTTGCGAATCTGAATTTGACTTGATATATAAAATTGATTATTAGCCCCGAGACAATGGCAATCGCAATTAGTAGGCTATATTTTAGCATTAGTTAGCCTTCGAGTTATCATCTGATTAATATTTAAAACAAAGTAGCAGAGCAAAAACAAAAAAAAGAACTCTTCGATTGGCAAATTCTCGCTAGCTATGTATAATCCCACTACGTAGTCTGAGTTGGTGCTAAAAATTAGCCAATTGATACCGACAATATCAATTGCAACAAGCAAGCTCATAACAATACCAATCGACCGCACGGCGGCACGGCGGTTTTTAAAAAACACCAGACGGTACTTCTTGTCAGTCAAGAACATACCGAAGATGCTAAAAATGAGAATCCCTAAATAAGTGTATTTCACACTATGTATTATATGATAGTTTTATAAATCTATGAAAAAACCCACTATAAAACCAGCCAAAAAATCAAATGCCAAAAGTGCCATCATCATCGGTGGTGGTGTCGGTGGACTATGTACGGCAGCCCGCCTGTTGAAAAACGGCTACCAAGTTACGGTCATCGAAAAAGAAGCCAAGGTTGGTGGCCGAGCCAATCGAATTACCCAAGCTGGCTACAGCTTCGACACCGGCCCGACACTACTGATGATGACCGATGTCTTGTATGATACATTTCAATATTGCGGCAAAAACTTCGATGATTACATCGAGCTTATTTTGCTCGAACCAAACTACCAGGTTGCTTTTGCCGATAAAAGTAAAATCACCGTTAGCAGCAACCTTCCAAAATTCGTCAAGGAACTAGAGCGTTTCGACCCCAAGGCACCAGAACAGTTCTATAAGTTTTTTGCTGCTGTATCGGCCATCTACCGCATATCCAGAGCCAGCTTTATAGATACCAACTTCGATAGGGTGCTAGACTTTATTAATCCCAAAAGTGGCTTTGAGCTGCTAAAAAGGCGAGGCTTAAGCAAACTGTACAACTTTGTGGCGCATTATTTTAAAGACGAACGTCTCCGGCAATTATTTAGTTTCCAAAGCATGTACCTTGGCGTCAGTCCGCACGAAGCGCCAGCGGTCTATAGCGTCGTTAGCTATATGGAAACGGGGCTTGGCATCTGGTACCCCAAGGGTGGGATGTACTCTCTCTCAGTGGCGCTAGCCAAGCTAGTCACGGATCTCGGTGGCGAAATCCGAACATCTACTGCGGTCGATGAAATTATAATCGAAAACAAAACTGCCGTTGGGGTCAAAATCAAAAATACCCAAATCATGGCCAGTACCATCATAGCCAACGCCGATCTCATTTATAGCCACCAAAAACTGATAGATCCCAGCTCTAGACCATCGATGCCCGATACCAAGCTGAGAGCTTACAAGCAAGCCAGCTCGGCGCTATTATTTTATTGGGGGGTGGATGATCCTTGTGAAGATATGCTTCATCATAATATTTATCTTTGTAAGGACTTTAAAAATAACCTCGACGAAATATTCCACCAAAAAGTTCTGCCCAAAGACCCTTCTTTTTACACCTACATTCCAACCAAGACAGACCCCAGCCTCGCGCCTAAAGGCAAGCACGTTTTTTATATCTTGGTTCCAGTACCAAATCTCGACTCCAATATCAATTGGGAAAAAGGTGTACAGCGAATTAAAAACCAAGTCATTAAGCGGCTTAAATCAGAATTTGGGCTAGACATTGGTAGCAAAATTAAAACCGAGTCTATTTTTACACCACAAGATTTTGAATCAAAGTTTAATCTTCATGTGGGTTCGGCCTTTGGGCTCAGCCATCACTTTTTTCAGTCGGGCTATTTTAGGCCGCACAATAAGAGCAAAAATATCAAGAACTTATACTTTGTTGGAGCTAGTACCTATCCTGGCGGAGGGATTCCTATGGTAACATTAAGTGCAAAACTAGTAATGGAGAGAATCTTGCAAGATGCCAAATAGTGACATGACAAAGCTCCTGAACTTCAATCGATACACCAAGGCCCAAATCGACACAAGGCTTGCCCGGTTTTATGATACAAAAATAGTTCAAGCCAGAGCTATCGACCCACTCTACGCCAAGCTGCATGAAGATATGAAGAAGTTTATTTTGCGCGGAGGCAAGCGACTGCGACCGACACTAATGGTTTTGGGCTACCGAGCCGCAGGTGGCAAGGATATCGATTTTGCACTTGACGCCGCACTATCGCTCGAGATATTTCACAATTTTGTGCTAATTCACGACGATGTTATGGACGGCGACTTATCTCGCTACGGCGGAGCCAATATTACCGGCGTTTATAACAAGCGCTTCAAGGGAGCACTCGGAGATCAGGAGGCAAGGCACTCAGCTGAGTCGTTAGCGATTCTTGCCGGTGAGCTCAATGAGTTTTTTACCTTCGAGGTCATAACGGCACTCAAAACCAACAGGGAGCTAATCCTTGCTATGATGAGCCACTACCAGCAGGTGCTCTTTGAGACCGCTGCAGGACAAATGCTCGATGTCATGAGTGGCGTTCGTGGCGAGATCAGCCTTTCTAAAATCGAAAAGGTCAATTATTATAAAACGGCTCAATATACCATTACTTCGCCACTCCATTTTGGAGTTATTGCGGCAGGAGGCAAGGACAAAAAACTCATAAAAGACTTCTCGGCTTTTGGAGCTGAGCTTGGCAAGGCTTTTCAACTCGCCGATGACCTGTTGGGAGTTTTTGGATCTAGCCGTCAAACAGGCAAACCGGTCGGCTCTGATATCAGGGAGGGCAAGCAGACTTTGCTAATGTATCATGCCAAAAAACTCACCACGCCTTTGCAGTGGAAGGCCATCGAATCGCGGCTCGGTAAGCAGAATATTACACCCGAAGATGTAAAGATGGTGCGGTCCATACTAAAAGATAGTGGTGCCCAGGCCAAAGTAGCAGTTGCTGCCGAAGATCACCTTGGCAAAGCCCTGAATATCCTAGATGCCATCCAGCTCGATGCCGAAACCAAAACCCTGCTAAAGTCTTTCGCCAGCTACTGCGTAACTAGAAAGAAATAATGCTGAACCTTGGAATTTACAAAGATATCAGCGCGCGACTGAGCCGCGATATCACAAACTCTTATTCTAGCTCTTTTTCGGCAGCTACAAAGCTATTGGGCACGGACATCTGCGAAGCGATTGTCGCAATCTACGGCTTCGTCAGGGTTGCCGACGAAGTAGTCGATACCTGGCGCCCAGCTCAAATGGAGAGCTACCTCAACGACCTCCATAGCGACCTCAAAAGAGCCATTCGAAGTGGTTTTAGTACCAACCCAATCGTACAGAGCTTTGCGCTGGCGATCATTAAATACAATATACCGCCAGAACTAGTCGAGTCATTTTTAAAAAGCATGAAAATGGATATCACCAAAAAAGTCTATAACCAAGCTCAATACCAACAATATATTTATGGCTCTGCCGAAGTCGTTGGGCTAATGTGCCTAATGGTTTTTGTGGGAGGCAACAAAAGAGCTTATTCGAGCTTACTCGGCTCGGCCAAGGCGCTCGGCTCGGCCTTTCAAAAAATAAACTTCCTAAGGGATGTCGGTAGCGACAGCTCGCAGCTAGGGCGCTTATACTTCCCGGGGCTAAATGGCCAGATCGACGACGAAGCCAAAAGCCTAATAATTGAAGATATCAAAAAAGACCTCAGCGTTGCCAAGAGAGCCATCAAAAAACTCCCTAAGTCTAGCCGTTATGGTGTTGAGCTGGCTTATCGCTATTTTGCTGCCATCAACCAAAAAATGTCTCGCCATTCTATCGAGGATATTAAAAGCAGACGAATTAGTCTTTCCAAAGCAGTTAAGCTCAAAATATATTGTCTTGTAAAAATCAAGCAAACATTGGCTAGCTAGGCCATAAGAAGCTATAATTAGCTCATAACAATTATAATGATGAGTACAAATCGCAACATCGACATTGCCAGAGTTAACAAAGTCAAAACCACCAGTCCGGCCAGTAGCTCTCTTCGCCCTAAGCCAAAAGCCCATAGCAAGCCCCAGCCCAAAGCCAAACCAGCCAGCCGAAGCAAAGCCAAGATAGCTTATCTTTCGTTGATTTGGTCAAGTATTGCGGCAGTCTTTAGGTCGGATATATTTATGCTGTCATTTTTAAGAAACCTCTTAAGCGTGCGGGTGTTATTATTTGCGATCCTCCCGTTGGTGTA
This sequence comes from uncultured Candidatus Saccharibacteria bacterium, assembly GCA_964406425.1. Lineage (GTDB taxonomy): Bacteria > Patescibacteriota > Saccharimonadia > CAILAD01 > BJGX01 > SICB01. The sequence continues at coordinate 21,013 of CAYORQ010000002.1, read as the reverse complement.
TTTTCAGTTGCGCTACATGCTAATACTCAAGCCAGATCAAATCTTGGTAAACCTCAAATCATTTGTCGCCCCCAGCAACACATTCCAATTCATAACTTGGCTCGCAGCTGGCTGCCTATTGGCCTTGGTTAGCTGGCTCGCCGACACCATCATATATCCGGCCCTAGTGCGCATCCGGTACCAGCAGCTAGACGACCGTAAGCCACTCACCAAGAAAGCCCTTAGTGACTCACTAAAGGGAATAATTCCTAACTCACTCCAAAAACTAACCAAATCGGCCCTAGCGCTGGTTCTTATCGCAATCGCTTTGGCTGGCTATTATGCTATGTACATCTTTGGCTACGGCGATCTACGATTGCAGATTTGGCTTTATGTGGGTTTCTCGCTAGCCGTGCTGGTTGTATTTTGCATTTATATTAGCTTTCGATTGTGGCTACAGGCTGCCACAGCGATTGGATCCAATCAGGGTAAGAGCAAATTAGTGATTAGCGCCAAGCAGGTGGTATTGCACCCTGGCAGCGCTATATGGCACGGATTCAATTGGCTCATTGGCTTGGCTATCTTTGTGGCAGCTAGCCTGGCAATGGTCTGGGCCGAGATATACTTGCTGCTTAAGGTACAATCCGTAACCCTCAATATACTCTTGCTAGCTGTTTTTACGACTGCACTATACTTGCTTTGGACTATCTGGAGCGCTAGCCGGGTCGGCTACTGGAGTTACATCGCCCACTTTCGACGCCACATCGTCAAATTGGCTTTTTCATCTGAAGACGAATCTGGCTATATCGGCTTTTGGATTGTGATAATCGCTGTTTTACTAGTTTTTGGGCTATTTTTGGCTATTTGCATAGCATATTCGGGCGATTTCTCAGCCTTACTGGGCAGTATTTGGACCAAACTCCCCGACACAATCAAGGTCAATTTGCCCAGACCCAACTAAAAGCGTTGACAAAAGGGGTATTTATTAGGTAAAATAGCAAGCAAAGGCCTAGCAGGCTTTTTTAGATTAAATTTAAATGCACGCATTTACCAACTACATCAAAAACTCCATTGCAGAAATGCAAAAAGTAATATGGCCCACTCGCAAGCAAGCCTTACAGCTGACGATACTGATAGTATTAGTATCAATTGCTCTGGGTCTAACTTTAGCAGGACTCGATTGGGTATGGAGAAATGCACTGAAATCATTAATTTTAAGGACTTAATTTCAAATGACAGATTTACAAAAAGATTGGTACGTAATACACACCTACTCTGGCTACGAAGACCAGGTAGCTGAAGCCTTACGCCAACGTATCGAGTCGCTAGATATGAAAGACAAAATTTTCGATGTAATCGTACCCAAAGAAAAGCAAATCGAAATCAAAAATGGTGCCCGCCGCACCGTCGAGCGCAAAATATTCCCGGGCTACATCATTATCGAAATGGTAGTTACTGAAGAATCTTGGTTTGTGGTTCGTAATACACCAAATGTTACCGGCTTCGTTGGTACCAGCACCACACCATCTCCGCTCAGCGAGGACGAGGTCAAATCCATTCAGCGCCGTATGGGCATCGATGAGCCAAAATACAAAATCGACTTCGCGATTGGTGAAACAGTCAATATAACCGACGGACCGTTCAAGGGATTTGATGGTCAGGTCAATGAAATCGACGAGCAAAAAGGCAAGATCAAGGTCTTGGTTACTATGTTCGGCCGAGAAACCCCAGTTGAGCTCGACTCACTACAAGTAAACAAGATCTAAGAAAGGATTAAGTAATGTCTACAGAAGCAAAAAAAATACAGGCTAAAGTAAAGATGATAATCATGGGTGGGCAGGCCACACCAGCCCCTCCAGTCGGATCTTCTCTAGGCCAACACGGAGTCAACATGATGGATTTTATCAACCCCTTTAACGAGCAAACCCAAGACCGCAAAGGTCAACCAACCCCAGTGCATGTTACTATCTACGCCGACAAGACCATGACTTTTGTCACCAAAGGTACTCCCGCCAAGATACTAATCAAGGAAGCCCTAAAGCTCAAAAAAGCATCGGGTGTTCCAAATAAAGAGAAAGTCGGTAAATTGACCCAGGCTCAATTAACTGAGATCGCAGAAAAGAAAATGCCTGACCTCAACGCTAACGATATTGAGGCCGCCAAAAAAATAATCGCTGGCACCGCTAGGTCCATGGGAGTTGAAATAGAATAAATAATTAACCTCGCTGTGGGATCTATCAAAAAATAGAGCTTGACCACGAAAGGAGCAAAAAATGGCTAAGATAAAAAAAGAAGACATTACAAAAACAGAAGTAACCGAGACTAAAGCTAAGGTTGCAAAAAAAACCGCTGAGCCTGTCACTGAAAAAGAAAGCATCGACACCACTGCTGACGCCAAATTGGCTAAGGCCGGCAAAAGAAGCTCCAAGACTACCAAAGAAGTAGCCGAAAAAGAAGCCAAAGAGGTCAAAAAAACCCAGACTGCTAAGGCTAAAAAAGTGGAGGCTGTAAAGCCAAAGCAAAAGCCGCACGTCAAAAAATATTCCAAGAATCAAAAAGCTAGTAAGGCCCTAATAGAGCCAGGCAAAATGTACGGCCTAAAAGAAGCCGTCGAGCTGCTTTTTAAGATTTCGAAAGTAAAGTTCGATGCCTCTGCAGAGCTGCATGTAGCCTTGCACATCGACCCCCGACAAGCCGACCAGATGCTTCGAACCAGCACTTCGTTGCCTTACGGAACCGGTAAGTCCATCCGAGTGGCCGTTATAGCACCAGACGAACTAGCTGCCGCAGCGAAAAAAGCCGGAGCTGATTTGGTAGATTCTGAAGCACTAATTAAAGACATCACAAAAGAGAAGTTCGACTTCGATGTGCTAATAGCAACTCCAGACAAGATGGCAGAAGTTGGTAAGCTAGCTAAGGTTTTGGGTCCAAAAGGCCTGATGCCTTCACCAAAAAACGGCACTGTCACAGCTGACCCTGCAAAATCAGTTGAAGAATTTAAAAAAGGTAAAGTTGAAATCAAAAATGATGCTAACGGCATCGTTCATGTTGCATTTGGAAAGCTCAGCTTTAAGCCAGAAGATCTCTACGCTAATGCCAAAGCTGTAGTCAAGGCCATCTCGTCTGCAAAGCCAGCCGGCGTTAAGGGCGTGTTCATAAATAGCATGTTTGTTAGCTCCAGCATGAGCCCGAGCATTCGACTAGATAATAACGAAGCTATTAAAGAAGCTAAAGAAGTCAAAGAAGCTAAAGTAACTAAAGAACAAAAAATAAAATAACCTAAAAATAATACTTCCGGGTAATTCTAACAGCTCCTGCAAGGGAGCTGTTAGTCGTTATGCTTTCAGTGTGGGCAGTAAGTCTGCTACATTATAGTAGTCAACGTACCTTCAAAAATACACTATAAAAGGAGCAAAGTTGCCAATCAACGTCGGTATATTCGGGAATGACTCAAACTTCAGTAGTCGTTTCATTCCAGACTACCAAGAGCTTACCGAGCTTGTAGCTCACATTAAGGCGCTTGGTATTAGTATCGCCCTGACCTCAGGGTCATTCGATCATTTTCATCTCGGCCACGCGATGTATTTAGAAAAGGCTCGCGAATTTGCCGACCTGCTGATAGTTGGGGTCGATAGCGACGACAAAATCCGTCACCGCAAAGGCGAGAATAGACCACTCTTCCCGCAAGAGGAGCGACTCAATATTTTAATCCGACAACGGTCGGTCGATATAGTCACTCTTAAGGCGTTAGAGCATCAGCGCTGGGAGCTAATCGCTGCCGTCAAGCCAGATGTATTGGTTTCTACCAAGGATAACTACACCAACAGTGAGATTGAAGAGATCGAAGCTACCTATGGGTGCAAAATAGTAGTCTTAGAGCGTCAAGCCGAGACTTCTACCAGCGCTAAGGTTCGACGACTTAACCTTGATATGGCCAACGGCTTCGCTAAGGAAATGAATAAAATAATGCCCGAAGTAATCCAGGGCGTTATAGATAGTGTTCTAGGAACCGACCACCAAGGAGAGAGCCAATGAGCACGATTGTGGCATATGTTCCGGTCTTGCACCGAGGCTACATAGATTTTTTTAATCGGCATCGAGATAGCAGTGCTATCTACTTGCTCGACAGAAGTCTTTGTATCGAAGAGCACCCCAGTCTCGCAAAAGACATTCGCAGCCTCGAGGCCGCCGAAGTAGCACTAGCACTTAGTGCCCTAGGGTACCCACTAAAGATAATTAGTATCGCCAATTCAGCTGAGCTTTTGAGCTCAATTGGCGATAGCATAATAATGCCAGATGAAGATATCTCCAGGCTAATTGCAGCCAAGTATCTTGTTGATCCAGTCGAATACGACAACACTTTTTTGAGGTGGGACAATACAAGAATCAAAGCCGAGCAAGAGGTTATCGAGCATTTTACATTGAGTCAGGATGACTTTAGCAGCCACATAATGGCACTTTGCTATAAGCAAGCCGAGCTCAGTGCCGATTGGTGGCGCCAAGTGGGAGCTTGTATCATTAAAGGTGGCGAGGTTATCTTGCAGGCCAATAACCAGCATGTCCCTAGCCCTAGCCAACCGTATTTTGATGGCGACCCACGCTCGGAATCCAAAAAGGGCGTTGATATTCATCTTTCTACGGCCCTTCACGCTGAGCTCAGTCTGATTGCGACGGCCGCCAAAAAGGGTATCGCACTAAGTCACAGCCATTTGTATGTCACAACCTTTCCGTGCCCCTGGTGCGCAAAAGCAATTGCCTACTCGGGTATCGAGAGGGTATATTTTGCAGAAGGCTATTCGGTTTTGGATGCCGAATCGATCCTAATTGCAAACGACATCGAAATATATAGAGTTGTAAAATAAAAGTCCCCCGAGAACTACCACTAGTGGTAGGTCTCAGGGGGCTTATTTATTTCAGGCTTACTACTAAGCTTGAATCTTATGGGCTGGTGGTCTTCGTGAAAAACATCACCAACCTTAATGTGCGCGTGCAAGTGGTTGACTGACCCAGAAACATACTGGACCGGCCCGACTCGCATGGCAAAACCAAAAAACTCGAGCTGATAGCGGGCTTCAACCCAGCCAATTACTTCGCCCAGCTCTCTTTGAGCTTCAATTGGTAGCTTTCGGAAATCAACGCAATGGTAGGCACTAATTAGCAGTAAATCAATCAGTGTACCATCGTAGGGATTGTCATTATGCGTTACAGTCCAGTGTTTTGCATGATGCAAAATCGGACTGTCATGGTACCACTCCAGCCACTGACTGCAAAAAGGACAGATGCCAGTATTTTCTATCTCAAGCATTTTATCGGTCTGTTCGGCCGAGCGTGAGCTTGGGTAGTAAAATATCTCGCGCGGTACATCGTACTCATCTAGCCTAAGGTATTTTAAAAAAGCATAGTCGTGCGAGTTGTCATCATCTTTGGCATGCAGCTCGCTAGTAGCTAGCTTCCAGTCACTAATCGGTGTGGCAGGAAAGTGCTTGTCACCCGCGAACTCACCATTGACTAGCGTAATCAGTAGCTTAGAAACTCTCATGTCAGCTAATGCTTGCTGGTAGATTGCTTCGCCACCAATAATATAGATGTCGCACTTGCGAGCCTCAGCAACTTGTTCTGCCAAGCTCATCGCTTGTGAGTAATCCGTACTGGTAGTAAGCCAACCAGGCTCAAAAAACTTTTTTGTGGAGCTAATTACAATATTGTAGCGGTTAGGCAGTGGGCGGCCAATCGATTCGTAGGTCGCTCGTCCCATTACTACAACATTGTTGGTCGTCAATTCTTTAAAACGACGCATATCAGCTTTTAGGTTCCAGTCGGGAAGCCCACCGCCTTGTCCAATCACCCGAAACTTATCCCTAGCGGCGATGATGTATATCATGTTGCCACCGGAATGTTTCCTATAGCTGGGTGTGGGTGGTAGTCCGTAAGCTCAAAATGCTCGGCCCGAAAGTCGTGAATATCCACGACTTTTTGACCCGCACTAGTAAGCTGAACTGTCGGTAGGCTAGTACTTGACCTAGCAACCATCTCTTGAGCTGCCAGTACTTGGTCGGTGTAAATATGGGCATCCACAATGTAGTGAATGTAGCTACCCGGCTGGTAGCCCGTAAGTTGTGCTAGCATCAGCAGTAGCGCCGAGTACTGAACCATGTTAGATGGAACTCCAACCGGCACATCGCCGGAGCGTTGCTTCATATGCAGATGCAGTCGACCATTGATGATACGAACCTGTACCCAGCCATGGCACGGAGCAATCGTAGCTTTATTAATGCGACCTGAGTCGCGAGCTAGCCAAGCGCCATACCAAGGATTAACAAGGTGGGTTCGATCATATGGGAACTCAATAATCTGTTTCACGAGATGCTCAAATTGGTCGTAAGAATTGCCGTCTTCATCGGGCCAGTCATGGAACATTGCTCCATAGCTGGCGGGTCCGATATCGCCGGTTTCTAGGCCACGTTTTGAGCACTTTTCTTCGCTTGCCCAGGCACCCCACCAGTCACATCCGAATTCTGCAAACTGCTCGGTTGTACGTGCTCCATTAATGAAGGCGCACAACTCACCGATTGCTTTATTCCAGAATCCCTTGATGTTGCGGTTGGTAATCACTGGGAAGCCATTACGCAAATCAAAGCGCATTTGGGCGCCAAGAATTGTTAGTGCTTCCTGACCTTGTCTGGTCGGGACTATTTCTCCAGATGTCAAAATGCTATCAAGCAACAGCCGATACTGATCGTCTGGCTGTCTCTTATCAAACGACAAGTACTCCACCACAGTTCATCTCCTTGATATTGGGTCTATCTGGTATTGTCAGCTAAAAGTGTAGCTTATACTGATATCTCTGTAAACAGATGCTATAATCTATAATCATGAATAAGCTATTTGAATTGACCAAAAAAGAAGCCTCTAAGCAACGCTCAACTATTAACCTAATTGCATCCGAAAACTACCCCAGCCCAAAGGTCTTGGAGCTACTGGGGTCTATTTGGAACGACAAGTATGCCGAAGGCTACCCTCACAAGCGCTACTATGCTGGCAATGTTTTCGCCGATGAGTTAGAAGAATTTGTAGCCCAAAAGGCTCTCCAGGTTTTTGATCAGACCGGTGAGTATGGCGTCAATGTCCAGGTTCTCTCTGGTAGCTCAGCCAATATGATGGTTTATTTTACTATTTTAGAGCCTGGCGATACGGTATTGAGCCTAGATCTCAATAGCGGTGGGCACCTTAGCCACCTACATTCCACCAGTCCGCTTAATAAGTTTTATTCTCATCAGAGCTATTCGCTGGCCCAGACAGCCAACGGCTTTGAAATTGACATTGACGATTTTAAAAATAAGCTAATAGCTACCAAGCCGCGCCTGGTTATTATTGGCTTCTCAGCCTACACTCGCCAATACGATTTTGCCAAACTCTGCGAAATAGCCCACGCCAATGGCGCATTAGTACTAGCCGACATCGCCCATATTAGTGGTCTCGTGGCGTCCGGCAATCATAGCAGTCCGTTTGGTAAAGACGGGCAGGGAGCAGACTTCATTATGACCACCACCCACAAGACACTGCGAGGCCCCCGCTCGGCAATGCTTTTTGCCAAGAGCGAATACATGGCAGCCATCAACAAGACCGTTTTTCCTGGAACTAGCGGGGGCCCTCATCTGAATCAAATCGCAGCTGTCGGCCAAGCTCTTCTGGAGGTGACGGGCGAGCAATCCTACCCTGACGGCCTAGCTTTTGACGATTATATTGCTTCGGTTCTGGCCAACACCAAGGCCCTCGAAGCCGGCCTAAAATCGGAGGGCATCGAAATGGTATCAGACACCCAAAACCACATCGCTCTTGTTAGGCTACCAGACACAACAGACAGTCTAGAACTCCAAAAAAAGCTCGAATCGGCCGGAGTTTTGACCAACCGCAACACCATTCCTGGTGAGACCAAAACTGCCTGGAGCCCCAGTGGCCTAAGGCTCGGAGCCGCGGCTATAACATCGCGCGGGGCCGACCTTGCCCAATCGCAACAGCTCGGCGAACTAATCGGAACTGTGATAGCCGGCCAAGACACAAGCGCGCTGCACAAATTCTCTAGCGAGCTGAGCCACGATTTGAGCTGGTGGTACCAGGATTAGGGTGGCCAACAAAACCCCTTGAATTATTTTCCTCTATCTGATATAATTAATACCGATTACCAAAGACTGCCGCTGTTTATGATTGTCATAAACTTAATTTGCTGCAAGAGGTTACAAATCTCATTAGTAGATTTTCAAACTTTATAATCTTTGGCTGGTCCAAAGATTTTTTGTTTGGTAATCAAGCACATTAAATTTAAAGCATTGGAGAGTGCCTATGGCAAAGACACGTGAGCAAAAAGAGGCTGACGTTAAGATTTTGGCTGAGGCTTTTTCTAGCAGTAAAATTGCCGTAATGACTGATTACAGGGGCCTTGATGTTCCTGCAATCAACGACTTGCGCAACCAACTGCGAGAAGCAGATGTCAGCTACAAGGTAAGTAAAAACACCTTGCTAAAAGTTGCTATCGCCCAGACCAATCAAAAACAAGCCGACACTTCGATTTTCACTGGCCCAATGGCAATCGCCTTTGGACAAGACGAAGCCCAAACCTGCAAAATTATTGCAGACTTCGCAAAAGCCAACGAGAATCTCGAAATACTCGGCGCAATTGATGAGACGGGCAATACGCTCAGCCGCGAAGAAGTAATGGTACTAGCTAAGCTTCCAAGTCGCGAAGTACTTATCGCTATGACGGTTGGCACAATTGCCGCACCGCTCAGTGGATTCGTAAGAGTACTAAATGGCAACATAACTAAATTACTGTTTGCATTAAATGCAATTCAGACTAAAAAGGGAGAAGTATAAAATGCCGGAAGAAACCGCAAAACCAGAAGCTGTAAAAGAAGCAGCAAAAGAAGAAGTAAAAGAAGAGACCACTGCTAAGGCAGAGGACTCAAAAGAAACCAAAACAGAAGTTCCTGCAAAATTCAAGGCGCTCGTAGATCAGATTTCTGAACTCAGCGTACTTGATCTAGCCGAACTCGTAAAAGTACTAGAAGGTCACTTTGGTGTTAGTGCAGCAGCTCCTGTAGCTGTCGCCGCAGCCGGTGGTCCAGCTGGTGCCGAAGATGCCGTGGCAGCCAAAAGCTCATACGACATCATGCTAACAGCAGCCGGCGAAAAGAAAATTGATGTAATCAAGGCCGTACGTGAAGTATCGGGTCTTGGTCTTGCCGAAAGTAAAGCTGTTGTAGACAGTGCTCCAAAGATGGTTAAGGAAGGTGTTCCTGCCGAAGAAGCCGAAGAAGCCAAGAAAAAGCTTGAAGAAGCTGGCGCAACTGTAGAACTACAGTAAGTTACCAACAGATGTAAATCGCAAAAAAAGACCCCTCGGGGTCTTTTTTGTTTGGTTTTTATACTTTCTTTTGCTACACTATTAGCAAATAGTAATTTATGTAAGGTAGGCAAACAAAATGACAGATAAAGATAAACAACAAGTTTTACAAAATTTAGCAACACAAATGCAGTTGGCTCAAGACACCATCAAGCAAGTCGAAGACGAGCTTCAAAAGCTTGGTGTTACCCAAAAAGATTTACCCAAGCCCAAGAAACAAAATCTGGTTGAGCCAGGCTCGGCTGATTCGGTCGGAAAGATTATCGAAGGCCAGTTTGATGGTCAGAATATGATTGGACCCGACTCAAAGGTTTATCCTGTGCCAGCCAACTATGCCTCAAAATCCAAATTGGTTGAAGGCGACACACTAAAACTCACCATCGCCCAAGACGGCAGCTTTATTTATAAGCAAATCGGCCCCATCGAACGCAAAAAAATTATCGCCAAAATGACTCTCGAGAATGGCCAATACATAGCTGTGATTGGCGAAAAACACTATCGCGTACTCTATGCTAGTGTAACTTATTTTAAGGCTCAGCCTGGCGACGAAGTGACAATTGTCGTGCCTGCTAACGCCGATGCCACATGGGCTGCCATCGAAGCCGTCATATCGGTCTCCTAAATATCTGTAAAATACATATTTAGTAAGATATAATAAGTAGCAGAAAGTGGAGGGAACTTTGGCTAATTTGGCTTTGTATCGCAAATACCGTTCGGCAGACTTTAGTGAGGTTGTTGCCCAGGAACATGTCGTAAAGACACTCAGTAATGCCATTGCAGCTGGCAAGCACAGCCATGCCTATCTTTTGACGGGGCCTCGCGGAGTTGGCAAAACAACAGTAGCGCGCATTATTGCCAAACAGCTCAATGGCCTAAAAAAAGCCGATCTAATTAGTGATTATCTTGATATTATCGAAATTGATGGCGCCAGCAATCGTGGTATCGACGAAATCCGAAGCCTACGCGAAAAAGTTAGGGTGTCGCCAGCCAAGCTGGCCTACAAGGTTTATATTATCGACGAAGTCCACATGCTTACCAAGGAGGCTTTTAATGCACTTCTAAAAACCCTCGAGGAGCCACCAGGGCATGTGGTATTTATATTCGCTACCACCGAAGTACACAAGCTTCCCGAAACGATTATCTCGCGCACCCAGCGGTTTGACTTTAAGCCAATTCCGGCCACGGCCATCGCCACGCACCTGCGCTTCATCGCTAGCCAAGAAAAAATCACTATCGACGACCCAGCCCTAGCCTTGATTGCTCGAGTCAGTAATGGGGGCTTTCGGGATGCTATTAGTCTACTAGACCAGATTGCATCGGCTGGAGGCAAGATCACCGCCGAAACGGTAGTCGAGTTTACAGGCCTGCAAGATAGCGCCACAATTGAGGCAATTATTGAGGCCCGGCAAAAAGGCGATTTTAGCCTACTACTAGAACTGGTTCAGAAGTTGGTCGATGACGGTATCGACGCCAGCCTCTTGACCCAACAGATACTAGATTATATTCAACTCAGTTTACTAAGCGCTGATGCTACCAAGCAGAGTTTTTTATTGACATTAGCTAGCGACTTGCACTGGGCTCAGACGAACCTGCGTTACTCGAGCTCACCGGCACTGGTTTTGCAGGTGGCCCTAACAAAAAACAGCTATCCAAGCGAAGCTAAAACGATGGCAGATTCAAAAACTCCAGACCTCCCCAATGTTGTGCCCACCGACTTATTTAAGCAAGCAATCCAGCCAAAAGTCGCTAGCAAGCCCTCGCCCGCTAGCAAACCCCAAACCCTCGGAAGCGAAGACTTGCTAATTAAATCTCTCAGCGTCATCAAGCACTACAACAACTCGCTATACGCCGTTTTAAGAGGTGCCGAGATTTCAGTAGCCGATAGTGAAATCAGAGTTAAGTGCCAGTTTAGCTTCCATAAAGACCGAATATCCGAACCTCGCAACACCAACTTAGTTGAGAAAGCCTTTAGTAAGGTGTATGGTCAAAATATGCATTTAATAACCAAGATTGATACCGCTAAGCAAACAGCCACCGTTAGTTCTCAAGAAGAGCTGGCTAGCTCGGCCTTAGCAATCTTTGGAGGGGAAGTTGTCGATGGCTAATAAGATGACCGCCAAAGATGCTCTCAAGGCCAAGCTGCCTCCTCAAAATCCTCAGGCTGAGGCCAGCCTGATAGGCTCATTATTGCTCGACAAAGATGCCATCATTAAGGTCGCCGACATCGTCCACACCGAAGATTTTTATGTCGAAAAAAACGGCCTGATATTTGATGCAATCATAAGACTCTTTGAAAAACGCGAGCCAATCGATATCGTAACCCTCTCCGAAGAGCTCGAAAAACAAGGGGTCCTAAAAGAAGTCGGAGGTTCGAGTTATATTACCGATATGGTCAATAATGTTCCGTCGGCAGCCCATGTCGCTCAGTACGGCCAGATTGTTGCCCAAAAAGCCACACTGCGAAGACTGATCGGAGCCGCTAGCGAAATAAACAACCTCGCTTATGATGAAGACCAACAGCTCGACGGGCTGCTAGATAAGGCCGAACAAACTCTCTTTGATGTTAGCCAAAAACACCTGCGACAGAATTTTGTATCCATTAAAGATGTGCTGGCCGAGAGCTTTAACCGACTCGATAGTCTGCACAAAGACAAAGACAGTCTGCGAGGAATCCCAACTGGCTTTAAAGGTATCGACAACATCCTAGCGGGGCTACAAAAATCAGACCTTATCATAATAGGCGCCAGACCAAGTATGGGTAAAACCAGCCTGGCTCTAAATATCGCCCAAAATGTCGCCACCAAAGAGGGTGTGCCGGTTGGCATATTTAGCCTTGAAATGAGCAAGGAGCAGCTGATTGATAGGCTTCTGGCCTCAGAGGCCGGCATTGACAGCTGGAAGCTCCGCACCGGCAATCTCGAAGATAAAGACTTTGAGAAAATCAATAAAGCAATGGGTGTCTTGGCCGAAGCGCCCCTGTACATCGATGACTCAGCGATGGCAAATGTTATGGAAATGCGCACCAAAGCCAGACGCTTGCAATCGGAGCACGACCTAGGTCTAATCGTTATCGATTATATTCAGCTAATGAGTGGACGCAGCAACAACTCCGAGAACCGAGTGCAAGAAATTTCAGAAATATCGCGCGGGCTCAAGGGCTTGGCCAGGGAGCTCAATGTGCCCGTCATCGCCCTTTCTCAGCTGAGCCGTTCGGTTGAGCAACGCTCACCCAAAATTCCGCAACTCTCAGACCTTCGCGAATCTGGATCAATCGAGCAAGACGCCGATGTGGTGATGTTTATCTACCGAGAAGATTATTACGACAAGGACACCGAAAAGAAAAATATCGCCGATATTCTAATCAAAAAGCATCGTAATGGACCAACTGGCGAGGTCGAATTATTCTTCCAACCCGATCAAACTCTATTTAGGTCTATCGAAAGGGCGCCCAATTAAAGTATTGAGCTAGGGCTCACTCTGAGGTATAATTATTACATAAGAAGTATGAAAGATAGCAAGCGTCCCGCAAAACCAGTTAAAAAAAGTTCAGAAATTGCCCAGGTTGGCCGCTTTGGCTTAGTCGGAATATTAAACACCTTGGTGGATTTTGTAGTCCTCAACGTCTTGGCGGTTACTCTCCTCCCCAAAACCATAGTCATTTTTAGCATTAGCTTGTTCGGTAATACTTACAACATCACAGGCCTAATACTGGCCGGCATCATTTCTGGCACAGCAGCAATGATCAATAGCTTCATATTTAACAAAAATTTTACATTCAAAGCCAAAAACCTAGCTACCCGCAAGCTAGTGCTGTTTTTTGTCATTACAGCAGCTGGACTGTATCTCATTCGGCCAGTCATACTCTATATATTTAGCGATCTCTGGCTCTGGCCATCGCAGTTGGCTTACAATATAAGTAGCTGGCTGCGCTTGCCGTTTAGTAAGGACTTTACAGATGTAAACCTAGCTCTGGTTGCAGCAATCGCAGTCGTTTTGGTTTATAACTATCTAATGTATAAATACATAATTTTCAAAGATGAAAACTAAGCCAAAGAAATCATTATTTAAAAAATACCTGCCTCTAATCTTGCTAGTTGGAATTATCGCCCTCGCCGTATTTTTTAGATTCTACCAGCTCAATAGCTTACCGCCAGGACTCCATCCAGACGAAGCGGCCAATGGGCTGGATATATTCAAGATTCTAGAAAACCAGGATTTTAGAATTATCTATAACACCAATGGGCCAAGAGAAGCACTATTTTTTTATCTCCAAGCGGTATTCGTGTTTTTTATGGGCAACACCATCTTGGCCTTGCGTATCGCACCTGCCTTATTCGGGGTAGCTAGCGTTATAGTTATTTATCTAGCCACCAAGGCTTGGTTTAATCGCCGAACGGCGCTACTAGCGGCTTTTTTTATGGCAGTCAACCCCTGGGTGGTTACCATTCAGCGCGATGGTTTTAGGGCCAGTTTGGTGCCACTCTTTCTTGGTCTTTTCTTGTGGCTAGGAGCCAAGGCCTACAAAACCAATAAAACTATTTACTATATTTTATCTGCCATAGCTCTTGGACTGGGCTTTTACACCTACTCGGCATTTACAATGGTACTGCCAGCCCTGCTGCTGGGCTTTATTTATATGCTAATAGTCAGACGCGACTATATCAAACAAAATTGGAAAAAGCTTCTGCTTAGCTTTGTAGTATTTGGCTTGGTTATGGCGCCACTAATATATACCACCATCAAAGACCCCGGCGGATCGACCGCACGCGCCGGCGGTACCAGCTTTTTGAATAAAGATCTCAATAACGGACAACCAATCCAGACCCTCCTCTCAGGCACCGCCAAGACTCTTTTGCAATACAATTACCTTGGAGACGAAAATAGCCGTCATAATACACCAGGCCAACCGTTACTTAATATATTTGTCGGAATAATGTTTGTTCTGGGAATCGTGATGTGCTTATTTAATCTGAGCAGGCCTAGATACATGATGCTGCTAATAGTGCTTGGTGCTATGATGTTGCCGGCACTCTTGACGGCCGAGGGCTTACCGCACGCACTCAGATCGATCGGCACGGCGGTGCCTGTCTTTATGCTCGCTGGCATGGGGGCTAACTATTTATTATATATTTGGTACAGGACATTCCCTATAAATAAACTTGCCAGAACCACTGGCCTAGCCGTGATATGTACGCTGCTAGCCCTAACCTTGGTGCAGTCGTATCGTCAATACTTCATAGCCTGGGCCCAGGACTCCAGAACCTACGAGGCCTACAGTGAAGGTTCGGTAGCGGTTGCCAAGTACCTAATTGCCAATAGCAGCAGTGGCAGCAAGAATCTAGTGCTGATGGGCGGCTATGAGGCCAACCCGATACAATACTTAACGCACAACAAGGTAGACTACGAACTAATCGACGAAAAGCGCCTACGAGATTTACCGATTGAAGGGTCTATCAACGAAATTATTATAATTCCTGCTGGGCCTGATGCCGACAAGCGAGTTGCAATTCTTAGAGCCAAGTTTCCTAAAGGTACCGTTACCAATATTAATTCAGACTTCAACGACAGATACCTATTTAGTGTCTTCGGGGTCAAGCAATGAGCTACCAGCTCAGTATTATCATCCCAACCTATAATGAGGCGCAGCGAATTGGCGCGACCCTCCAAGGCCTCTCGGAATATCTCAACAAACAAAAAATTAACGCCGAAGTCTTGGTTCTTGATGCCGACAGCCCAGACAAGACTGCCGATGAAGTCAAAAAATATACCAATAAGTTTAGTAGTCTTCGAGTTATCAGCGTTGGGCCAAAACCAAAGGGCAAATTCGTTAAGGGGCTGCAGGTCAAAAAAGGCATGTTGGAGGCCAAGGGCAAATATGTGCTTTTTATGGATGCCGATTTGGCAACCCCGCTCAAATACATCGACCAAGCCGTTGCAGAGCTCGACTCTGGCAAGCAGGTAGCGATATGCGTTAGGAACCTACAAAAAAGCCACAAAGGCCTACGCAAGCTAATATCGGGCTTTGGTAATGCATTAGTACAAACCTTATTGCTCCCAGGAATCGGCGATACTCAGTGTGGCTTCAAGGCCTTCACAAGCGAAGCTGTACAGGCAATATTTCCGCTCCAGACAATCGATAGCTGGGGGTTCGATATGGAGATATTGGCCATCGCTCGTAAAAAAGGCTACGCCATAGGCTTGATCGATGTTCCAGACTGGAAAGATGTTAAGGAAGGCAGCAAAATCAGTGGCTCATCACCAATTAAGGCATCATTGCAGACATTTGGAGATCTACTAAAGATACGCTGGCGGTTACTACGTGGCAAATACAAGGGCTAAATTAAACAGCACTAGCAAGCGGCTAGGCAAACTACTTAGCAAACACTGGCTATGGCTTTTTTTATTTATAACCCTACTTGCCATTGCAGTCAGATTTGTCGGTATCACCAAATCTAGCATTTGGCACGACGAGGGCTTTAGTGTAATGCTCTCCAGCAGAGGTTGGCTCGATGTCTGGCTCGGCTCGGCTCGCGACGTGCACCCACCTTTGTACTACGAGTTATTGCACGGCTGGAGCTTAATCTTTGGTAGCTCGGCCCTGGCCTCGCGCTCGCTTAGTGCGATCTTTGGTGTCATCGTCGTCGGGCTTGGCTACTTGGTAACTCTAAAGATTTCAAAAAAGTACAATATCGCCGCTCTGGCGGGTATTATATTGGCCCTCAATCCATTCCTCGTTCGCTACAGCCAAGAGGCTAGAATGTATGGAGTCTTGGGCGTTTTTGTGCTGATTGCCATATTAGGCCTAATTAGAATCGTCACCAATCACAAAGACAAGCTCGGCTACTTGCTATATATAGTTGGTGTTTCAGCTGGTCTATACACCCACTATTTTATGGTGCTAGTGGTTGCTAGTTTTTGGGTTTATCTGCTCAGTATCTACTTTGCAACCAATAGTAATAAAAAATCTTCCATCAAGCTAATAGTGGATTGGCGCTGGTGGCTAGCCAACATTACAGCGCTAGTAATATTTTTGCCGTGGCTACCAAATATGATCAAGCAACTGACTAGGGCTCAGGGTCTGGGCTGGCTTTCTAAAACTAGCATCATGACATTTAATGATACTATCTGGCAGTTCGCCACCTTCACCGATGCTCACAAAATATGGCCTTTAGTCTATTGGGTAGTTCCTCTCGTGGTGCTAATGGTTATTATCTACGCCTCCCACCAGGATAAAACCAAACAGCATTTTGTGAGGCTACTTGGCATCTTCTGTTTGTTCCCAATACTTGTGGCTATCCTCGCTTCCCAGATCAAGCCGATCTTTCACGAACGCTACTTTGTATTTACGGCAATTGGTATCTGTATCGTCCTGGCTATTGCAATAGCTGGTATCTACAAAAAACACCGATTTATTGCAGTAGCAGTCGCCGTGGTTATAATTGCAGTCCAGCTTGTCGGGCTAAGAAACGTCAACTCCCAGGCTAGCCATCGCATGGACAATGTCTTTGGCGAAATCAATAAAAACTTCAAGCCAAGCGATATTATCATCTCGGGAGAGCTCTACACCTACTTCGACGGCAGCTTTTATAATTCGACCGGCACTACGATGCTATTATTCACAGGCAGCGGCCGCCCCAACGGCTACGGCGAAAGTGCACTTATCTACGACAAAAATATTTACCTCGATTCGTATAGCTCACTAGCTCCTGGTAGGGTCTGGCTTTTGGGCAAAACAGGCTCGCATACCTACTACGACGCGGTGCCAGCTAGCTGGCAACTCGAGGAATCGTTTTCTCAAGGTTATAGCGAAGTTAGGCTTTATCAGATACAATAGCAAGTGTAAATACTTCAATAAAAAGGAGGACAGATATGTCAATCATGGAAAAAGCCAAACTGGCACAAAAAGCTCTTAAATTACAAAAAGAATTAAAACGCATGGAAATCGTAGCCGAAGCCGGCGATAACGAAGAAGTGGTAGTAACAGCTGGGCTGGCTATTAGCCAAACCAGTATGAATGTTGAAATTAGGAACATCGCAATCAAAGATGAGGCTGCTGAGGATCTAGATCGACTCGCCGAACTCATTATGGCAGCCGTCAATCAGGCCAACAAAGAACTTATGGCTGAAGCCACCGAAAAAATGCAAGAGATTGCAGGTAGCATGAATATCCCCGGCATGTAATTTTATGCAAATTTTGCCAGACAATATCACCAACCTAATCGATGAGTTCTCAAAGCTTCCTTCGGTCGGCCCCAAGTCGGCCGAGCGCATGGTTTTTTATTTACTAGCCAGCGGCGATGCCGACCAGTTCGGCCGAGTCATGATGGATCTAAAAAACGGCCTAACTCGCTGCTCGAGTTGTAAGAACTATGCCACCGAAGAACTCTGCCCAATTTGCTCAAGTTCTACTAGAGGGTCAGAAATAATTGCTGTCGTCTCAAACCCGATGGATATTGTGGCAATCGAACGAACAGGCTTATTTCGTGGGCAGTACCATATACTGCACGGCGTCATTAGTCCCATCGACGGAGTTGGGCCAGATGATCTCGAAATCGACAGTCTGCTTAGCAGGGTCAGCGTTGTTGACCCCGAAGAAATTATTTTAGCCACCAATCCCAATATCGAGGGCGAAACCACATCAATTTATATTTCCCGGATGTTACTTGCCCAAGGCTACCAAGGCAAAATCAGCAAACTAGCTCATGGTCTACCTATTGGTGCCGACCTAGAGTACGCCGACCAACTCACTCTCAGCCGGGCGCTAGATAACAGGCAGGCGTTCTAGAGTGCGAGGCTTTTCCAAAGACATACTTTTAATCGATTTTGAGACCACCGGACTGGACCTCGAAAAGTCCTTACCAATCCAGCTTGGAGCAGTACTACTCGATAAACAAACCCTAGCCGAGAAGGATTCTTTTTTGAGTTTTATAAAGCAAGATTTGTCCGATATGCCTGAAGCATCAGCCAAGATTCACGGGATAACCGCAGACCACCTCAAAGATTCACCACAGCCCGACGATGTTATAACGAGCTTTCTAGATCAATTCGGGGTGGAGGTTTATTTGGCTAGCTGGAACGAAATGCTCGACCATACCATGCTATCGAAATTACTCGGTGGAGTCGGCAAGGATATTTACATTCACGATTATCACTTTTTTGATGTCTGGAGCCTAGCTTATATGCATATGGTCCGGCTCGATAGGGGAGACATTGTCAGAAGTGAGCAGACTTTTGAGTACTTTGGCTTGCCATCCCGCAATGCCCATAACGCCCTCGAGGACTGCCGCCACACTGCAGAAGTCTTGCGCAAGGTATATAATGGGTAGTAATGCTTAAGCTATACAATTCACTCACCAATTCAAAACAAGACTTCAAGCCCATTAGCACCAGCAGGGTCAGTATTTATAGTTGTGGACCAACGGTCTATGACCGGATCCACATTGGCAATATCAGATCGTTCTTATTGCCTGATCTTTTACAACGAGTCTTGCGCCATACTCAAAATCTTGATGTCGAGTGGGTCATGAATATTACCGACATCGACGACAAGATGATTGCTCGCTCACAAGCAACCTATCCAGACGAAACCGCCGTCAATGCCATGGGAAAGCTGGCCGATAAATACACCGATATGTTTTTAGACGATATTGAGGCTGTCGGTATTCTACGCGATGATATTTCGCACCTTCCAAGAGCCACCGACTATATTACAAACATGCAAGAGATGATCAAAGATTTGCTAGATAATAATATTGCCTATCAGTCTGATGGAAGTATTTATTTTAGCATCACCAAATACCAGGCCACTGGGCAAAAATACGGACGGCTAGTCAGCCTAGATTTTAAGTCGCAGGCCAGGGTAACCCAAGATCAAGACCAAAAAGACGGGGTAGCCGACTTTGTACTTTGGAAAGCCCAAAAACCCAACGAACCATACTGGGATTTTGATATATCTGGCAAGGCCCTGCCGGGCAGACCAGGCTGGCACATCGAATGCTCAGCCATGAGCAATAAGTTTTTTGGCAAGCTATTCGATATTCACACTGGGGGAGTCGATCTGAAGTTTCCGCACCACGAAAACGAGCTAGCTCAATGCGGTGGAGCGCAGGCCAATTTTTACCTGCATAATGAGCATGTTAGTATCGCATCCGAGAAAATGAGCAAATCTATCGGCAACATCAAAACCATCGATGATGTTAACGACCCAATGGCGCTCAGGTACCTGATAATGAGCGGCCACTATCGCAGCCAAATGGATTTTAATTTGGCCGATCTAAAATCGGCTCACGAGAGGATCTTGAAGCTCCGAACCTACACCGACCAGCTGATGCTCGCCAGGGTCGGACAGTTACCAGAAAAAGATTCGTCATCTATAGTAGAGCAGTGCCGTAAACAGTTCATAGCCGCCCTGGAGGACGACCTTAATACACCTAAGGCCCTAGCAGCTATTAGCCTTATCGAGGGCAAGGTATTTAGCCAAGACGCCAAAGAAGTGATGCGCTTAGCCGATGATGTACTTGGACTAAAATTAGTTTCAGACGATCCTCTGCATGCCGAGGTATTGGAGCTCATCGATAATTATTCTCTAGCTCGCCATGATAAAAACTTCGAGCAGTCCGACAAGCTAAGGGCAGAATTACTATCCAAGTACAGCCTGGTTGCAGCCGACACCGAAATCGGAACCTTAGTAAGCAGGGCCTAAAAAAGACTAAACCCCCAGCAAATAATTAAATTCGCTAGGGGAATAAGTCGTAAATCATTGATAGCAGGTAAAAAATGTAGTATAGCTAGCGGGTTTAACCCCGCCCACTTCCTCCACACTTCGGGCACTTACCGCTTCCGGCACACTTCGAGCAATTCCTCGCCGCAGGTGTCCAGAAAATACCTTTGCCTGCACAGTGCGCACATTTCTTTTTGCCGCTACACTCTTCGCAGTCTCTCCAGGCCATGATTTGTCCTTGCTGTTGTAGGTACGAGTCGCCGGCTGACGAATCTGAAGTAGCATAAAGCTAATCTCATAATAGCGCAAGACTTTTTATTGAGCGGCGAAGCTTACAGCCAATCTTGAAGTAGCTAGTTTGTACTAAAAAACCCCGCAAGCGGGGTTTTTTAAGAGTCCAGATAAGATTATCTTTCTTCGCGTGGTCGAGCTTCGTTCACTGTGATAGCTCTGCCTTCAATTTCTTTGCCGTTTAGCATTTCGACTGCTTTTTTAGCTTCCTCATCGGTAGCCATTTCCACAAATCCGAAACCCTTAGATCGGCCAGTGTCCCGCTCTGTGATAACACGAGCTGAATCAACTGAACCGGCCTCAGCAAACATTTGAGCAAGCTGCTCGTCGTTTACACTCCATGGGAGTGAACCAACAAATAGATTCTTTGCCATAGTTCCTTCTTCTTTCTGGCAATCCCAGCTTGTGGCTGTTTAGCTGCACCCAGAACTTAATTAATAACCTGATCCTTTAGAGCCGTAGCAGCATAGTATCTAAGAACGCTTGCTATTATACACTTTTCCGCAGATAATGCAATTCATTTGCGACTATCCATGTAATCGGTCTCGTCGTCTCTAGAGCTATGATTACAAAACCTAATGAGTTAGATAATTTATATTTATGCTAGGCCGGTAGTAAGCCGC
>CAYORQ010000001.1:0-38033 GCA_964406425.1 uncultured Candidatus Saccharibacteria bacterium | reverse complement strand
CTTGCCGAACAGTCTCAAGAGCAAAACAACAAAGACTACGAAAATCAGATTCTAGACGAGCTATTAAAAAAGGCCAAATTCGACGCCCCAGCTCAGCTTATCGATCAGCAGGTTCAGCAGTTAGAGGCTGAGATGGACAAAAACCTCGAAAACTCTGGTATGGATCGTAAAAAATACCTCGAGATTCAAAGACGCACCGAAGATGACCTCAAAGCCGAAGTTCGGGCTGAAGCCGACAAGAGAGTTCGGGCGGCACTTTTATTGCGCGATGTCATTAGGCGCTACAAGCTAACTGTCTCAGAGCTAGAGATCGACCAAGAACTTGCCAAGATGGCCGAGCAATATAAGAGCGACCCTAAAATCCAAGAAGAGCTAACCCATGGCCATTTCCGCGAAGACCTCAATAACCACCTGCTAACCCAAAAAGCAATTGCCCAGCTAACAAAGTTCGCTAGCGCCTAAGCTGTGCTAAAATAGTTATATTATGAATAATCAAATACTTATCCCTACAGTTATCGAAAAAACCAGCGCTGGCGAACGAGCCTACGATATATACTCTAGGCTTCTTAAGGAGAGAATTGTATTTTTAGGTACCGAGGTAGATGATACCGTTGCAAACCTAATTATCGCCCAACTGTTATTTTTAGAAAGCGAAGACAAACATGCCGATATCAAACTTTATATCAATTCGCCAGGCGGTAGCGTAACTTCAGGCTTGGCGATATACGACACCATGGAACTAATTAAGCCCCATGTCAGTACAATTTGTGTTGGAATGGCTGCTAGTATGGGAGCTTTTCTGCTGGCTTGCGGCGAAAAAGGCAAAAGATTTGTGCTGCCCAACTCTCGGGTCATGATACACCAGCCCTCAGGTGGCTTTCAGGGCACAGCCTCAGATATCGAGATTACTGCCAAAGAGATAATCAAAATTCGCGAAAAACTCAATCTTATCCTAGCCGAAAAGACTGGCCAAAAGGTTGATAAAATCAATTCTGACAGTGACCGCGACTTCTGGATGGATGCCATCGAAGCCAAGAGCTACGGCATAGTCGACAAGGTTGTCGAAAAAAAGTAATTTCACATCTAAAAACTCTTGACTAACGACCAATATTAGTCTAATATTTATCTTTATAGAGGACGATTAAACTTTTATACCGGTTATTCCATTGGGATAATGGAACCTGTCGGTTTTTTATCGGTTTAGAAAAACCTCTTCTTCAACTTAACTCAATAACTAAGTAATGAAAGAGGAGACACTAGAAATATATGGCAAATTCCGCCAGCCCTAGAAAGTACTTTAATAGCCAGGACATTCCGTTACCACTACCAGACCTAATTAAAATTCAGCTGGATTCCTACAATTGGTTCTTTGAAGAAGGCCTTAAAGAATTGTTTGAAGAAATCTCGCCAATCGAAGACTTCACAGCTAAGAAGTACGAACTCAGCTTCAAAAGCTATAAATTCGATAAAGAAAAAGTTTCTGAAGAAGTGGCCAAAGAAAAAAACCTCAGCTACGAAGCTTCACTTAAAGCCACAATTGAACTACTAATCAAAGAAACCGGCGAAGTTAAGGTACAAGAAATATTCTTGGGCGACTATCCGGTCATGACCGCACGAGGTACTTTTATCATCAATGGCGTCGAGCGAGTTGTGGTTAGTCAGCTTAAAAGAACTTCAGGCGTATTCTTTACCCGCGACGGCTCTGCCGATTATTTCTCGGCCAAAATTATCCCAAGCCGAGGTGCTTGGTTAGAAATCGAAACCGCCCAAAACGGCGTAATGAGCGTCAAGATCGACCGCAAGCGAAAACTACCCGTCACTACTTTGTTGCGGGCTTTTGGCTTTGGCACTGATACCGAAATTAAAGAGCTCTACAAAAATGTTGATACTGGCGAAGTTAAACTAATCGACGAGACTCTAGCAAAAGACCCTACCAGCACTACCGCCGAGGCACTTATGGAGGTATATAGACGAATCCGACCTGGTGATTTAGCAACCGTCGAAAACTCTAAGGCCCTAATCGATAGTATGTTCTTTGATTTCAAGAGGTACGACCTTAGTAAAGTCGGCCGCTATAAACTCAACAAGCGACTTGGAGTTAATGTCAAAAACGACCAAGAAGGTCGAGTTTTGCGCAAGGAAGACCTTGTGGCAATTATTAGTGAAGTCATTAAGCTTAGTAACAGCAATATGCCATCGGAAGACATCGATCACCTTGGCAACCGACGACTCAACATGGTCGGTGAGCTTATGCAGAACCGTTTCCGAGTTGGACTACTGAGAATGGAACGAATCGTAAAAGACCGCATGAGCCTTGCTGAACCAGATGCAATCATACCTGGCCAGCTGATTAATGTTCGCCCAATTGTAGCTAGTGTTAAAGAATTTTTTGCTAGTCATCAATTGAGTCAGTTCATGGATCAAATCAACCCACTCGCTGAGATTGTTCACAAAAGACGCCTCAACGCCATGGGCCCAGGCGGACTAAGCCGAGAACGCGCTGGCTTTGAGGTGCGAGATGTGCACCGAACTCACTATGGCCGTATCTGCCCAGTCGAAACTCCTGAAGGCCCGAACATTGGCCTTGTTAGTACGCTCGCAACTTATGCCCAAGTTAACGAGTATGGATTTATCGAAACCCCTTATTTTAAGGTCATCAATGAGTTGCCTACAAGCAAAGCTGTCGGCGAGATAGCCTCTAAGGCAGTTAAGTCTAAAGACGGCAAAGTAATCCTAAAAGAGGGCGATAAAATTACAGCCACTATTGCCAAAGCGCTTGAAAAAGCCGGCAACGAATCGGTTCGAATTAAAGCTCGCGCTACTTCAGAGATAGTCTACCTAGATGCCTCAGACGAAGAAAAGGCCGTAATTGCTCAAGCAAAAACCCCCACCGACGACAATGGATATTTTATCCAGTCTCGTGTACCTGTTAGAGGTGTCGGTGGTGAAGCCGACGAAGAGGACGCTAATAATGTCGATTATATGGATATTAGCTCCAACCAGGTTGTTGGTGTATCAGCTGCCCTAATCCCGTTTTTGGAACACGATAATGCCAAAAGAGCTTTGATGGGTGCAAACATGCAACGTCAGGCCGTGGCTCTGATTCGACCAGAAGCCCCAATTGTTGGAACCGGTGTCGAGGCTCGCGTAGCAGAAGACTCCGGGCAGGTTATAATTGCCCAAGAAGACGGTGAAGTAATCTCGGCTGACGCCCACGAAATAACTATTAAGTACAAAAAGGCCGGCAAAAAGTCTTACAAACTAATTAATTTTGTTAGATCCAACACTGGTTCTTCAGTCCACCAAAAGACTCTTGTTTCATCTGGACAAAAGATTAAAAGAGGCGATATTTTGGCAGACGGTATGAGTACCAAGGACGGCGAGCTTGCTCTTGGGCAGAACGTCTTAGTTGCTTTCATGCCATTTGAGGGCCTTAATTTTGAGGATGCTATCATTTTGTCTCAGAGGCTTGTGCATGACGATCGATACACCTCGATTCATATCGAGACCCACCAGACAGATGTCCGCGACACCAAACTAGGTGCCGAAGTAGTGACCCGCGATATCCCCAATGTTTCAGAAGATAGCCTGAAAGACCTAGACGACGAAGGAATCATCCGAATTGGTGCCGAAGTTGAAGCTGGCCATATTTTGGTAGGCAAGATCACCCCTAAAGGCGAGACAGATCTCTCTAGTGAAGAGCGCCTACTAAGAGCAATATTTGGCGAGAAAGCCCGCGACGTCAAAGACACTAGCTTACGATTACCAAACGGCACTACCGGCAAGGTAGTTGAAGTTAAGATTCTTAGTCGCGAGGCTGGCGACGATCTGCCAGCTGGCGTAATAAGTCAGATATATGTATCAGTCGCTCAGCTTAGGAAGATATCAGTCGGAGACAAAATGGCTGGTCGACACGGCAACAAGGGCGTAATTAGTAAAATCATGCCTATCGAAGATATGCCTTACCTTGAAGACGGAACTCCCGTTGATATTATTCTAAACCCACTAGGTGTAGGCGCCCGTATGAACATTGGTCAAATTCTTGAGACCCACTTGGGCTGGGCTGCTCAGGCACTCGGCTATAAAGTAGCTTCACCAGTTTTTGACGGAGTCAAACTTGATCAAATCAAGGCCGAACTCAAAAAAGCCGGTCTGCCAGAAGATGGCAAGGCGCAGCTATATCATGGTTACACTGGCGAGCCATTTTCCGAAACCACAACTATTGGTTACAAGTACATGTTAAAACTCCATCACATGGTAGACGACAAGATCCACGCCCGATCGACTGGACCATACGCTATGGTTACTCAACAGCCACTAGGTGGTAAGGCTCAAATGGGAGGCCAAAGATTCGGCGAAATGGAAGTCTGGGCCCTAGAAGCTTACGGAGCTGCCAATATTTTACAAGAAATCTTAACTATCAAGTCCGATGATGTAATCGGTCGCAGTAAGGCCTATGAATCGATCATCAAAAACGAAGAAATACTCGGACCAAGAATACCCGAATCGTTTAATGTGTTGGTCAAGGAATTGCAAAGCTTAGGGCTGGCAGTGGAGCTCGAAAAGCCCAAGCTATCTCAAGTTATCGACGCTGAAGATTTGCTAGAGAAAAACCTAGAAGTAGAAGCCAACGAGCTCGGTACCAATATTTTACTGGAAGGCGAGCAGGCTGCTGAAGGTGAAGCAATCGTAAATCTCGGCTCTGACGGTGCCGAAGACGACTTCCAAGCCTTGGCTAAAAAAGACACTAAGTTAACAGATAAGAAAGGATAGACCGATGAATAGCACTGCAAACGAACAAACGATACTAGACTTTGACTCAATCCGACTATCGGTAGCTTCCCCCGAGACAATCCTTGATTGGTCGCACGGTGAAGTAACTAAGCCTGAAACTATTAACTACCGCACTCAAAAACCAGAAAAAGACGGACTATTTTGCGAAAAAATCTTTGGACCATCCAAGGATTGGCAGTGTTACTGTGGCAAATATAAAGGCATTCGCTACAAGGGAATCACCTGTGATAAATGTGGTGTTTTAGTTACCCGCAGCATCGTCAGACGCGAAAGAATGGGCCACATCACACTCGCCGTACCAGTTACGCACATTTGGTTCTTGCGTGGTACACCAAGCCCAATTAGCCTGACACTCAATATGGGCGTACGCGACCTCGAGCGCGTAGTTTATTTCGCCAACTTTATAGTTACTGATGTCGACGAAAAAGCCAAACAAGAAGCTATTAAGGAGCTCGAAGTCGACTTCAAGTCACGCCGCAAGGCTATTTTGGTTAGGCACAAAATAAAGAATGCAGAAAAAGATGTTTTGAGCGACGAGGCCATAAACGAGCTAGCCGAGCTAGACAACTCCTACAATACCGCTAAGGTAGACCTTAATGGCCTTGCCAAATATGAGCTTTTGCCTGAAGGCCGCTACCGTGAACTGAGCCAAAAGTTTGGCCATATCTTCAAAGCTGGCATTGGTGCCGAGGCTATCTTGCAGCTACTCAAAGAAGTTGATCTCAAAAAACTAATCAAAGCACTAAGATTGGAATCAGAACAAAACATCGGCCAAAAAAAGAAAAAAGCCCTCAAAAGACTCAAACTTGTCGAAGGTATGCTTCAGGCCGGCTTGCGACCAGAGTGGCTAATTACTAGCCAGCTACCTGTTATTCCTCCAGACCTTCGACCAATGGTACAGCTCGACGGCGGACGCTTTGCAGCATCTGACCTAAATGATCTATATCGCAGGGTCATTAATCGTAATAACCGTCTTAAAAAGCTTTATAGGCTTCAGGCCCCAGAAGTTATTTGCCGTAACGAAAAACGCATGCTTCAAGAAGCAGTCGATGCCCTAATCGATAACAACGCCCGCCGCGACAGAGCCGTATCTGCTACCGGAAGCCGTAAAAAGCTCAAGAGCCTTACCGACCTACTCAAAGGTAAGCAAGGACGATTTCGCCAAAACCTACTTGGTAAGCGCGTCGACTATTCTGGCCGTTCGGTTATTGTTATTGGTCCACATCTCAAGCTAGATCAATGTGGTATCCCAAAGATGATGGCTCTAGAGCTATTTAAGCCATTCGTCACGGGCCGCCTTATTGCACTCGGTTTTGCCCACAATGTTAAGAGTGCCACTCGTATGATTGAACGATCTCGATCTGAAGTCTGGGATACCCTAGACGAAGTGATTACAGACAAGTACGTGCTTTTAAACCGCGCACCAACACTCCACCGACTCGGAATCCAGGCCTTTAAGCCTATCCTAATCGAAGGTAAGGCAATTCAATTGCACCCAATGGTTTGCGCTGCCTTTAACGCTGATTTCGACGGAGACCAAATGGCCGTTCACGTACCACTCGGCGAAGCTGCCCAGGCCGAAGCAAAGAACATTATGCTATCTCGACACAACTTGCTTAAGCCATCATCTGGCGAGCCAGTAGTAAACCCTAGTAAAGACATCGTGCTTGGATGTTATTTCATGACATCAATCAAACCAGGCAGCAAGGGCGAAGGTAAGATTTTTGAAAGTTCTGACGCAGCCATTATGGCGCATCAAGTTGAGGCAGTCGATTTGCGGGCCGGAATCAAGGTTAGAATAAACGGCGAGATAATCGAAACTTCCCCAGGAAGACTACTATTTAACGAAGTTTTGCCAGAAGGAATGGACTTCCAGAACGACCCAATGACTAAGTCCAAGCTCAAAAAAGTAATGGCCGAAGTATTTGTTCGTTTTGGAGTCAACGATACCGCACTACTCTCAGATGCAGTCAAAGACCTCGGATTTCAATATGCAACAGTTTCGGGTATTTCAATTGGTATGGACGACCTAGTTGTACCTCAAAGCCGAACCGACATAATCGCCGAAGGCGAAAAGAAAGTGGTCGGATTTGCAAGTCAGTACAACCAAGGTTTGATTACTGAAGACGAACGCTACCACAAAACAATTGCCGCTTGGAAAGAAGTTGGCGAAGGAGTCGAAAGCGCACTGGTAGAGACTCTGGCTAGCAGTGAATCTACACTAACTCTCGATATCGACTCTGGTGCTCGTGCTACTATGGCGCAGGTTAACCAGATGGCCGGAATGCTTGGACTGATGCTTAATCCGTCGGGCCGAACTATTGAGCTACCAATCCGATCCAACTACAAAGACGGACTGACCGTCCTAGAATACTTTATTAGTACTCACGGAGCTCGTAAGGGTCTTACCGACACAGCGCTTCGAACTGCCGAATCTGGCTATCTGACTCGAAGGCTGGTCGATGTTAGTCAAGACATTGTGATATCAGAGCTAGACTGTGGCGACAAAGAAGGCTATATCGTCAATCGAGCCGAAGCCGAAGCCGCTGGCGAAGAAGGAATTGGTGCATGGTTGGTGGGAAGAACCGCCAACGAAAAAATCGTCAACCCTAAGACCAAAAAAGTCATTGTTAAGAAAAACGCCCTGATGTTAGACGATGAAGCCAAAGAAATTAACGAAACAGATATTCCCCAGGTCAATATTAGATCAATCTTAAAGTGCCGAAGCTTATGGGGTATTTGCGAAAAATGTTACGGCCTAGACCTTGGTACTGGTAAGCCAGTTAAGCAAGGTGAGGCAGTTGGAATTATTGCTGCCCAAAGCATTGGTGAGCCTGGTACTCAGCTAACTATGCGTACCATGCACGCTGGTGGTGCCGCTACCGAAGACATTACCCAGGGTCTTCCAAGAGTCGAGGAGATTTTTGAAGCCCGAAACCCCAAGGGTCAGGCAATCCTAGCCGATGTCGAAGGTACTCTTCAGATCCGTAAAAACGGCAACAAGCAAACCCTAATAATCATCCCTAATGATCAAAAAATTACGGATTACAAGCTTGGCGCCATGAAGCCAGTAGTAAAAACGGGCGATATGGTAGAGCGTAGTCAGGTACTTGCCCAGAGCAAGGATGGCAAACGAACTATTAAGGCCGGCGGATCAGGTGAAGTCAAGGTAACCAAAGACAAAATCGCACTTACCCACCTAGGAGCCGGACTCCGCGAATTTACCATTGGTGAGTATGTCGAAGTGCAGCTCAAAAATGGCGATAGTGTTGAGGTCGGCCAAAGACTGACCGAAGGACCTATCAATCTTCAAGACATGCTCAAACTGCGTAGCGAAGAAGCAGTACAACGCTATGTCATCGATGAAGTACAGGCCATTTATTTAAGCCAAGGCCAGACCATCGCTGCTAAACACATTGAGGTGATAATCAAGCAGATGTTTAGTAGGGTCCAAATCGAAGAGCCAGGTGATACCGACTTTATATCTGGCGATGTAATCTCTAAGCCTTCACTGACTATTGAAAACCAAAAAGCTATCGCTAAAGGCAAAAAGCCGGCCACTTATGAGCTGCTTTTGATGCCAATTACAAAGATTTCCACAGGCGCAGACAGCTGGCTATCGGCCGCATCTTTCCAAGAAACGACTAGAGTTTTAATCGGTGCAGCAATTAGAGGCAAGTCTGACCACCTGCGAGGCCTCAAGGAAAATGTGATTATCGGACGGCTAATTCCGGTCGGAACTGGCTTTAGAAACGAAGAAGGGGGAAAAGCTTGACCAGGTAAGTCTTATCTGGTAGAGTATTGAAGTTACAAATTATGCCAACTATTAACCAACTCATCAGGAAACCGCGCTCGCGCAAATTAACTAAGACCAAATCCCCAGCCCTGGGGAAGACCTTTAACGCTCTCAAAAATCAGTCTACCCAGCAGAACTCGCCGTTCAAACGCGGAGTTTGCGTTAAGGTCTATACCCAGACCCCTCGTAAGCCCAACTCAGCCCTCCGTAAGGTCGCTCGAGTAAGGCTGACCAATGGTATGGAAGTTACGGCCTACATTCCTGGCGAAGGCCACAACCTACAAGAGCACTCAGTGGTGCTAGTGAGAGGCGGCCGCGTTAAGGATCTTGGTGGAGTACGATATCACATCGTACGCGGGCATCTTGATACAAGCGGAGTCAGCAATCGCAAGCAAGGCCGCAGTAAATACGGCGTCAAAAAAGACGCTGGAAGCAAAAAGGAATAACCGATGCCAAGAAAAGTTACCAAATCTTTAAAAAGAGTTCTGCCAGCTGATCGAGTTTATGATAGCGTTTTGGTTA
The DNA here is from genome assembly GCA_964406425.1 of uncultured Candidatus Saccharibacteria bacterium. Taxonomy (GTDB): domain Bacteria; phylum Patescibacteriota; class Saccharimonadia; order CAILAD01; family BJGX01; genus SICB01. The sequence goes on along the minus strand of CAYORQ010000001.1, from coordinate 28,921 downwards.
CCAAGATGATCAACAAAGTTATGCATGACGGCAAAAAGCGCCTAGCCGAAAACCTAGTTTATAAGGCTCTTGAGCAAGCCGGCGAGAAAACCAAAAAAGAGCCACTAGAAGTATTCGAAGCAGCCATTAAGAATGTTAGCCCCCAGGTTCAGGTCAAATCCAAGCGTATCGGCGGAGCCAATTATCAGGTTCCAATCGAAGTTAAGGGCGACCGCAAGGTACATTATGCGATGGTCTGGATGCTCGACTCGGCCCGCAACAAAAAAGGCAAGAGCTTCGATAAGAAGCTAGCTGCCGAGCTAGTTGCCGCCTACAATAACGAAGGTGACGCCGTCAAGAAAAAGCAAGACACTCACCAAATGGCCGAAGCTAATAAAGCCTTTGCCCACTTTGCCCGCTACTAAGCCAGCAGGATCATAATCCACGACATGACAATCTTTAAAATATAAATTGATAAAATATAAAAAAAGCTCGAAATCAAATATTCGAGCTTTTTTATTAGTTTTAGTGGTCAGAACCGATACCTTTATGTGGTATCTAAAATAATGATTATAATCGAAAAAATGAGCCACCCTCCTCACTCACTTTTTGGCACACGATGTTCTCGTAATACATTTAACTATATAGATTCATTTTGACTCAAGCAAGCGTGTGGCGGAATGATTCTTGTAAAATCTTTTAAAATCTATTAACTCTTGTTATAACCTTAAAAATAAGGTAAAATAGGACTCGACTTAGCCGAAATTTCGGCATTATTTATTTACATCTTTAGAAAGGAAATTATTTTAATCATGGCTCGAGAATACACATTAGAAAACATCCGTAACGTTGGCACCATCGCCCATATCGATGCCGGCAAAACTACCGTCACAGAAGGTATTTTGTACCGCACTGGAGTTGTCCACAAAATTGGCGAAGTTCATCATGGTGAGGCAACCATGGACTGGATGGAGCAAGAACGCGAACGCGGTATCACTATTACCTCGGCCGCTACGACTTGTTTCTGGAAAGGCAAACTAATTAATATTATCGATACGCCGGGCCACATCGACTTTACTGTCGAAGTGGAGCGGTCTTTGCGAGTACTCGACGGAGCCTGCGTGATGTTCGACGGCAAAATGGGTGTCGAGCCACAGTCCGAGACTGTTTGGCGCCAGGCCGATAAATATGGCGTTCCGCGCATTTGTTTTATCAATAAAATCAACCAGACCGGCGGAGACTTCTATAAAAGCCTGGCCTCTATTCATGAACGCCTCAGCAAGCACGCCTACCCAGTGCATTTGCCAATTGGTTTTGAGCAGGGCATCAACGGCATTGTCGATGTCATCGAAATGAAAGCTTATCAGTACAACGACTATACCGACAAGGAGCTAAAAGAAATACCAATACCCGAAGATATGATTGAAAAAGCCAAGAACTACCGCCAGCACCTAATCGAAGCTGCTATTGAAGTCGACGATGATATTATGGAAAAATACCTAGAAGGTACCGAGCTTACTGAAGCCGAAATAAAGGGCGTTATCCGCAAATCTGTATTAAGAGGTGACTTTTTCCTAGTCGCTGGTGGCGATGGCCGAGGCGTAATTGTAGAAAAACTGCTAGATCTTATCGTCGATTATTTGCCTAGCCCTCTAGATGTAACACCCCCTCTAGCTATCGACAACAAGACAGGTGATGAAAAAATTATCGAAGTTAGCGACGAAGCTCCTTTTGCTGGCTTGGCTTTCAAGATAGCCACCGACCCTTTTGTCGGTAAACTATGCTTTTTCCGCGTTTACACTGGCACACTCAAATCCGGTAGCTATGTTTATAATGTCAGCTCTGGCGAGAAAGAACGCATCGGGCGAATCGTCAGAATGCACGCCAATAACCGCGAAGAAGTTTCGGAGGTTCATGCTGGCGATATTGCCGCTGCAGTCGGACTCAAAAACACCGTCACCGGCAATACCCTGTGCGATGAAAGCAACCAAGTCCTTTTAGAGTCTATCGAATTTCCAGAGCCTGTCATTAATATTGCAATTGAGCCCAAAACCAAAGCCGACCAAGAAAAAATGGGCATCGCGCTTGGTCGTTTGGCCGAGGAGGATCCTACCTTCCGAGTCAGCACCGACGAAGAGTCTGGTCAGACAATTATTGCTGGAATGGGCGAACTCCACCTAGAAGTATTAGTAGATAGAATGAAGCGCGAATTCAAGGTCGAAGCCAATGTTGGCCGACCTCAGGTTGCCTTCCGAGAAACTATCAAAGGTACTACCCAGGTTGAGCATAAATTCGTGCGCCAATCAGGTGGACGCGGACAATACGGACATGTCTATCTGGAGCTTAGCCCGCTAGTTCATACCGAAGACAGCGATAAGACCAAAACATTTGAATTTCAAAATGCCATTGTTGGAGGCTCGATTCCTAAAGAGTACATCGCTCCTGTTGAGGCCGGCGTCAAAGAGGCCATGCGCAACGGCGTAATTGCTGGCTACCCGGTGGTTGATTTGCACTGCAAATTGTACGATGGCAGCTATCATGATGTCGATTCATCTGAAATTGCCTTCAAAATAGCCGCTTCTATGGCTCTCCAAGAAGGTGTCAAAAAAGCCGACCCCGTAATTATGGAGCCTACAATGGAAATAGAAGTCACCACGCCTGAAGAATTCATGGGTGATGTCATCGGTGATATCAATTCCAAGCGAGGCAAGGTAGATACTATGGAAGACCGCGCTGGCGCCAAGATCATCAAGGCCTACGTGCCACTAGCTGAAATGTTTGGATATGCCACTAGCCTAAGGAGTATGACTCAAGGTAGAGCATCGTATGCCATGCAGTTTGATCATTATGCTGAGGTTCCTAATAATGTCGCCGAAGACCTCAAGGGCAAGTACACCGCATCGCGCGAAGCCGGCGAAAGCCGCTAGCATAATTTTCGAGCAAATTAAGTCTTTACAAATCGGCAGATTCTCCTTATAATAAAGGGGTCAAACAATATGGCGATATTATTATTGTCTAAAAAACCAAATAACCAATAACTAAGTAACTAATTTTAAATTAAGGAGAATCAATGTCAGACAAATTTAACCGAGATAAACCACACGTCAATGTAGGAACTATGGGTCACGTCGATCATGGTAAAACTACTCTAACAGCCGCTATTACTTCAGTACTAGCCAAAAAGCTTCCTAGTGATACCAACAAGGCAGTTGCCTACGATCAGATCGATAAAGCTCCAGAAGAAAAAGAGCGCGGTATTACTATTTCTACTTCTCACAATGAGTATGAAAGCGAAAAGCGGCACTATGCCCACGTCGATATGCCAGGACACGCTGACTATATTAAAAACATGATCACCGGCGCCGCTCAGATCGATGGAGCTATCTTAGTAGTTTCAGCTGCTGACGGCCCTATGCCCCAAACTCGCGAGCACGTACTATTGGCTCGTCAAGTAGGCGTCCCAAAAATCCTTGTATTTATGAACAAAATGGATATGGCCGACCCAGAGCTTGCAGAGCTAGTTGAGCTCGAAATCCGAGAATTACTCGAAAAGTACGAATACGACAAAGACGCCCCAATTATTAAGGGCTCAGCCCTTAAAGCCCTCGAAGGCGACGCCGCCAACGAAGATGCTATTATGGAGCTCGTCAAAGCAATGGACGAATATATTCCTGAGCCAATCCGTGAGCTCGACAAGCCATTCCTTATGCCTATCGAAGATGTTTTTTCTATCAAAGGTCGTGGTACAGTTGCTACTGGCCGAATCGAACAAGGTAAGGTCAATATCAACGAAGAAGTTGAAATCGTAGGAATCAGAAAGACCACTAAGACCGTAGTAACAGGCGTAGAGATGTTCAAAAAACTTCTCGACGAAGGCCGAGCCGGCGACAATGTTGGTGTACTATTACGTGGTATTGAACGCGACGACATCGAACGCGGACAAGTCCTTGCTAAACCAGGTTCTATTACTCCACACACCGAATTTGACTGCGAAGTGTACGTTCTCAAGAAAGACGAAGGCGGACGCCACACACCTTTCCTTAAGGGCTACAAACCACAGTTTTACTTCCGTACTACTGATGTGACTGGCGAAGTTGAACTTCCAGAAGGCACCGAAATGGTAATGCCTGGCGATAATATTAGTGTCAAAGTAAAACTACTTGCACCAATTGCTATGGACGAAGGTCTTAGATTCGCTATCCGCGAAGGTGGTAAGACCGTTGGAGCCGGTGTAGTAACTAAGATTATCAAATAATTCCCGTAACTATAGAAAGCACCTCTAAAGCACATGCCAGAAAAACAAGAAAAGCAACGAATACGAATCAAACTAAAAGCTTACGATAATAAGATCATCGATCAGTCTGCCAAGCAGATCATCGATACCGCTATTCGTACTGGTGCTAGAGTGGCTGGGCCGATACCGCTACCAACTAAAAAGGACAAATATACAGTTCTTAGTAGCCCGCATGTTTACAAGGATGCTCGCGAGCAGTTTGAGATGAGAACCCACAAGCGCCTAATCGAAATCTACGACCACAATGCTAAGACTATCGATAGTCTGACTAACCTCAGCTTGCCCAATGGTGTGAACATCGAAATTAAAATGTAAAGACCCCAAGACATGATTAAAAAACCTCTGAATAAAGGGGTTTTTTAATCTGTTAGAGGCAGGATATTAGCCATGATAGTCAGTATCAACATCGAAGAAAAAACCATTGGTTCTAAGCTCTTGCTTAAGGATTTGAACTTAAATTTGCAAGCCAACCAAAAGATAGCCATCATTGGGCGCAATGGCGTCGGCAAGACTACTTTGCTTGGTCTAATCAATGGCGAAGATGAAGAATTTGTCGGCAATATTACTCGCAAAAAAGGGTTAGTTATAGCCACTAGCCGGCAAGAACATGCCGAGGTCGAAGACATCTCGGTGGTTGATTATATATTGAGCGAACTTCCGGAGTACCTAGATTGCAAATTGGTCATGGAGGCCTTTGCTGAGATAAGTAGCCCGAGCGACGCCCAGCTAAGTGAGTACAGCGAAGCACTAGAGCGTTTTATGCAACTCGATTACTATCGGGCAGAAGACCGGGTCTTGCAAGAGCTCGATAAGTACCAAATCGATGAGACTAAAGCCAGGTCGCTCATCAAGCAACTTTCTGGAGGACAAAAGCGCTTCGTGGAGCTAGTTAAGATTGCCGAGAGCAAGGTCGACCTCGCTCTAATCGATGAGCCCACCAACCACATGGACTATATCGCCAAGGCCGAGTTTATAACCTGGCTAGGGTCAGCCAAAGGGGCAGTGGTTTTGGTTAGTCACGATAGAGATGTACTAGCTAGTGTCGATACAATCATCGAGGTCAAGGACCATAAAGCCCTAATATTCACGGGCAATTATGATGCCTACCTCAAGCAAAATAGTTTGGCTACTGTTGCAGGAATGAATAATTATGAGGTGCAGCTAAGCACCATGGATAATCTCAAGAAGCAATTGGTCGAGGCTAACCGCAAAAAAGCTGGCTCAAGCAAAACCCCCAACCCTTTCATACCAATGGTTAGGCGTTTCCAAAAACAAATCGAAGAACTTGAAAAAGTTATGGTTAAACCCTCTTTTTGGATCGATCAGCAGTCGGTCGAGGGAATGTCAAAAAAAATCACCGACCGCTATGATAAATATAAAACCAAAAATATTGCCATCACAACAGATCAGGCCGACACTGGCTTCCAGAACCTCCTCACGATATCAGATCTAAGTATTGGCTACCAAGAACCATTATTTAGCGGTGTCGCTTTTAATCTCAACAGTGGCGATAGAGCCGAAATCAGGGGACGCAACGGAGCCGGCAAATCGAGCTTTATTAAATTAATCTTAAAAGCGGCTAGTGGTCTCGCCGCCGACATTAAAATTTTTTCGGGGGCAATAATCCCCGAAAAGGGCTTACGTATTGGTTATTATGAACAAGAAATCTCTACCGAGCTATTAAATATGACGCTTGGTGAGGCAATCGAGTCGGTTTATGTTCAGAACGAACTAGCTGTCAATCAAGAAAAAATAATGCAAATCGCCTCGCGGTATCTATTTGATCCTAGGGCCGATCTTAATCTGAAACTCAAGCAATTATCTGGAGGGCAAAAAGCCCGGTTCCAGATCATTAAAATGCTTGCCCCGGAGCCAAACCTGCTGATATTAGACGAACCCACCAATCATCTAGATCTGCCGAGCATTGAGGAGCTCGAGAGCGCCTTGCTCGGTTATAGTGGGGCAATACTCTACGTTAGTCACGATAATTATTTCCGCGACAAGCTCGGCGGAACCATCATAAATATATAGTTTTTGGTAGCTTGCCAAGCCGTCCGTGTGGGGTTACAATTAATTTAGTAATATTTTAAAAAAATAATAAATTAAATAATTTTTTAATGGAGGTAATTATGCCAGAAGAAAAAAAATCAAGTAGTGAAAACGACAAACTAATGGGCATCTTAGCGTATCTAGGGGTGCTGGTCGTGGTTCCCCTGTTTGCGGGTGGAAACAGCAAATTCATAAAGTACCATGCCAATCAAGGCTTGGTTTTGTTCATCGCGTTGGTACTAAGCAATGTTTTATGGGTAGTTCCTTTTCTGGGATGGATGGCTGCACCAGCTGTAGGTTTCCTAATACTGGTACTGGCGATTATGGGTATTGTAAACGTCGTCAATAACGAAATGAAGCCACTGCCACTAATCGGCGGAATCAAGCTCATCAAGTAGATAATTTCGGGTAGACCATTCTAGTTAGTAGAATCATAAAAGGTACCTTTTTGGGAGGTGCCTTTTATAGTTGACATACCTGGCCCCTATCTGATACAATGACACCTGAGTTTTAACTATCAAACAGTTCTGGTAGTTAAGAGTACTGAGAAGCGACAAGGTCTTGACGGCTTAAAAAGCCCCAGGAAACCAGCCTGTTTACTCAGGTTTTATTATTTAATAACCAAGGAATTATGAAAGCATTACTCGCTAAAAAAGTTGGAATGACTCAAATATTTGATGCAAACGGTGTACGCAGTGGCGTCACCGTACTTCAGGTTGGTCCTTGTATTGTTACCAGATTAAAATCTATCGAAACTGATGGGTATAATGCAGTTCAGATTGGCTACGGCGAGTCCAAAAAACACTCCAAGACACTCGCTGGCCAACTCAAGCTGTCTGGCGCCAAAAGCACCGTATTAAAAGAGTTCCGAACATCCGAAGTTGTTGAAGTTATCGAGGGCGAAGATCAGCCAGTTCAGCTTAAAGTCGGCGATAGCCTAGGGGTCGATATCTTTGAGGTCGGTGAAAAGGTCGTGGTCTCAGGTATTTCAAAAGGTAAAGGTTTTGCAGGTACAATTAAACGCCACAATTTTAACACCGGCCCTAAAACGCATGGTAGCCACAACTACCGAGCGCCAGGATCGATTGGCGCAGGCTACCCTCAGCACGTCTTTAAGGGTATGAAAATGGCTGGCCAAATGGGGCACGCCAAAGTCACCATAAAAAACCAAAAGATTGCCCTAATTGATATCGAAAAACGCCTAATAGCAGTTGTCGGAAGCGTTCCAGGCCCCAGGCGCGGACTAGTAGTTATTAAGGGAGCTCTATAATGAAGGCTACTACTTATTCAAAAATTGGCGTCAAAAAAGCCGAAGTTGCATTACCAGCAGCCATTTTTGGAGTCGATGCCAATCACGATCAGCTCAAAATTGCCTACAACCGCTTTCTTAGCAATATTCGAACCAATAACGCCAAAGTTCTAAACCGCGGCGATGTTTCTGGTGGTGGACGTAAGCCATGGAAGCAAAAAGGTACCGGCCGAGCCCGTTTTGGCTCTTCCCGAAACCCTATTTGGCGCCACGGTGGTGTAGCGTTCGGGCCTACTGGCAACGAAAATTACACCAAGGAAATGCCAAAGAGCATGATCCGGTCTAGCCTAAAGCAAGCTTTGAGTTTGCAAGTAGATATTATTAAAGTAGTCGAGGCCTTTAGTGCCAGCGAGTACAAGACCAAAAGCATCATCAGTCTAATTGATAAAATCGGCGTCGAAGGCTCAATTCTAATTGCCGCCTCTAAGCTCGATAGCAAATTTATCGCCTCGGCCCGTAACATCCCTGGTGTTATGATGCTATCAATCAAGCAGCTTAATGTTACAGCCATCTTAGATGCCGATGCCATACTCTTAGACGCCGACGGCCTCAAAGAGCTCGAAGTTTGGCTGGGTTCAACCAAGGGCGCCGCTCGCAAAGAGGCTATTAGCTCAGGAGTAAAGCAATGACAATCGTTACTCTCAAGCCAGTTATTACCGAAAAAAGCATGAATCTCGCAGCTCGTGGTGTATATATGTTCGATATTAACCCAGCCGCCAATAAGCCCCTAGTAGCTAAGGCTGTTAAGGATCAATTTAAGGTCGATTCAACTCAAGTTCGAATCGCAATCATTAAGGGCAAAGTCAAGAAATTCAAAGGTGTTGTTGGGCAGCGCACAAATAAAAAGCGCGCTTATGTAACCCTCAAAAAAGGTCAAAAAATCAGCGTTTTTGATATCAAAGAAGAGAAAGAGGAGAAGAAAAAGTAATGGCAGTTAGAACTCTCAAACCAAATACCGCCGCCCGTCGCAACATGAGCGTTGCTGACTTTTCTGAATTAACAAAGAAGAAACCCGAAAAGTCACTAACTGTACCAATCACCAAAAACTCCGGACGCAATAATCAAGGCAAAATCACCACTCGCCACCGAGGCGGTGGAGCCAAAAGAGCCTACCGACTGGTTGATTTTGTTTTTGCCAGTGTTAAAAATGCCGAAATCATCGCCCTTGAGTACGATCCGAACCGATCTGCCAATATTGCCTTAGTTAGGCTCGAAGATGGCTCTAAGGCTTATGTTTTGGCAACTGCCAATATGAAGGTTGGCAAAAAAATAGACTCAGGCGAGGATGCCGAAATTAAACCAGGCAATCGAATGAAACTAAAAAATATTCCAATCGGATCTATAATTTGCAACATCGAGATGCAACCAGGCAAGGGTGGCCAATTAGCTCGCAGCGCTGGCGCCCGAGCACAGCTAGCAGCCCGCGAAGAAGACTGGGCTCAAATCAAGCTTCCTTCAGGCGAAGTAAGGCTAATCCATACCAACTGTATGGCTACCGTTGGGCAAATCGGCAACGCTGACCACCAGAATATTACCATTGGTAGCGCAGGCCGAAAACGACACATGGGCCGAAGACCATCAGTTCGTGGTAAGGCCATGAACCCATCTGATCACCCAATGGGTGGAGGTGAAGGATTGAGCGGTCCAGGCCGTATCCCTCGTACACCATGGGGTAAGGTAGCTATGGGGTTAAAAACCAGACGACGTAAATCAACCAGCGCCATGATTATTCGTGGCCGCGGAAAAGGAAGGAGATAGATGAGTAGATCAAGCAAAAAAGGACCATTTATTGATCCTAAATTACTACGCAAGGTGATGGCGTTAGAGTTAAACGACAAGACCATCATTAAGACTTGGTCGCGAACCAGTACAATTAGCCCTGAAATGGTCGGCAAGACCATCGCTGTTCATAATGGTAAGGTCCACACACCTGTTTTGGTTTCTGAAAATATGGTTGGCCACAAGCTCGGAGAATTCTCTCCGACCCGTAAGTTTAGAGGACACGGTGGTAAATTAGCTAAATCCGAAGGAAAGTCTTAGGAAATTATTATGAAAGTAGCAGCTAATATTAAATATCTTCGCATCTCAGCCCAAAAGCTTCGCCTTGGAGCCGATATGGTTCGGGGTAAACGAGCTCTTGATGCTCAAGAGACACTACTAAGTATGCCTCAAAAATCAGCCCAAATGATAGCTAGTGGCCTAAAGAGCGCAATTGCAAATGCCGAAAACAACTATCAAATTAGCAGTGCCAATCTTATGATATCCGAAATTCGTGTCGACCAAGGCCCCAAACTAAAGCGCGGCCGGCCCAGAGCCAAGGGCGCCTACGGCAAAATCGAACACCCAATGGCTCATTTGCGTATCATTTTAGATAGCGGTGAAGCTCAACCTAAAGCCGAAGTTAGCACCAAGCCAACCCAGGCCATTAGAAAATCCACAGCTAAGCCAAAAGTTACCACCACAATTACTAATAAGAAGCGGGGGAAGAAGTAATGGGACAAAAAATTAATCCAATCGGCTTTAGGCTCGGTTATACCAAGAACTGGCAATCGAAATGGTTCGATAACCGTACTTTTGCATCTTCGGTCGCCCAAGACATCAAAATCCGCAAACTTGTAGCTGACAAGCTTGGTTTTAGGGCAGCCGTTGCTAAAGTCGAAATCGAGCGCTCCAGCAATGAGCTGATCGTTGCTATCCATACCGCCAAACCAGGAGTAGTGATTGGTCGTAGTGGGGCTGGTGTCGAAGCTCTCAAAAAAGATCTCGCCAAAGTCATCACCGGAACTTTCAAGGTCAATATCGAAGAAGTCAAAAACCCTGAGCTAAACGCTCAGCTAGTGGCCGAAAATGTCGCCTCGCAAATAGAGCGCCGTCTGCCTTTCCGTAGAGTCATCAAAAGCACCACCGATGCGTCCGTGCGGGCTGGTGCTTTGGGAGCAAAAGTTAGTGTAGCCGGCAGACTCAATGGCGCTGAAATGGCTCGCCGCGAGACTTCTGCTGTCGGTAGTATTCCACTACACACTATTAAAGCCAATATCGACTACGCTGCCGTCGAAGCTAAGACCACCTTTGGGGTGATTGGCGTTAAAGTATGGATTTATAAGGCTTAAAGGAGATTATAGAATGTTAATGCCACGCAAAACCAAATATCGAAAAGCTCAAAAAGGCCGCAACAACGGTGTTGCTACCCGTGGTACCGAAATTAGCTTTGGTAGCTATGGTCTAAAGGCTCTAGAAAACGAGCGCATTACTTCTCGCCAAATAGAGTCGGCTCGTCGAGCAATGACCAGATATGTAAAGCGTGGTGGTAAGATCTGGATCCGAATATTCCCACATACTCCCATCACTAAAAAGCCAGCTGAAGTCCGCATGGGATCTGGTAAGGGTGCACTGGACCATTATGTTGCTAAAGTCCAAGCCGGCACAATCCTCTTTGAAATGGATGGCGTGACTGAGGATATAGCTAAAGAGGCGATGCGACTAGCCGCCTATAAGCTACCGATTAAGACTAAATTCATGGCTAAAGCCCATGCAGGAGAATCTGATGAAAGTTAAAGAATTACAAAACAAATCCAATACCGAACTGCAAAAAGACCTTGCAGACACTAGGGCAAAACTAGCCCAATTGAGTGTTGATTATCGAACCAAGGAAGTAAAAAATGTTCGTGAAATCAGAGCTCAAAAGCGCACCGTAGCCCGAATACTAACAATCATGTCGCAAAACAACAAGGCATCACAAGGAGAACAATCATGAGTCGAATCTTACAAGGTAAAGTCGTGTCAACCAAAATGAACAAAACTATTGTCGTCGCTGTAGAGCGCCGCAAGTCTCACCCGATATACAAAAAATCTTACCTCGTAACCACTAGGTTCCAAGCGCACGACGAAGACAGCAAGGCTAAGCTTGGCGACATGGTTGAAATTTCCGAGACCCGACCAATCAGCAAAAACAAGCATTTTGAGCTTTCTCAGATATTAGAAAAGGGTGTCATCAGAACGGAGATAGCCGAATGATTCAAACCCAAACCAGATTAAGAGTGGCCGATAACACCGGAGCAAAAGAAATCATGTGTATTAAGGTTTTAGGTGGCAGTAAAAGACGCTACGCACGTATTGGAGATATTTTTGTAGCTAGTGTTAAGGTTGCTACTCCTAATGGTACAGTCAAGAAGAAAGAAATCGTCCGAGCCGTAGTGGTTCGTAGCAAACGAGAAGTTACCCGCAAAGATGGTAGCAATGTCAGATTCGATGAAAACGCCGCAGTTATAATCGACGCCAATAACCAGCCCCGCGGAACTCGTATTTTTGGACCAGTCACCAGAGAACTTCGCGAAAAGGGCTTTATGAAAATCGTATCATTAGCCCCGGAGGTACTTTAGCCATGAAGATCATCAAAAAAGATAAAGTAATAGTTATCGCAGGACGCGATAAAGGCAAGACTGGTGAAGTACTGGCAGTTATGCCAGCCAAATCCCAGCTTATTGTAGAAGGCGTTAATATCGCCAAGCGGCACACCAAACCAAGCCAAAGTCAGCCAAAAGGCGGAATCGTAGAAATCACCAAGCCAATTTCGGCTTCCAAGGTAATGGTTATTGACCCAGTTACCGGCAAGCCCGCCAGAATTGGCTACAAACTTGGAGCCAAAGGTAAAAAAGAGCGAATCTTCAAGATTTCGAAGTTTACAAATCCTAAAGTTAAAAAAACAGCCGCAACTGATAAAAAAATTAAAACTACTGCCAGCAGTAAGAGTGAGAAAAAATAGCCATGAATAGATTAATCAAAAAATACACCGACACAGTCCGCAAGGAGCTAACCAGCGACTTGGCTATTTCTAATACTCACCAAATCCCGAAAATCGAAAAAATAGTCATCAATAGCGGCGTCGGTAAAGCCGTGGCTGATACCAAGCAGCTCGATATGGTCGTGGCTACTCTTGCCAAGATATCTGGCCAAAAACCAATCATTACCAAAGCCCAACACAGTATCGCGACATTCAAATTGCGCGAAGGAATGCCGATCGGCACCAAAGTTACTTTGCGCGGCGAGAGAATGTACAGCTTCTTGGACCGTCTGATTGCAGTTGTACTGCCCCGAACCCGAGATTTTCATGGTGTTAGTGCCAAGGCTTTCGATAAGAGTGGTAATTACAGTATCGGCATCAAAGACCAGACCGTCTTCCCAGAAGTAGCCTACGAGGATGCAATGGTAATCCATGGGCTTCAAATAACAATAGTAATAAGCGGCAACGACGCCAAAGCTAGCAGGATGCTTCTTGAAAAGCTTGGTATGCCGTTCGAGAAAGGAGCGAAGTAATGGCCCGAAAAGCATTGATTCAACGAGAGTTAAAAAGACAAAAATTAGCAGCTAAATTTGCCACCAAGCGCGCTCAGCTTCGAGCGGATGGCGACCTAGAGGGCTTGGCAAAATTGCCTCGTAACTCTAACCCTAATCGTCAGCGAAACCGCTGCGTGATTACCGGTCGCCCAAGAGGCTACATTGGTAAGTTCGGTTTGAGCAGATTAACCTTCCGCGAATATGCCTCCAAGGGGCAGATTCCTGGCGTAACTAAGTCGAGCTGGTAGGAGAAAGACACTATGATTACAACAGACCCCATCGCAGATATGCTAACAAGAATACGAAACGGAATTATGTCCGGTAAGGTTGAGGTTATCATGCCACATTCGAAGCTTAAAGCAGCTATCGCCGAAATCCTCCACTCCAACGGCTATTTGGGCAAAGTCTCGGTAGTTGAGCTCGGAGGCTTCAAGCAACTGAGCATGCTCCTAGACGGCGAATCACAGCCAGAAAGCCTGGTTAGAGTTAGTAAGCCAGGCCGCCGAATTTATGCTAAGGCTGACGAAATCCCAACCGTCCGAACCGGCCGAGGCATAGTAATAGTTTCTACTCCGGTCGGAATCATGACCGGCAAAGAAGCCCGAAAAAAAGGAATTGGCGGCGAGCTAATTTGTAAGGTGTACTAAGATGAGTAGAATCGGCAGACAACCAATACCAGTATCTGAAGGCGTTGAAGTATCTATTGAAGGCAATCTAGTAACTGTCAAAGGTCCCAAGGGCGAGCTTCGCAACAAGGTCCTGAAGGGCTTCGAAGTGACCCAAAATGATAATCTCATTACGGTCGCCCAAAAAGTAATCAACCCAGACACTCAAAAACAGTTTGGCCTACAAAGAACCTTAATTGCCAATATGATTATCGGAGTTTCTGAAGGCTTCTCAAAAGAACTCGAAATTAACGGCGTTGGCTTCAGAGCCCAAATGAAGGGTAGTGTGCTCGAAATGACCCTCGGTTTTTCGCACCCCATCATCTACACAGCCCCAGAAGGCGTCGTAGTCAGTGTCAACCAAAACATCATTACCGTTACGGGCTACGACAAGCAACAGGTTGGTGAAACCGCCGCTAATATCAGAATGTTTAAAAAACCAGAGCCTTATAAGGGCAAAGGCATCAAGTATGTCGGTGAGCATATCCGCCGCAAGGCAGGTAAGACAGCCGCTAAGGGAGGAACAGAATGAGAAATATCAAATCAGTTCGTAGAATTCGCGCTAAGGTATCTGGCACTTCAGCTCGCCCAAGACTTTGCTTGGCAGTATCTTTAACGAACCTCAGAGCTCAGCTAATAGATGACACCAGCGCCAAAACAATCGCCTCGGCAACTACCCTATCCAACAAAGATCTTAAGGGCAAATCGTTGACCCAAAAAGCCGAATGGCTGGGTGCTCAAATAGCCGAACAGGCCAAAAAAGCTAAAGTTAAGAATGTAGTTTTTGACAGAGGTGGTAAAATTTATCATGGCAGAGTTAAGGCTTTTGCAGAGTCAGCCCGTGCGGCAGGATTGGAGTTTTAGATGAATAATAATAGTCAATTTGGCAGAACCAATACCCGAGAAACACCCGAATTTGATGAGCGAATTATTGCTCTCGATCGTGTTACTCGTGTAGTTAAAGGTGGCCGTCGTTTTAGATTCAGGGCCACAGCAGTGGTCGGCGATGGCAAGGGTAAGGTTGGAATTGGAGTCGGCAAGGGCAAGGATGCCCCAGCTTCAATCCAAAAAGCAATTGCTCGAGGTAAAAAAGCGATGGTTCAATTTGAGCTTAAAGGCACCACCATACCTCACGAGGTGCAAGTTTCCTCAGGGGGGGCAGTCGTATTTATGAAGCCCGCCCGTCCAGGAACCGGCGTAATCGCCGGTGGTGCTGTACGCGCTGTCCTCGAAGCTGCTGGTGTCAAAGATGTCCTAACCAAGTCGCTCGGCTCAACTAATAAAATCAATAACTCGTATGCCACAATCGAGGCGCTCGGCCAACTCAAGGGCCTACCAAAAGTTACTAAGGAGTCAAAATAATGAAAGTTCACGAATTAAAAACTACCAAAACCAAATCCGATAGACGCTTGGGTCGTGGTATCAGTGCCGGCCAGGGTAAAACTGCTGGTCGTGGTACAAAAGGTCAGAACTCCCGAACCGGAAGCAAGTTTAAGCCCGGCTTTGAGGGTGGACAAACCAAACTTGCCCAGCGCCTACCAAAGGCCCGAGGCTTTCGGTCTTACACCAGAAAAGAGTACCAAGTAATCAATCTCGATGATATTCAGACACTCGGCAAAAAGACCGTCGATGCTTTTGTGCTAGCTCAAGCCGGCCTAATCCGTAAGGCCAATCAGCCCTTGAAACTGCTCGGAGATGGTACAATTGTTCTTGCAGTAACCATTACTGTTGATAAGGCCTCGAAGTCTGCTGTTGAAGCAATTCAAAAAGCTGGCGGTAAGGTAATAATCAAGACTAGAACTGAAAAAGAGCCTACAAAAGAGCCTACCAAAAAGGCCATCAAAGCAACCGACACCAAGAAGACCAAGTAAGTAGTAATCGGAGGTAAATGAACAAAGAGACCTGGCGTCAATTATACAAAAACACCACTCTGCGTAAGCGTTTGCTGGTGGTACTTGCTGTTATGGTCGCCTATAGTTTACTCTCGCAGATTCCAGTACCAGTCGCCGACGGTGCAAAACTCCAGACATTCTTAACGAAGCTCTTTGAGTCTAATTCGGTTCTTGGCTTTGTCAATTTGTTTTCTGGCGGAGCACTCTCTAGATTCTCCGTACTACTAATGGGTCTTGGGCCGTATATTAACGCTTCAATTATTATTCAACTTTTAACTCAGGTCGTCCCTAAGCTCGGTGCACTTTCAAAAGAGGGTGAAGCGGGTAGAAATAAAATCAACTATTACACTAGGCTACTAACCTTGCCGCTGGCAATTATTCAATCCTTTGCAATGGTTATATTGGTCAGAAATCTGTCCACCCAATCTGTCGGAATAGACCTTATCGGGAACCCAACAGTATTTCAATGGGTCATGATGATATCTACTATTACTGCCGGCTCAATGCTCTTGATGTGGATGGGTGAGTTGATTACCGAAAAGGGTATCGGCAATGGCATCTCGATGATAATTTTGTTTGGAATTGTAGCTAGCCTGCCTGCTACCATGGCATCACAGTTCGCCCTAGTACAGTCCGACCCCACCAAGATAGCAAGCATTATTTTTATATTGGCCGCAGCTATTGCGTCGATAGTATTTATCGTTTATCTCAACGAAGGCCAGCGCAACATACCAGTCTCATATGCTCGCAGAATGACCAATACTAAGTCCTACGGTGGTGTCGATACCCATTTGCCTCTGAGGGTCATTACAGCCGGAGTTATACCAATTATATTTGCGCTGGCATTTTTGTCGATCCCTACATTTCTTGGGCAGTTATTTACTAACGCCAGCACTGCCTGGGTGGCTAATTTTGCCCAACAGCTAACCACTATCTTTTCTCCTACAAGCTGGATTTACGCCATCACTTACTTTGTACTGGTAGTCGCATTTACTTACTTTTATACAGCGATTATCTTCAAACCCGACGAAATAGCTGAAAACCTCCAAAAACAAGGAGGCTTCATACCAGGCGTCAGGCCGGGCGAAGAGACCTCCAGGTATCTCAAAACTATTATTACTCGAATTACCTTTACAGGCTCCCTAGGGCTTGGTCTCGTAGCCCTCCTGCCATTCGTGATGGAAACCGTCTTTAAGACCTCGCAGGCTATTACAATTGGTGGAACGAGCCTACTCATTATCGTGGCTGTAATCATCGAAACCGTCAAACAACTTAAATCGATGGTACTAATGGCGACTTATGAAAAATACTAATAACTACCATTTTGGGCCAGAAAAGCCTTTACAGATGAGCCAATCTCGTCTATAATTACATCTTGTAACTTTAATCTATGGCAAATACAAAGGAAGTAATCGAAGTCGAGGGTAGCGTTATTGAAGCGCTGCCTAATGCACACTTCAAGGTAGAACTTGAAAATGGGCATGTAATTTTGGCACACATTTCTGGTAAAATGCGCATGCATTATATTAAGATACTGCCAGGAGACAAGGTAACGATCGAGATGACGCCTTATGACTTGTCAAAGGGTCGAATCACTTTTCGACATAAGTAGGAGAATATTTTGAAAGTTCGCGCTGGAGTCAAAAAAATCTGTTCAAAATGTAAAATCGTCGTACGCAAACGAGTTGTACGAGTTATTTGCGATAACCCTAAACACAAGCAGAGGCAGGGCTAATGGCTCGTATTGCCGGAACCAACATCCCAACAGAGAAACGCCTAGAAGTTTCTTTGACCTACGTTTACGGAGTTGGTCTCAAAACTAGCCAAAAAATCCTTAAAAATCTTAGCATCGACCCCAATCAGCGAGTTAAAGATGTATCTGAATCTGATTTAACAAAAATCCGAGAATACATCGACAAAAATCTAACTGTCGAAGCCGATTTGTCGCGTATTGTTAGTGGTAACGTCAAGCGCCTAAAAGAAATCAAGGCCTACCGAGGTTTGCGTCATAGCGCCGGTTTGCCATCAAGAGGCCAACGAACCAAGACTAACGCCCGAACCAAACGTGGCCGCAAGGTAACAGTCGGAAGCGGTCGCAAAAAGTCAGCAGCTAAAACTTAACTAAAGGCAACAATATGAGCAAACCAGCAGTCAAAACCAGAAAAAAGAAACTAAAGCGCAATATACCCAAAGGTATAGTGCACATTCACTCTAGTTTTAATAACACCATTATTACCATTACAGACGAAAAAGGTGCAGTGCTTAGCTGGGCATCTTCTGGATCAGCTGGCTTTAAGGGTTCACGCAAAAGCACTCCTTATGCAGCCCAGATGGCCGCCGAAAAAGCCGTTGGCGTTTGCAAAGACTTCTCGATGAGTAGCGTCGATGTAATCATTAAGGGCATCGGCGGAGGTCGAGAGAGCGCCATTCGAGCCCTGCAAGGTTCTGGTATTAGCGTTAACTCCATCAAAGACGAGACTGGCATCCCACACAATGGCTGCCGAGCCCGAAAGGCCAGGAGAGTCTAGCTATGGCACGAAACCTAACCCCAGCTGCTAAGATAGCTCGCCGAGAGGGCGCCCACACTCACCCCAAGGCCGTCAAAGCCCTAACTCGCCGTAATTATGCTCCAGGCCAGCACGGCCAATCGCGTCGGCCAAAGCCTAGCGATTACGCCCTACAGCTAAGAGAAAAACAAAAAACCAAGCGCTACTACGGAATTTTAGAGAAGCAATTCAGAAAATATGTTGAAAAAGCCGAAAAGATGCAAGGTGTAGCTGGCGAAAACTTACTTCAGTTGCTTGAGCGCCGCCTAGACAATGTCATCTATCGGTTAGCAATTGCACCATCCCGTCCTGCCGCACGACAGGTTGTAACCCATGGCCACGTTATGCTAAATGGTAAAAGAGTCGACATCCCATCAATCATCGTTTCACCAGAAGATGAAATCACGATACGCGAAACCAGCCTAAAATCCACTTATTTTGTTGCCCTCAAAGACAGTATTGACCCTAACCAAACTTTGCCTAGCTGGCTAAGCTTCGACCAAAAGAAGTTCAGCGCCAAAGTAACGGGGTTGCCACTGCGCGAGGAACAAGACCAAGAGATCGAAGAGCAATTAATTATTGAGTATTACTCACGTTAAATAATAAGGAGATCCAATGTTATACGATATCAATTTGCCAGAATTAAAAGAAGAAAAAACAACCGACAACTCAGCTCAATTTACGGTCGAGCCGTTGTATCCCGGCTATGGAATGACCTTAGGAAATTCAATTCGACGCGTATTGCTATCTAGCTTAGCCGGAAGCGCAATTACTGCTGTAAAAATCGAAGGTGTAAGCCACGAATTCTCAACCATTTCAGGTGTGCGTGAGGACATCATAGAAATCATCCTTAACCTCAAGCAAGTCCGCTTTAGAAACCCTAACGAAGAGCCGACCACGCTAACCCTTAAAAAGGTTGGTGGAGTAGTCACTGCTGGTGATATCGCCAGCGTCAATGGCGTCGAAGTGGTCAATCCAAAGCTCGTTATTGCAAACCTAGATAACGCAAAGTCAAAATTCGAAATGGAAATAATTGTCGAACAAGGCCGGGGCTACGTACCAGTAGAGAGCCAAAGTGGTGAAAAACTCCCGATTGGTATGATTGCAATCGACGCTATCTACACCCCAATTAGAAGGGTTCGATACAATGTCCAGAACACTCGCGTTGGGCAAATGACCAACCTCGACAAACTTGTCCTAGAAGTTGAGACCGACGGCACAATTACTCCACGAGAAGCCGTTATGCAGGCCGCCGAGGTCCTAGTTGGGCACTTCCAGGTGCTTGCCGGGCATGATGTTGTCTCAGTTGGTAGCGGCGGAATCATGACAGCCTCTGAGCGAGCCGAAGCAGATATGGCCCAAATCGGAGTTGATGAGGTTAATTTTAGCCCCAGAACAGCCAACGCCCTAATGAACAATGACATCAAGACCATCAAAGATTTGATGGACCTCAGTCCAGCCGATCTTAAGGAGCTCAAGGGCTTCGGAGCCAAAGCCCAAGAAGAAGTAATAGATAAGCTTGTCGAACTTGGCGTTAGCCAGGAGCCGATTGCCTAAAAAGGCAATCAGGATAATTTAGAAAGACCATACCATGCATAGACACAGTAACATCGGAAAAAAGTTCTCAAGAGCCGCCGCCCCACGCCGGGCGCTAATGCGTGGCTTGGTCGACTCACTAATCCTTTATGAACGAATCGAAACTACCGAAATCAAAGCCAAAGAGCTAGCCCGAACATTCGACAAGCTTGTTACCAAAGCAAAAAAGCAAGACTTACACAATTATCGTCAGGTGCTCAGCTTCACCATCAACCCAATCGCAGCTGAAAAATTAAATACTGACCTAGTACACGGCTTTCAGACCCGAAACAGTGGCTACACAAGGGTTGTAAAAACAGGCAAACGACTGGGCGATGGAGCCGAAATGGCAGTCATCGAATTGATCCTAGATGCCGATTACAAACCTGGTTCTAAGCAAGCAGAAGCTAAAAAAACAGTAGCCAAAAAAACCACCAAGAAAACATCAGCTAAGCCAGCTACTAAGGTTAAAACAGCTAAGACTAAAACTGCCGCTGTCACTGCCTCAAAAGGAGCAAAATAATGAAGACCTATTCAGCTAAAAAATCAGAAGTCAGCCAGCAATGGTATATTATCGATGCGACAGGCCTAACCCTAGGCCGCTTGAGCACCAAGATTGCTGTGTTACTAATGGGCAAACACAAACCAAGCTATACCCCAAACATCGTTTCGGGCGATATTGTAATTGTCACTAACTGCGCAAAAATCAAAGTTACCGGCAATAAGCTCGAAGCAAAGTTTTATTACCGACACAGCGGATACCCCGGTGGAATCAAAGAAACAAGCCTCAAAGATATGCTACAAAAACACCCCAACCGTGTTATTGAGCACGCTGTAGCGGGTATGCTACCAAAGAATAAGCTCCAAGACGAAATGCTCAAACACCTCAAGGTTTATGCCACTAGCGAGCACAAGCACGATGCTCAAAAGCCAGAAATAATTAAGCTGGAGACCAACTAAAATGCCAGAAAAAACCCCAGAAAAAGTAGCTGCCAAAACAGCTCCTAAAGTATCAATCAAAAACCATTATTACCGAGCCATTGGCCGCCGTAAGCAGTCCGTAGCCGTTGTTAAGCTTTTCAAGGGCAAGGGTGAGATTACTATTAACACCAAGACAGCTATCGATTATTTTTCAGCAACCGAAGCCTATGTACACAACATCAAAGCTCCACTCGAGCTACTCTCTAAAAGCAAAGAGATGGATGTCGTAGTCAAGGTAGACGGTGGTGGACTCAGAGGCCAATCAGATGCCATCAGACTCGGAATCGCCCGGGCCTTGGTTGAGATGAGCGAAGACTTCCGTACCAGCCTCAAGAAGCATGGCTACTTGACGAGAGATCCACGCAAAAAAGAGCGCAAAAAGCCAGGTTTGCGCAAGGCCCGCAAAGCCCCGCAATTCTCGAAGCGATAAAAAAAGCCCCGCAGTAGCGGGCTTTTTTTATTGTTATAGTAGATGACTTCTTTAAGCATAAGACTTATAATATAATGTATGAGACGAAAACAAATCGTTATTTTAATTTTGATTGTAGCCAGTTTTCTGATTTTCGCTTCCTTAGGTTTTAGAGCCATCGAAAATATCAGCTACAGCGAAGCATTTTACCGCGCCACCTACATTAGCCTGACTCACCACGATAACTTCAAAATGGATGCATGGCCATCAAGAGCGATAATCATTTCGTTGGTATTGGCGAGTCTAGTTTTGTTGGCATACTTGCTTAAGCTTTTTGGCGAGTATATCATAGGTCTAGGCGATGGATTAAAGCGCCGTAAAGTAAAGGCAAAACTTCTAAGAATGAAAGACCACTACATAGTATGCGGAATCGGACGAGTCGGTAGCCAAGTCGCTAGGGAACTAGCTTCTGAAAACCAGCTATTTGTTGCAATCGACAAAGACGAAGACCGAGTCAAGGAGGCCATAGCAATGGGCTACACGGCTTTCGTCGGTGACCCCACCAAAGAAAAAGACCTCCACAAAGCCAAGATTGAAAAAGCCAAGGGCATCGTGGCTTGTCTCGGCGACGATTCGAGTAATCTTTTTGTAACCCTAACCTCACGCCAGATTAACCCCGATTTATTTATAGTCTCAAGAGCTAATCGAGAAGAGAATATCACCAGAATCATGCGCGCTGGTGCCGACAAGGTTGCCATGCCCAACCAGATTGGCGGGTTCCATATGGCCACAATGCTAATGCGCCCACACGTGATTGATATTTTAGATGTCCTATCGACCAACAAAAGCTCCGAGCTACAAGTCCAGGAAATAGTTATACCACATAGCTCCAGGGTCAGTGGCCACCGACTCGAGAACGTCCTTAAGCACGCCGAGGGCGTCAGTGTATTAGCCCTCAACACTGCCAGTGGCAGCAGCCAGGTTCATCCGATGGGCAGAGAAGTAATCTACCCCGGTGACAAACTCGTAGTAATGGGTACTAAAAACCAACTACAATCCATCCAGAAGCTTGTATAATAGAGCTATGATACATATTATGGCAGGGGACAATAAAGCAACAATCAACATTTTGTACGAAGATAGCCGGGTTATTGTAATCAATAAGCCAGCTGGCCTCGTGATGCACCCCAAAAACGAACGTGACGAATCTAGCAGTGTATTTAGTATTTTTCAAGATCAGCTAGCCCAAAATAACGATCTGCGCGGTGGTATTGTTCATCGGCTCGACAAGGATACCTCCGGAGTAGTTATTATGGCCAAAGACGAGCCAGCTTTGGAGTTCTTGCAAGCCCAGTTTGCCAATCGTGAAGTCGATAAGACCTACCTCGCCTTGGTCTGGGGCCACCTCAGTCACCCCAAGGCCCGGATTGAGCTACCCGTGCGGCGTTCGCTCAAATCGCCCAACCTGATGGCTGTCCATCCCACTGGCAAGATGTCAATCTCGCAGTACGAAGTCCTGACCGAATATCTCGATTATAGTTACCTCAGTGTCGATATTCATACCGGAAGAACCCACCAAATAAGAATCCAGTTTGCCCACCTTGGACATCCCGTTGTTGGTGACAAACTCTATGGCAAGAGACCCATACCAGATGGGTTACAGAGGCAATTCTTGCACGCCGAAAAGTTATCTTTAATTCTGCCTGGTGAAAAACAAAAAAAGACCTTTAAGGCTCCATTGCCAACCGAGCTAGCTAGCTTCCTGGAGGGCCTGGCATGAGCAAGCTAATACTGCACTCAACTACCGCTAGCCAACTCGATTCAGCCGCTCTGCAGCCGGCGCACGGCTATTTGTTTGCTGGTGGTGTTGGGCTTGGTAAAACTAGTGCGGCATTAAGCTTCGCAAAGACCTTATTGGGCAATCAAGCCAGCATTGGCGATTTGGCGCGCTGGATTTTGTTTATTGAGCCCGAAGCTGGCAAAAAGCTAAGATTACCGCAGCTCGAACGGGTGCATGACTTTGCGAATCATTCAAAACCCAGCAGTATCAATAGTAAAGTCATAATACTCGATGGCGCAGATTTACTGACAATCGAGGCCGCCAACTCTTTGCTATTACTACTCGAGGAGCCACCGCCGTTTACGACCATAATTTTGGTGGCCGAGCGCAAAGAGATGATCCCAAAAACCGTCATCTCTAGACTCCAACCGATCAATTTTTACCCACCTACCAGTAGTCAGTTGGAGGGTTTGATTACCGAATACAAAGTTTCACCAGAGACCTACAGCGTGGTTGGGCGCTACCCAGCCCTGTTGATATCGGCTAGCCTTGAGGATGGCACTGCTCATGAGCAATTACTAGCCAAAGCCCAAAGCTTCCAGCAGGGTGGAATTTCCGACAGGTTAGTGGTATCATCTGGTATTGCCGACAAATCAGAAGCCCAACGACTAATTAGCACAATCTCAGCTAACATCCAAAAACAGTCCTTTAGTCGACACTGGTCTGCCCGAGCAAATAGCTTGATAAAAGCGCAGATACACCTGTACAATAATGGTAACCCTAAGTTTGTGCTAGAGCACCTAGCATTGGAGTTTGAATGATATTTGAAGTAATTATATTTTTGAGCTTTTTTATTCTGACCTTTCTGCTTCTTAGTAAGTACAAAATCGGCCTTGTCGAATCAGTTGTAGAAAATCTGGCAATTCTGCCGGTTAGTCACGATTCTAGGCTCGAGAGCTTACTAGAGATCGCCAGCCGCTATTATGCCGAAAAAAACTACCTGGCATCAGAAAAAGCCTATCTCAAGGTTCTGAAAGTTGATCACAAAAATAGCTTGGCGTATAGCCGTCTCGGCTTTATATACTCTCATTTTGGCCAAGTTGATGATGCCATCGATTGCTTTCAGATAGTGGCCGACAACTATCCCAATTCGGCAAGTTATTATAATCTGGCGATGATGCTTTTTAAGAGTCGCCGGTTCAAGCGTTCGGCTACTGCCCTAGAAAAATCAATCGATATGGAAGAGACCCCCGCTCGCCTCGTGACCCTGGCACGCATCTACCGCGTCATAGGCTCTTACGACAAGCAAATTAAGGCTCTAGGTAGGGCACTCGAACTCGAGCCAGATGGCATATCTATTATGCTGCTCTTAGCGGAAGCGTATTTACACGAAAACCAGCCCTCTGAGGCTGTAACTATGTTTAAGGCGATATTGAAGATAGAGCCAGCCAATGTTAGGGCCAAACAGGCCCTCAGCTCTAATCCAGCCTTGAAGAAACTGCTTTAAACTGGTAGACTATAACTTGCTTTTGTATCTGTAAATTGCCAAATTAGCCACCCTAGCTCAGGGGTAGAGCACTTCCATGGTAAGGAAGGGGTCGCGGGTTCAAATCCCGCGGGTGGCTCCATACCAAACGCATGCCGGGTTACCCAAGCGGTCAACGGGGGCTGACTGTAAATCAGCTGGCTTATGCCTTCGGGGGTTCGAGTCCCTCACCCGGCACCATGCCGACGTAGCTCAATTGGTAGAGCAGCTGTTTTGTAAACAGCAGGTTGCGGGTTCGAGTCCCTTCGTCGGCTCCAGCAATTATTAGATCTCCCAAGACAAACCAAAAAAAATATGAAAAACAAAAAAACACCACCACAGCAGCTGACACTATCGACCGACAAAAAAGTACTCGGTGTGGTCGGTGGCATTGCCGATTATTTTGGTTTTGACAAAGCCTTGGCCCGAATTATTGCAGCAATCCTAGTTATTATGTCGGGCATCATACCGGGCGTATTGGTGTATCTGATTATTGGCGCAGTCATTAAGCCCGAAGCCAAGTCTCGAGTACGCTAACTCATTGCTTGGCAGCTACTTCGAGTTGTTGTTCCAGAAAACTCTCAGGGTAGCCAGCAAAATAATCGAGCCCAGCCCAAATAAGGCAATTAGTGACATCGCAGCTCTAATATCGGCCGGCTGCTCGCCCCAGATTGGCCGCAGTATTATAGGTAGTATAGGTGCCGAAAAAAGCACAATTGGTTGTAATTGAAAACTCTTGCTGGGGGCTTTTTCTGATTTGGGAGCTTTTGTAATGTAGGCAAAAATAACTGATATGATAATAAAAAATATTGTAATTTCTGCCAGCCACCCAATGAAGTTAAGGTAGGGAACACCAAAAAATATACCTCCATTGGTCCAGATATAAACCTTATTAACAGTCGAGTTTACGGGATCGGCAGCGAGGTCGGTGAGAGTGGCTATTAACCCGCCCAGTAAAGCAAACCAAACTATCTTTTGGCCTTTGATTATTTTAAAATCACCAAGCAAGATACGAACGACCCAGTAGGTGGAGTAGGTGATGGCAAAGTAGGTTAGCATCACTAGTGGCGGAACCCCACCAACGAGCGGGCCGTTATTTAGCAAATTGTAGTAGTAGTCGCCAAATATCTTCCCGGTACTAACGCCAAGGTATTCAGTGGTGTAGCTAACTATAAATATCACAATAAAAAACAATATAATATTTTTGCGTCCCAAGTACTTACTGCCGTGCATAAAAATAAATATAGCCGGCAAAAAATATATTAAAAGCGGCAGCAGGCCACCACCAAATGATATTAGGCTGGTGAGCACGATAAGCGCCAAAATAAACCAGCGAAAAGTACTGCTCTTATCTATTTTTGTGTTGGAGTCTTTTATAGCTTTCATGCTTTAAATATTACACTCATCTTTGCCTATTTACAACAAAATTAGCCATAAGTAGTTACAGTTTGTTATACTATCTTACAAGCATTATGCGTATTACTATCAACTCACTTTACTGGTACTTCGGCATTCCGATCGTGCTTTTTGTGGGCATCAGGGGCCTGAGGCAGTACAGGGCTACCGGCAACTTGCTCGATAGATGCATCGGCTGGATGGGCATATTTTTTACATTCAGTTTGCTGGCCTATGGCCTGGGTCCAATCATCTCGGACGATTCGACCATACTAACATACTCGACTATTGCTGGTAGCTTATTCCAATTCATGGCGCTATTTTTTTTATGGTTAGCAGTCGCCAGACTGTACTCACCCAAAAGTAAGCTGGGGGCAAACCTAATAGTGGCTTTCGATATTATTTTAGTTATGATCGCTAGCTACCTATCGCTAACCCAAAATATTGCCACCCCGACAACAATCTCGCAGCTACCTAATGGCTTCTGGGCTATAAATTATGTTTCCAGGCCGGCGCTAGATATAGCAACATCACTGCAATACGCCTGCTTACTTTTAATCGGCGCAATGTTTATCTACCAAGCCCTAGCAATAGCTAATAACAAAAGCAAGCGCCGCACCATGTTGCTGGGAGCAGCACTATTTATGGTCGGCGTTTTGTCTTGTCTGCGTCCATTAGTTATTACGAACTCCGATTTGGCTTTTCAATACCTAACCATCGCCATAGCTGCACTAGTTGTAGCTCTAATAGTTGGTAGCACCTTTTACGGTAGCAAACCAAAGCCCTAAAGAGCACCCTCAACTTCACTTTTAACCACAGCGGATTTGTCGGTAGTGTTGGTCCGACCTGTCGGTACTGTCAAATAAAACACCGAACCCGAACCAGCCTCGCTATTAAATTTTAGCTGCGAGCCAATCCTAGCAGCCAGTTTTGAGGCAATATGCAAACCCAGCCCAGTGCCTTCGGACTCTCTGGTTAGCGGATCTTCGGAGCGCCAAAACTTTTCAAAGACTTTTCTCTGCTCAGACTTAGATATTCCGATTCCGGTATCGTTGACAGATATCTGGACCTGACCATCGTTGCTGACATCGGTCACGATAGTAACCCCACCCTCGCGGGTGTATTTGATGGCGTTCGATATTAGGTTCTGGATTATTTCTTTAAGGTACAGCTTCGAGGTTGCCACTTTTGGCAAGTCCGGCTGCGTCTCGAATTTGATATACAATTTTTTGCGCTCGGCTTGGTTGGTGAAGATAGTTTTGAGCTCATCTAGCACCAGGCCAACATCAAACACCTCTACTTCAAACTTGTCAGTTTCTTTTTCGGCCTTAGATAGTGTCGAGAGGTCATTGACCATTTCTGCTAGTGATATAACTTGGTCGTGAGCTTTTTTAATCGAAGCGACAGTTTGGTTACTCTCACCAAGCTGTTTTTTGGTGGCCATCTCGGCCATCGATATGTTGGCCTCTGCTATCGCAACCGGCGTTCGCAGCTCGTGGCTTACAACTGCAATAAAATCACTCTGTTCGTCTTCTACTGATTTTTGCTTGGTGATGTCTCTGAGCAAAAAGGTGTAGCCGTTTTCATGAGTTATCGGGTTGTCGAGCTTGGTACGGTTAATACTAATCTCGAGGCTTATAACCTCATTACCAACCTTGGTGTAATAATCCGACACCTTGGACGAGTAGGCAATTGAGCCCGCGACAGCCATGATATCGACCGGCTTGTTGTTGGCGTCATATAGCTTCAGGTAATCGCCAATGCTGTGGTCCTCGATACTATCGTTGGTATCAAATAGCTCCAGCGCAGCAGAGTTATAGACATTTATTTTGCCGCTATCATTGATCGCAATCACAGCCTCGGACATACTATTTATTAGTGCCACCAGACGCAAATGCTCGTATTCGGCCTTGGCCATCTTGCCAGAAAGACTCTCGCGGTACTGTTTTGTACCAAGAATTATTTTACTAAGAACCAGCACAGTGCCTATCATTACGGTTAGCCAGGGCAGGGTGCTAATGAGCTTATCGATATTCAGCGGCGCCTGCTGGTAGGCCACACCTACCACGACGACTATCGACATAAACACAATATTGACTACCAGACCAACCTTTTGGTAGTAGTAGTCGTTGAGGTAGCCGAGCAATATCCACAGCACTAGGTAATACGAGAGCGTCGGCACTATAGCAATCATCACAAAAGCCAACGCAACGTGATAAGAGCCAAGGTACAGGACATGCCGCTTGGTAAATTCAAGGGCAGGTATATAGTGCGTAAATGAGAATAGCACCAGCACAGCCACAGTTGGCCAGATGAGGTACGGATTGGTGGCATAGAGCGTCTTGGTAAAGTAGCCGAGCACAATTAGTAGCGCCGTCGCTACCACCAGCGGAGTGGTGGAGTTGGCATCTATTAGTGAATCTTCAAATTGGCTAAGCTTAAGCTTGTCTTTGTCCATATTTATTTATTATAACTGAAAATGCTTTTGTTTAATATCGTATAAAGCGCTAGCTGTTTGCACAATGTCAATTAAAAGCGTAAAGTAGCTCTTAATTAGATATTTAAAGCAAAGGAGTATTATTATGACACCCCCATCGACCTTGATATCACCAACCCCTACCCCAAACAATCAAACCGCCGACCCGACGCAGCCACCACTCAGCAACACGCCTCCACAGCCGAACCACGGTAACCCGCAGCACCATGGTGGGCCAACTGGCAATTTGCCATTGAGTAAAAAAATAAACAAAAAGCTACAAATAGCATTGCTAGCTATATTTGTTGTTCTAATAGCTGGTGCGGGCATTTATTTTGTATTTTTCAGTCGAGCGGGCGTCACTATGACAGGCTCCGAAGGTGAATTTACACCAATCACACCAACCAGAGTACTGGATACGCGAGCGGCTTCAAAGATAGGTACTGCAACTAGCCTTGCTGCTAATGTCGAACAGCGCATCAAGATACTTGGTGTAGGCGCCCTGCCAGCTAATAATGTCAGTACTATAATTGTGACCGCTACTGTCTTTAGACCCACTACGGATGGCTACCTTGACTTACAAGAAGGTAATGCAATCCCGAATCCGCCAAGCACTCTAGCCTATAAAGCTAACGTCATTACTACTCAGCAGTTTACGGTGCCAGTTTCTGCTGAGGGATATATATACCTCAAGGCCAGCGGCCAGGGACCT